>JAYSPR010000254.1:0-1484 GCA_043721975.1 Bacteriovoracaceae bacterium
TGCAGTATGCTCCGCTTCTTCTGCTGATACTGAAAAAACCAAACTAAAAATGAAAAGAATTATAATTTTTTTCATTGCTGCACCTTCGACTTGCCTTGAACATACTGATCATACAACCTTGCCCAATAATAAAGGTCATTAATATCTAACTCCAGCCCATCAAAAAATTTTGAGTATTCTTCTTCGATACAGGTATTTTTCTTTTCAGATAAATAATCACTCATTACGTAGCCCTCATAGGGCCCAACGCTCACGAAGGTCCAGTTGGAGTCCCCTAGACTAGTTAAATCTTTTCCATCTTTAGACACTAATTTTAAAATCTTCACAGGATGATTGCAGCTAATCGTCGTAAGAACCTGAGACGAACGTGAAGCATTTTGATGAACATTTCCCATGGCCTGAGCAAAGTACTTAACACTCATTATTGATTTACTTTCAATGCTCTTAATTTTAGTGCCAGAAGCCTGCAGAGCAGAACTTAGAACAAATAAAGAACTTAAAGTAACAACGAACATTCTCTTCATTAAACTTTCCACCTAAATTGAATTGTCTCCCACTCGTGACACTGAGGACATCTCCAAAATAAATTATCCGAATTATAGCCACATTGACGGCAATAATGTTTTGCTAAGGTTTGGTGTAAATTTTCTAATAGACCCTTCGTTTGCACTAAGGCCTCATCCTTTTTTTGTAATTCAATGAGAAGTTTAATATATTCAACTTTCATAACTTCTGAAGAATTCTTATTATTATCCATCCAGCCCTTTAATAGATCAAAAGCTTCACTGTTGAGTCCAGACTCTTTTAACAATCTTACTTTTGATAAAACGACTGAAGCAGATGAAATAAGTTCTTTATCATCCATCTCTAGAAAATGCTTTCTCAGTAAATCCAGTCTTTGAGCGTATTCTTTTTTTAGATTTTCTTCATTAGACTGAAAGTCCTCACCAATTGAAACAAAAATAAAAGAGGCATACATTGGGTGCTCTTTTAAAATTTCAAGTAGTAAAAATTTTGCCTGCTCTAGATCACCACTCACTAAAAATAACTTAAGCCTTAAAATTTTCGCCGACACCGACGGGGCAAACCTAAAAGCATCCTCGAGGTCTTCTTCACATTTTTTGAAATCACCTTTTTCAAAATACTGCTTAGCTTTTTGAACCAAAATATGTGAAATCGTCTCGGCTTGATTATGATGACTTACTTTTGAAAGCATAATTCGACAATTATAAGCTTGATCCCAATCTTCTGTGTCTTCATAAATACGGCAAAGTGATTGAATGACTTCGAATTGGTCACGATTGATTTTTAAAACATCCCGATAAGTTTCAATGGCCTTATCAATAAAGCCACCTTTATCAAAGTCAACGGCCAGTTCCTTGAGTGCACGCAAGCGGTGAGACTCTGATATATTTTCTCTCGCTATTAATGAGCGATGGATACTAATGGCTTTTTCGATTTCACCATTACTTCTAAATAGCCCA
>JAYSPR010000255.1:0-8181 GCA_043721975.1 Bacteriovoracaceae bacterium
GCTATTGGTCGACTCTTACCATAGAGACTTTAACCTTTTCACTATTACTTTAAGACCCCGTGGAATCTTTGGACCTGGCGATGAATCGCTTCTTCCAAGATTGATCAAGGTTGCTGGCACTAAAGGCCTTCCAACCATTGGCAGTGGAAAAAATATCATTGATCTTACTTATGTTCACAATGTTGTTTACGCCATTGAAAAAGCCATTACGGCCCCTGCAAGTTGTAATGGGCAAAAATATAATATTACCAATGGCGAACCAGTTCAGCTATGGCCGTTTTTAAATAATCTTTTTAGTGAACTCAATTTGAAAAGTTCAAATAAAAAAATCCCTTTTTTCTTAGCTTATTTTATGGCATTCCTCTTGGAAATTCTTCACAAAGTAATGCTCACTAACAGTGAACCAAAACTCACTCGCTACACAGTTGGACTCCTGGCTAAAAGCCAAACATTATCGATAGAAAAAGCAAAAAAAGAATTAGGCTATACTCCTCTTGTGTCTATGAAAGAAGCAAGTGACAACGTTATTACATGGTGGAAAAGCTATGAAAGTTGATGTTCATTTTTATGATGGTGGCTATTGTACTCATCCCGAATTTATTGCTGTCAATGGAGGAAGCCATCATTCAGTGAATTTTGCTGCTTTATGCGCTGTCATCATTCATCCTATTCTAGGCCCTATCCTTTTTGATACTGGCTACTCAGAAAATTTTTTTAAAGCCACAAAAAAAATGCCTTATAAAATCTATGCCCTTGTCACTCCAGTCTTTGTAAATAAAGAGGACAAAATTTCTGAAAAAATCGGCAAGCTAAAATTAAAATCCAGTGATTTTAAATATATTATTCTTTCCCACTTCCACGCTGATCACATTGGCGCAGTTTTAGACTTTAATCAATCAACTTTTGTCTATACTGAAAACTCATATGCTTGGGTAAAAAACACATCAGGCATCAGAGCACTTAAAAAAGCGTTTCTTCCAGATTTATTGCCTCATGATTTTGAAAAAAGATCGATGGTCGTGGACTCTAATAGGCTTTTAAAATCACATTTCTTGAGTCAATATTTTGAAATTGTTTACGATATCTTTCTCGATGGCTCTATCATTGGAGTTGAATTACCAGGCCACGCTCAAGGCCAAATGGGAATTTATTTTGAAACTGAAAAACAAAAATTCTTTTTAATCGCTGATGCTTGTTATGTAAGTGAGACATTTAAGGACTTAAAATATCCAAATGCCATTACCGGAATTATTAACGAAGACACCGAAGTCTATAAAGAAACAGTTCAAAAAATTCACAGACTTTATAAAGAGCACGCTGACATTGAGATTGTCCCCTCGCACTGTAGTCAACAATTTAAAAAATACGTCAAAGACTGCAAGTGGCATTAATGAAAATTGAATTCTTTGATAGCATAAACATTGAAGAGATCATTTGGCCAGACAATGACAACGGTCAATATGCTAAAGATTATTTTCTTCCTATGATGAAAGAGGGCACTAAGAAATATATCTCTAACATTGATGCTCACATATTTATTTTAAAAATTAACGAACAGATTCTCCCTGTCATTAAATCTGACCCTCACTTAAAAAATTGCTACGTCTGCTCACCTTATGATCAGTATATTGAATATGCAATTGCAGAGTTAAAAACTTTAAATGCACCTCCTTTAGAATTTTTATTAAAATACTTACTAAAATCTCTTGGTCTTTTTTTTCGATTGAGCTCATTTAATCATGTTGTCTATATCAACAACTGGTTTCTCTCAACTAACCTCTATCCTGAATTGAACTTCGAGGAACTTCGTCAAATTAATGATTTCGTTTCAAAAAAATTTCCTAATGATATTATTATCTATCGATCTTTAAACAGGCTCACAAACTCAAACTTGATGGATGATTTAAAAGCTCTCGGAGGTAAAGAAATCCTAAGCCGTCAAGTCTACTTAACAGACCCTAAGAATCCCACTTATAAAAGCCACTCTAACTTTAAAAAAGATGTCTTTCATCTTGAAAATTCACCCCTAATGATAAGAGATTCAAGTCATATAAAAAGTAGTGACATTGAAGCGATCTTACTTAGGTATAATAATCTTTACATAGAAAAATATACTGACTTAAATCCACAATTTACTTATGACTATATTAAAAATGGTATCGATCACCATCTTTTTCACTTCAAGCTTGTTGAAAATAAAGGAAACATCATAGCAGCACTAGGTTACTTCAGACGAAATGGAGTCATGACGACTCCCATTTTAGGATTTGATACAAAAGCCCCTAAAGATCACGGACTCTACCGATTACTTACCATGCTACTCACCCGTGAATCAGAACGAAACCAAGATATTTTAAATCGTAGCGCAGGAGCTGCAAGCTTTAAAAGTAAGCGAGGAGCGATACCCTACATTGAATATAATTATTACTTTGATGAAAATGCTAAGCTCTTACAAAAAACCTCTTGGGCCATGCTTCGTTTATTATTAAATAGTTTTGGAATACGATTGCTACAATTTTTTAAATTATGAAATTAATTATTCTTTATTATTATACCATCACAAAACTATTAACTTTGATTAATTCAAAAAGCCTAAATCAACTTATCATCAAAAAAAGGCTAAGAGTTCTTATCAACTTTTTAACCAAAGAGTCACCATTTTATCAAAATTTAAAAAACAAAGTATTTACATCATGGCCGGTAATTTCAAAGTCAGAAATGCTTATTCATTTTAATGATATGAATACCCTGGGAATCAAAAGAGATGAAGCCTTTAAGATCGCCATTTCAGCTGAAGCTAATCCTAAGCTCTCCTCTAAAATTAGAAATATCACAATAGGTCTTTCTTCAGGTACATCTAATGTTCGTGGTCTATTTTTAGCCTCAGCGCTTGAGCGAGCCAGCTGGACTGGAATTATATTGGCGAAGTGTTTACCAAAAGCTATTTATAAAAAGCAAAAAGTCGCACTTTTCTTAAGGGCCAATTCTGATCTTTATAGTGGCATTGTTTCAAAGACTATCGAATTTCGTTATTACTCCCTTGATTTGGATTTTAAGAAAAATATTAATGACCTGGGAGAATTCAATCCCGATGTCATTGTTGCACCTCCTTCGTCACTAAGACTTATAGCTGATGCCAAAAAAAATAAGCATATAACACTTTCACCATTAAAAATTATCTCAGCTGCCGAAGTCTTAGATCCAATTGATGAAAAATATATTGAATCTATTTTCTCTTTAAAACTGCATCAAATTTATCAATGCACAGAAGGATTTTTAGCTGCCACATGTGACTATGGTACTTTACATTTAAATGAAGATTTTATTCTTGTCGAAAAAAAGTTTATCGATCAAGAGCAACGAAAATTTATTCCCATCATCACTGACACATTAAGAACAACACAGCCCATTGTTAAATTTCAACACAATGACATTCTCACCTTAAAAAAAATTCCGTCCCTATGTCAGTCTCCACATTTAGCTCTAGAATTTATTGAAGGACGCATCGAAGATATTTTTTACTTAAAAAATTCTGAGACCCAAGATTTAATAAAATTTTTCCCTGAAACAATTCGGAACCTTGTTTATCAAAGTTCACCAGAAAGTATTATTGAATTCAAAATTCTTCAGCATTCCTTTGAATTAATCACAATTTCATTAATTAGCTCTGATCTGAACCAAGATTTTTTAAAGTGCCAAAAGAGCCTATTAAGTTATTTTGAAAATAATAAATGCACACTTCCTATTATTTCCCAGACTGATTATTTACAAAAGCCACTCAATATAAAACTTAAACGCGTTGAATCCAATTTAAATCTTCCTATCGAATATATTTTTTAATTAACTTTTTTAATTAGAAAATAATCCCCAATGAAAGTTAAAATAAATCCTCCAATGAGAATTAAGCCCATTTTTTGCATTGGCACATAGGTCATCAATAGAAATGGGAGGCACCCTAAAATAAGAAACAGACTCATAAACCATGTCCCCATGGCCCTAGCTCCAATCCCCGTTTCCATGTCTCCATTTTTGGCCGCAAAAACATATTGAATGGCATTGTCACCAGCAAGCCCTAAAAGAACAGTTATGGCCATTGTATTAGTCATTTGCAGTGGTACATTCATAAAGGCCATTACCCCCATCAAAACCACGGGGCCCCATAAGATACTAAAAATAATTTTCAAAAATTTTGTTTGATTGAAGGATTTAAAAATGAAAAATATGGTCAGCGTTATAATCATTATACAAACAAGTAATGACTCTTTAAGATCGGAAACAACCTTTTCCATAAATTCTTGATAGACAATCGGATGTCCAACAACTTTGCATTTCTCTCCACAAATGAGACTAAGCTCATTATTAATTCTCTCTAAAAAACTTAAGTCATTTGATGCTAAAAAAACGAGCACATTTTTGATACCATTTTTTTGTAATCGCTTGGAATAAGCTAGATTGGCAAAATCCAACTTCACTTGGTCGCGAGCGATCTCTGGCACGCCCTCTGATAAATTTAGTTTTAATTCATCAATTGAAAGGATGTCACTCACACCCTTAATCCGCCTCACCTTCTTTAAAATTTCACTTGTTTCACTATTTGAATCAAATAGCAGTGAAACCTGTGTTTCCCACTTTCTCGTCTCATTAACATATTTTATCGCTTTTGAATGAGGGTGCTTGGCCGAAAAGTTTTCAGAAAGCTTATCTTCAACACGAATTTTAGTAATATAATAAAGACTACTGACAAAAATCCCTACAGAAAGAATATAAAAAAAACGATTAGGACTTAATTTTAAAAACTTTATTTCTTTAAATTTGTTTTTTTTCCAATCCCCACTTACAAAGCGAGGAAAAACATAAAAAAGAAAAAACCATTCAATGATAACTCCTAAACCAGCTTCTAGGCCAAACTCCCTGATATGCTTGAGTGGTGAAATCGTCATAGAGAAAAAACCTATGACAGTTGTAAGCGAAGTATAAAAACAAGGGATCATCATCTTTTCCAATGTGTCCTTGAGACTTAAATTGTTATTGTTATAATCAGTAAAAATAAAAATGACATCTTGAACAACGGCCAAAGTGAGCATCATAAACAGACAATTATTTATAAGCGTAACATTGAGGCCAAATAGGCCCATGACACCAAAGACGATAACCGAACTAATGAAAATTGAAATGAAAGCCAGTAAAGAAATTTTAAATGACCTAAAGGCATAATAAAAAAATCCAAAGATGAGAAAGATAATTATGATATTCACATAATTATCTCTTTCCAGCGCCTTGTGAAAATAGTGCTTGATACTGCTTTGTCCATACATATGGTAGGAAAACTGATGGCCTAAATACAGTTCAAATGACTTTTGGATCATATCAACTTTTTTATTTTTTACGTCTTCGAGTGAGAGTTTAATTTGAATAAGAATATCTTTTCCAGTCCTTCCATCTTTAAGATAAAAATACTTATTCCATATTTGATTTGAGAAGACTTTTGGAACATTTATAACGTCATTGCAACTTTCTTTATTGAAATAGCGGTAATACCAAAGGGCCCCGTCCTCATACTTTGCATATCGCAGGTCATATAGTGAGTCGACCGTAAAATTTTGGCGAAGCTCTTTTAACCATTTTTCCACAGAACAAAGATCTGAATTCGATAATCCCTTTTCATCTGTTCGTTTTATGTAAAAATCGAGAGACTCTGCATTTCCAAATATCTTTTGCATGTCTTTTAGGTTTGCTACTGACTTATAACTTTGATCATCTAAAGTCGCTATATCCAAGTTGAAATCTAATTTATTGATTCCGGATATAGATAAAAGTAAAAGCAGAAAAAAGAGAATTTCAAAAATATAAGAGGAGCTTTCAGCATTTAAGCGAAAGCTCCTTCTTAAAAAGTGATTGAATTTAAACATTAGATCTTAAAGTAGACCATTCTTGAAAACCATTGATAATAATTCACCATCTCGAGAACTATTGGCCGTTCTAAAGGCCTCTAGAAAAACGTCACCCTTAACACGGTCATCAGATTGAACGTACTTAGAAAAGACTTCATCCTTCCATTTTACTGGAGATCCTATGCGATAATTTTTATAAGTGTAGCTTTCCCCTGTCGATTGAATGACTCCAGAAATATTATCATCTCCTTCTACCCAGCCAGTTGGTAGGAGATCTTTTAAATCTTTTTCAGGATGATCAAAAAATTTCTTAATATTCACTTTTATAATATTGCCTGTAGATCCACTTCTAATGGAGGTCATTGAATCAGAAAAGAAGCGCTTAGATTTATCAATGGCCGTTTGTATATCTTCACCATGAGTATCAATATAGTCACGTTTGAAGGCATTGTTTTGAGTTTCAGGATATTTGTCCATAGATTCCCAAGCGGATTCAAGTAAGACTTGAGCTTCTTTTCCATGATCCCATGATTTTTTAGTCCACTGTTCTCCGTCGGCTTTTAGTTTTAAAAATTGTGGAACAGCTCTCATTGCGAGCACTTTATTTTTATTACTCACCCCATCAGGTTGAGAAAATAACTTCATCATATCCATTCCATATAACATCCCTACATTTTTTGCGACTTTTGTCACACCATCTATGCTGTATGCACAAGAAAAAGCAAGGTCAAACAAAGCTGATTCAAGTCCAGAACGCATCATCATAAGCTCTGGTTTATTTAAAACAGTAAATCTAGAAAGATCATCTTTAAAAGTATCCTTTCCAAAAGCAACTCGTTTATCAAAAACAATTGGTCTTTTAATTTCACTTGCTAATTTACTCAAGCGAAGAGAATTCGATTTAACTTTGTCGTAAACGGCTGAGCACATATAAGATTGCATCTCAACTTCATCTTTGAATTGATGAGGCAATTTATTATTACTGACAAAAGGAACTGACAAATAATCAAAGCCTACATTCCACTGTTTTAAACTTGTATTAACGGCCAATGTTTTTGAGAGATTCTTCATCATAGACACAGTTCTGGTTCTCACCATTTTCTGGCTTGAAACAATTTTTTCAACAGAGTAAGTAAAAGACTTAAACAAAGGAAGCACACTTAAATTTAACGTTATCAATTTTAAAGCTGGAGAATGATTGTCATAATTCGCTTCAAGATTGACAAGCAGAGTATCTAAGTCTTCTTTTGATTTAAGAGCAAATAGCTTACTTTGAAAATCTCTCATATCAGCAGGAATATCGAGACTTTCATCAACTTCAAAAGTACTAGCAATGGCCCTTTCAGGTGCCGCTTTTGTAGCAAGCTTTTTATCAGAAAAGTTTTTACCGATAAAAAAAGAGACAAGCAAAGCACAGAAAACGGTTAGTATTTGCACATTTTTGTTCCAACTAAACATAGGATTCCCTTGATACGGTTAAAGTTCCATAAATATTGTACAATTTCACTTAGCGAGCTTCAAGAAGTAAAAAGTTCTTATTGAGACCACTAGTCATACCCGACAAAAACAATCCAGATACTCTATCCATTGTATTCGATGTCGAGAGTCGTAACCTCAATCACTTTTTTTCTTTTTAAAATCGCGAGCATAACGAAATATGTGAAGGTAATAAACTGAGTAAAAAATGGCTTCAAGTCATCATATGAGTAAATAACATCTTTTGCTGAAACAAAGTCTTTGCTCCAGCTTTTTAAATTCTTTAATGAGAGTCCATAAATAAGCATGGCCAGTCCCAACATAGACTGAGTACTAGATTTTGGAGTCATGGTTGAGGTTTTATTAAAAAAGCAATTTATAAAATCTATTTGATCATGAAATAGGTGAATTCCACTCGTGCCTCGAGGATTACATTCAATAGGATAAACATTCATATCCCTATCAAGAATTGTATCAAAAGAAAAATGGCCAGTGAGTGTACTTCCCTTAAAAAAATCTTGAATCCATCTTAAAATGTTTTCATGTTCAAAATGTTTAAAAAGAAGTGTGGCACCACCACCAATTGAATAATCTTTTAAATAACAAGAGTATGCACAAATATGGCCTTTTATTAACACAACATAAAGTGAAGCTTCTTTGCCTTCAATAAATTCCTGAATAAGCCACTCTTCTTTATTTTCTATTTTAAGAGAGCCTAGTTCTGCTTCATTCAAGATATGGATGTTGCTTGCAAAACGTGAGTAATTCTTTTTTAAAATAATCTTCTTTTTAGAGAGTTCATTTTTATATTCAG
>JAYSPR010000256.1:0-24889 GCA_043721975.1 Bacteriovoracaceae bacterium
ACTCCGGGACGTGTATTCCGTGGTAAAAAAATGCCTGGTCATATGGGTGTTGATAAGAAAACAGTACAAAACATTGTAGTTGTTGAAGTAAATCCAGCAAAAGGTTACTTGCTACTTAAGGGATCAGTTCCAGGTGGTAAAGAAGGATTTATTAAAATATCTAAAGCTCTTAAAAAAGCATAAGAAGCAATTAAGGTAGAGGTCTAAAATGACAGAATTAAATGTATTAAATAGTAAATTTGAAAATAAAGAAAAAATCAAAGTTGATTTTGATTTTAATCCAGAAGCAATCAATGTTCCTGTAGTTCACCAAGTAGTTAAGGCAACACTTGCTGGTAGAAGACAAGGAAATGCACACACTAAAACTAAAGCAGAAGTAAGTGGTGGTGGTAAGAAACCTTTCAAGCAAAAAGGAACTGGTAATGCTCGTCAAGGGTCTACACGTTCTCCTTTAATGCCAGGTGGTGGTACTGTTTTTGGTCCTAGAAAAAGATCATTTGAACAAAAAGTTAATAAGAAAGTTGTGTTAAATGCACTTAAGTCAATTTTGGTTGATAAGCATTTAGCTGGAAAATTGCTAATCGTTGACACACTTAAGTCAACTGGTAAAACAAAAGAAATGGCAACACTTCTAGGATCAAAGAATTTATTAAATTCTTTGATCGTTACTCTTGATTCAGCTAGTTTAGCAATCAGAGCAACAAATAATTTAAGAACAGCTAAGGGCCTCGGCGTTGATAGCATGAGTGTTTACGAAGCAGTTAAATATGAAAATTTAATTATCGAAAAGCTAGCCTTTGAAAGACTAGCTAACAAGTTGGTGTAATCATGGCTGCAATAAACGACGTAATTGTAAAACCTCTTATTACTGAAAAAATTTCTGCTGATTCTGAAGCGAATAATCGTTACGGTTTTGTAGTAAATTTAAAAGCAAATAAGAACCAAATTAAAAATGCAGTAGAAGCTTTTTATGATGTTAAAGTAGTTGCTATTAAGACAGCAGTTATTCCAGGCAAAACAAAAAGAACTGCAAAGTCTCATAAGAAAACTTCTTCTTATAAGAAAGCTCTTGTGCAATTAGCACAAGGACAAAAGATTGAGTTTTTTAAAGGAATCTAATTTTTAAAGGATTGTTAAGGAATATTTATGGGAATTACAAAATTTAAGCCGGTAACACCGACACTTAGAAAAAAGCAAGTAATGAACAGCAAAGATCTGACTCCAGACTTTGTGCCTTCAAAAAAGCTTTTAGCTCCAAAGAAATCAATCGCTGGTAGAAACAGCGATGGCCGTATAACTACACGCCATAGAGGTGGTGGAGTTAAGCGCAAATACAGAATCATCGATTTCAAAAGAAATAAACTTGATATCCCAGCTACTGTTAAAGCAATTGCATACGATCCAAATCGTACATGCAACATTGCTTTAATCGTTTATGCTGATGGAGCAACGAATTTTATTCTTGCACCACTTGGATTAAACGTAGGTGACGTGGTTGTTTCATCTGTGTCTGCCGACATTAAAGTAGGTAACTCAAAATTATTAAGTGATATTCCAATTGGTACACTTGTTCATAATGTTGAATTAAGTCCAGGTGCTGGCGGGCAGATTGCTCGTTCGGCTGGATCATATGTTCAAGTTATGGCCAAAGAAGATGATGCTGTTCTTTTGAGAATGCCATCTGGTGAATTGAGAAGAGTAAAAAGCAACTGTCGCGCTACTATTGGACAAGTTGGTAACTTAGATCACGAAAAAGTTAACCGCGGTAAAGCTGGTATCACAAGAAAGCTTGGTATCAGACCAACTGTTCGCGGTGTTTCTATGAACCCAGTCGATCACCCATTGGGAGGGGGAGAAGGAAGAACATCTGGTGGACGTCACCCTGTTACTCCGTGGGGATTACCTACTCGTGGTTACAAAACACGTAAGAATAAGAGAACTGATAAATTTATTGTTAAGAGAAGAAAGTAATAATTAGGGAGTTTTAATATGGCTCGTTCACTTAAGAAGGGACCTTTCGTAGATACACATTTGCTTAAAAAAGTAGCCGCTATTTCTGGCGAATCTAATAAAGCAAGTAAGGTAATTAAGACATGGTCACGTCGCTCAACTGTTGTACCTGAGTTTATTGGGATTACATTTGCTGTTCATAACGGAAAGAAATTTATTCCAGTTTATGTTACAGACAACATGATCGGTCACAAACTTGGAGAATTTTCTATTACTAGAACTTTCCATGGTCACGGTGCAGATAAGAAAGTAGTTAAGAAATAATTAATTTAGAGAGGGGCTTATGGCCATTAAAGTAAAGACAAATAATGTTGGAATCGCACCTAGAAAAGTCAGACAGGTTTGTGATTTAGTTAGAAACAAAAAAGCTTCCGAAGCAATCAAAATCTTAAGATTTTGCGAGAAAAAAGAAATTGCTATTGTTTTAACAAAACTTATCAATAGCGGATTAGCAATTGCTAACGAAGCTAATAAGTATGATCTTGAAAACTTAGTTATTGGAACAATCTTCACTGATGAAGGTCCAATGCAAAAAAGAATTATGCCAAGAGCACAAGGTCGCGCTTATAAAATTAGAAAAAGATCAAGCCATGTAACAGTGGTTTTAAAAGAAGCATAGGTAGGAAATAATGGGACAAAAAGTACATCCTTATGGATTTAGATTAGGGTACATCAAAACTTGGCATTCAAGCTGGTATGCAAAAGATAGATATGCCGAACTTCTACATGAAGATATTAAAATGAGAGCATACATTGAAAAAACAATGAAAAATGCTTCTGTTGCTAGTATCGATATTTCAAGAACTTCTGATCAGGTAAAGGTAACTGTGAATACAGCGAAGCCTGGTATTGCGATTGGAAAAAAAGGTACTGGAATTGAAAAAATAAGAAATGACTTAAAGAAAATGACAACTGGAACTTTAATTTTCAACATTGCCGAAGTTAAAAGACCAGATGCAGACGCTAAGCTTATTGCTGAAAACATTGCTCAACAGCTAGAGAAGCGTGTTGCGTTTAGAAGAGCAATGAAGAAAGTGATGCAATCTGCTTTTAGAGCAGGCGTTAAGGGTATTAAAGTAAGAACGTCAGGTCGTCTCGGTGGAGCTGAAATGGCTCGTACTGAAGGATATGCAGAGAGAAAAGTTCCTCTTCATACTCTAAGAGCAGACATTGATTATAATACAGCCGAAGCCATGACAACATACGGAATTATTGGTGTTAAGGTTTGGGTTTATAAGGGCGAGATCTATAAATAGTATTTATAGTATTTTAAATAAGGTAGAGGTTTCTCATGTTAAGTCCTAAAAGAGTACGTTTTAGAAAACAACAAAAAGGAAGAATGGCCGGTGCAGCTAACCGTGGAAACACATTAGCGTACGGTGAATTTGGACTTCAAGCTACAGGCTGTGGATATATCACTAATAGACAAATCGAAGCAGCTCGTATCGCAATTTCAAGAAAAATGAAACGTGGTGGAAATATGTGGATTAAGGTTTTTCCTGATAAGTCTTTATCAAGAAAACCAGCTGAAGTACGTATGGGTGGCGGTAAAGGTTCTCCTGAAACATGGGTAGCCGTTATTAGACCCGGAAGAATCCTTTTTGAAGTTGGTGGCTTAGATGCGGAAACTAGTTTGGCAGCATTAAGACTTGCTATGTACAAGTTACCAATCAAGACAAAATTAGTAAAAAAAGAAGACCTGGTTAGTAAAGAAACCTTGTCTTAGTAAAAAAAAGATGCAATAAGGCGCAAGCCGATAAATTTATTTTTTGGATTAAAATATGATCACTATTGATGATGTAAAGAAACTAAATGCTAAAGAAGTTCAAAAGAAACTTTTTGAGCTAAAAAAAGAACTTTTAACGCTTAAGATTCAGTCATCTGTTTCAGGCACTGAAAAGCCTCACAGAAAGCAATTAGTAAAAAAAGATATTGCGAGACTTTTGACTTTTAACAAGCTGTTAAGCAAATAGGATATTTAGAATGAATACAGATGTAAAAAAATTTAAAAAAACACTTGATGGAACAGTTGTAAGCGACAAAAACGAAAAAACAATTGTTGTAAAAGTAACTAGAAGATTTAAAGACGGCGTTTACAGTAAATTCGTAAGCACTTCAAAAAAATACCACGTTCACGATGAAGCTTCTAAAGCAAAAATCGGTGATGCAGTAACAATTATTGAATCACGTCCATATTCTAAATTAAAGAAATGGGAATTATTTAAAGTTAACTAAGGGATAAGTTTATGATCCAAATGCAAAGTAACCTTGAGATTGCAGATAACTCAGGTGCAAAAATTGTAACGTGTATTAAAGTCTTGGGTGGTTCTAAGAGAACTTCAGCAGGAGTAGGTGACATTATCGTTGTAGCAGTACAGCAAGCAGTTACTGGTGGAAAAATTAAAAAAGGTGACGTTAAAAAAGCGGTTATCGTTAGAACGGTTTATCCAGTAAGAAGAGAAGATGGTTCATACATTCAATTTGATGTAAACAGTGCTGTTATTATTAACAACGCGAATGAGCCTGTTGGAACTCGTATTTTTGGGCCAGTAGCAAGAGAATTAAGAGGTAAAAACTTCACAAAGATCTGCTCACTAGCACCAGAAGTTCTTTAATAGATTATAGGTAAGAGAATATGAAAAAATTAAAAGTTAATGACGAAGTAGTAGTAACGACAGGGAAAAGTGCTGGAAAAACGGGTAAAATCGTTTCGTTAAACAGAAAGACAAGTAAAGTTGTTGTTGAAGGTGTTAACGAAGTGAAAAGATCTATGAAGCCAAGTCAGCAAAATCCAGAAGGTGGATTTGTTACCAAGAGTCTTCCGCTTCATTCAAGCAATGTTTCTTTAATTAGTCCGAAAACAAAAAAACCTACAAAGGTTAAGTTTGTTATTGGAAAAGATAACAAGACATCAAGAGTTTCTAAAAAGTGTGGCGCTGTAATATAATAGGGAATTTTTATGAGTAGAATGCAAGATATATATAGAAAAGAAGTTGTTCCAGCAATGGTTAAGAAATTTGGATACGACAACGTTCATATGATACCAAAAATTGAAAAAGTTGTTGTTAACTGTGTTACTAAAGATGCAGTTTCAAACTCTAAAGTTGTTGACACGATTGTTGCGGACCTTGGTGCAATTACAGGCCAAAAGCCAGTTGTTGCTCGTGCAAAAACATCAATCGCTTCATTTAAAGTAAGAGAAGGTATGCCTTTGGGTGCTTCGGTTACCTTACGTGGTGAAAAAATGTATGAATTTCTTGATAGATTGATTTCAATCTCTCTTCCACGGGTAAGGGACTTTAGAGGTGTTTCTTCTAAAGGTTTTGATGGAAAAGGAAATTATAACTTAGGCTTGAAAGAGCAAATTATTTTTCCAGAAATTAACTACGATAAAGTTGATAAAATAAGAGGCTTAGGGATTTCTATCGTTACAACTGCAAAGTCGAACGATGAAGGAAGAGAGCTTTTAACATTGATTGGTATGCCTTTTAGAAAATAATGGAGTTATGAATGGCTAGATTAGCTAAAATTATTGCGAACGATAAAAAACCAAAGTTCCAAGTTAGACACAGAAATAGATGCGAAAACTGTGGAAGACCAAGAGCTTTCATTAGAATGTTTAAGCTATGCAGAATATGCTTCAGAAATCTTTCCCTAAAAGGAATGGTTCCAGGCGTAACTAAGTCTAGCTGGTAGTACTGGTAAATAACTAGTGAATTAGAAGATACAGAGGAAAATATGATAACAGATCCAATTTCAAACATGCTAACTGTAATTAGAAACGGTAATAGTGCTGGACATGAGAAAGTCGAATTTCCTGCTAGCAAGATTCAAGCTGCAATTTGTAAAGTTTTAAAAGATGAAGGTTATATTAAGTCTTTTAAGATCGTAGCAAAGGCTCCAAACGACATTAAAATTAAAGTCGCTTTAAAAGAAGGAGCTATCGTCGGTTTATCAAGAGTCTCAAGACCAGGATTAAGAAGATATAACAGCTATGATTCATTTACTCGCGTAATGAGTGGCTTAGGTGTTTCAATCGTTTCTACTTCTAAAGGTGTAATGTCATCTAGAGAAGCAAAGAGAAATAAAGTAGGCGGAGAAATTCTCTGCAATGTTTGGTAGGAGTTAGTCATGTCAAGAATTGGTAAGCATCCAGTAAATATACCTGAAAAAGTAGAAGTTTCTATTAAAGACGGCTTAGTAACAGTTAAAGGTACTAAAGGTATTTTAACTCATAAATTAAATTCAAATGTCGTTGTGACTCTTGAAGGTAAGACAATAGTAGTAAAACCTAAAGACGAATCAACACTTGCAAGATCTCAATGGGGAACAGCAAGAACTCTAGTTAGCAATATGGTAACTGGTGTTAGTACTGGATTTGTAAAGTCTCTAGAATTCACTGGCGTTGGTTACAAAGCTGCAGTTTCTGGAAATGTTCTTAACTTAAGCTTAGGTTATTCACACCCAATCGATTTCCCACTTCCGGCTGGAATCACTGCCAAAGTTACGAAAAACCAAATTGATATCGAAGGATCAAATAAAGAATTAGTTGGACAAGTTGCAGCTAAGGTTAGATCTTTCAGAGAGCCTGAGCCGTACAAAGGCAAGGGTGTTAAGTATACAACTGAAACTATTATTAGAAAGGCTGGTAAGGCCGGCGGTAAAGGTAAATAATTAATTACTTATTGGGATCATTAATATGAGAAAGCAGTACGGAAAAGTAGCAAATAAAAAAGATCAGCGAAGACAAAAAAGAAGACTGACTATTAGAAATAAAATTAGCGGTACTTCTGAACGTCCACGCATTTGTGCAATGAAATCTAATAAGCACATTACGGTTCAAGTTATTGACGATACCAAGTCAGTTAGTTTGTTTACTGTAAGTACTTTTGGAAAACAAGCAGCCGCTGAAAGTTGTAACATCGAAGGCGCTAAGAAAGTTGGTGTTAAAGTTGCTTCTGCATTGAAATCAAAAAATCTTAATGCTGCAGTTTTTGACAGAGCAGGTTATAAGTATACTGGCGTAATCGCCGCACTTGTACAAAGTATTAGAGAAAGTGGAATACAGGTTTAGGAGATAATATGTCTGAAGAAATTTCTGTAATTGAAGAATTTGAAACTGATGGTGGCGATAACAAAAAAGGTCCACGCGGTAAAAAAGGCGGAGGAGCCCCTGCTCCAAAGAAAAAAGCGCCTGGAACAGGAACAGAGCTTGAAGAAAGAGTTGTTGCTGTAAACCGTGTTGCTAAGGTTGTTAAAGGTGGTAGAAGGTTTTCTTTTTCTGCACTTATGATCGTTGGCGATAAAAAAGGTAAAGTTGGATACGGACTTGGTAAAGCCAAAGAAGTTCCAGAAGCGATTAGAAAGGCTACACAGGAAGCATATAAAAATATGATTACTGTTCCTCTAGATAACGGAACAATTCCTCATGAGATCATGGGTGAATTCGATGCTGGAAAAATTTTATTTAAGCCAGCAGCAAGTGGTACTGGGGTTAAGGCAGCTGGAGCTTGTCGTTCTATTTTAGAACTAGCAGGTGTTCATAATATTTTAACAAAATCACTTCGTGGTAATAATCCACATAACGTAGTGAAGGCAACTTTTAAGGCGCTTAGAGAACTTAGATCGGTTGAAGCAATTGCTAAAGCTAGAGATAAAGACGTGAAAGGCCTTAGAGCAAAAAACTAAATTTAGGAATTTTATGGCTAAAACATTATCAAAAATAAAAGTAAAACTCGTTAAAGGATTACCAGGTACAACTAAAGGCGTTCAAGCCAATGTACGTGGTTTGGGTCTTCGCAAAATTGGACAAACTTCAGAGCTGGAGAACACACCGAGTGTAAGAGGAATGATTAAGAAAATCATTCATATGTTAGAAATCAAAGAATAGTTTCAAGTAAATAGAGGAATTTAGTTATGTTAACTTTAAATAATTTACAAAGTCCAAAAGGTGCGAATAAAAACACTAAAAGACTTGGTCGTGGACAAGGTTCAGGTCAAGGTACTCAAGCAGGTAAAGGACACAAAGGGCAAAAAGCTAGAAAAAGCGGTCACGTTAGATCTGGTTTTGAAGGTAACAACCTTCCTCTTTATATGAGATTACCAAAAAGAGGATTTAGCAATGTTAGATTTGCTGACCCGTTTGCAGTTGTGACTCTTGAAAACATCGAAGCAAAATATGCAAAAGCTGAAAAAGTAAACAGAGAGACATTAATCGCAAAAGGTTTACTGTCTGGTATAAATAAATCATTAAAAATTAAAGTAATCGGCAATATTGCATTGACTAAAGCGTTAAACTTTGAGGAAATAACTAAGTTTTCAAAGAAGGCACTTGAATCAATTCAAAACAGTTCTGGAACTGTTAAATAGTTAGGGAAAACTAATGTCGACAAGTCAAGGAAAGATAGAAGAACTTAAGAAGCGAGTATTTTATACTTTTCTACTTTTGTTAGTATACAGATTAGCTGCTCAGGTGCCTGTTGCAGGTGTAAACGCATCAGCATTGGCTTCTTATTTCTCTGAAGGTGGTGGTGGAATTTTCGACCTAGTTAACACCTTTTCGGGGGGAGCTTTTAAGAGATTTTCAGTGTTAGCACTTGGAATCATGCCATACATTACAACGTCAATTATTTTTAGCTTACTTGGTGAAGTTGTTCCACAAATTCAAGAAATGCAAGAGGACAGTGAAGGAAATAAGAAGATTCAGAAATGGACTCGTTATGCTTCAGTTTTACTTTGTTGTATTCAGGGTTATGGAATGGCAGCCGTTTTCGAAGGATTTAGAAGTCCAACAGGCGTGCCACTAATCAATGAGCCGGGAATGCTTTTTAGATTAACTACAATGATTACCTTGGCCGGCGGAACCATGTTCCTTTTATGGTTAGGTGAAAGAATTACTGAGTTTGGTCTTGAGAATGGTGTTTCGCTTATTATTTTTACAGGGATTGCAGTAGAGCTACCGGCGGAATTTTTTCAAAAAGTTACACTATTTAGAAATGGTGAATTGTCTGGTTGGAATCTGGTTGTAGGTGTTGCAATCATTGTACTTTCTCTTTATATAGTTTCATACATTGAAAGTGCGTTTAGAAATATTCCAGTTCAATACGCTAAAAAAGTTGTTAATAATAAAGTCTATGGCGGTGCTCAAAACTTACCATTAAGGCTTGATACTGGCGGAGTCATGCCTCCAATTTTAGCGAGCTCACTACTTGCTGCTCCGGCGACTTTAGCAAATTTTGTTCCAGCAACTAGTCCACTAAAGCCATTCGTAGATACGATTCATCAATCATTAATGCCTGGGAACTTACTTTTTAATTTGGTGTTTGCGCTTCTAATTTTTTATATGTCTTTCTTTTATGCTCCAATACAATTTAAGACAAAGAAAGTTACTGAAATGCTGCAAAAAAACAATGCCTTTGTTCCAGGTATTAGGCCGGGTGATAAAACGAGAGAGTATCTTGATTTTGTTTTAAATAGAGTAACCTTTTTTGGTGCCCTTTTCTTGATCGTGGTGTGCATTTTGCCTTCTGTGATTACTGGTAGCCATAGTCGCTTTGAGGGAACTTCTCTCTTGATCATGGTAAGTGTTGCAATGAGAGTTATGCTAAACGTTCAAACATTTATGTACTCTGATAAGTATGAAACTGCCTTTAAGAGTAGAGGCAAGTACAACGGTCCGAGTAGAAGGTTTTAAAAGATAATGAAGCCTCATTTGATTATCCTGGGTGCGCCTGGATCTGGAAAGGGAACTCAGGCTGCTAAATTAGTTAGTCATGGTTTCAAGCATGTTTCGACAGGTGACCTTTTAAGAAGTGAGATTGCAAAAAATAGTGAACTTGGCCAAAAAGTCTCGGGGATAATTTCCAGAGGTGATTTGGTAGACGATAAAACAGTAATGGCCCTCCTAAAAGCTAACTGCGACGTAGACAAAGTTAGTTATATTTTTGATGGGTTCCCTCGCAACGTTATTCAAGCAGAAATGCTTGAGGCTGAACTACTAAGAGATAAAAAAACTCTGGCAGTTTATTTTAACATTGATTTAAGCATCCTTGTTAATCGTGTAGTGAACAGAAGAACATGTGATAAGTGTGGTGAGATTTATAATCTTGCAACTAAGTCACCTGCGAAGGCTGATACTTGCGATAAGTGTGGTGCGGTTGGATCTTTAAAGCAAC
Organism: Bacteriovoracaceae bacterium; assembly: GCA_043721975.1. Lineage (GTDB taxonomy): Bacteria > Bdellovibrionota > Bacteriovoracia > Bacteriovoracales > Bacteriovoracaceae > Bacteriovorax. The sequence continues at coordinate 10,185 of JAYSPR010000256.1, forward strand.
GAAAAGATGACACTGAAGAAGTTGTTTCTAATCGATTGAAAATTTTTAAAGATACAGTTGATCCAATGCTTTCATTTTTCAAATCAAGAAATGAACTTGTTGAGATTGACGCTTCGATGGCTGAGAAAGACGTATTTGATGCATTATTAAAAGTTATTGTTTAATTAATAGAAAGGCTTCCTAAATATAGCTCTTGCTTTATGGGATTATTTTAGGATATACAACCTGCTTTAGGGGAATATGAGCGATAAAGATATTATTGAAGTGGAAGGTGAAGTTACTGAACTTCTTCCGAACACAAAATTTCGTGTTAAATTGCCGAATGGTCACATAATCATTGCTCACATAAGTGGTAAAATGCGTATGCACTTTATCAAGATTCTCCCTGGAGATAAGGTTCTTGTTGAGATTAGTAAGTACGATTTAACTAAAGGTAGAATTACTTACAGAAGTAAGTAGTAGTTGTGGCGGGGATTTTATGAAAGTTAGAGCTTCAGTAAAAGTTATTTGTAAAGATTGTAAAGTTATTAAAAGAAAGGGCGTGTTGAGAGTTGTTTGCAAAAGCAGTCCTAAACATAAACAAAGACAAGGTTAAGAGGAATATATGGCAAGAATTTTAGGGGTAGACATTCCAAGAAACAAAGCAATGAGAATTGCTCTTCAATCACTTTATGGTGTTGGTCCAAAGGTTGCTTTAGACGTATTAAAGCTTTCAGGTATCGATCCAGAAAAAAGTTCAAATGAGATTTCTGAAGAAGAAGTACAAACAATAAGAAAATATCTTGAAGAAGATCATGTTGTAGAAGGGGATCTTCGTAGAGAGATTGGTCTTAACATTAAAAGACTTAAAGATATGGCTTGTTACAGAGGCGTTCGTCATAGAAAAAGCCTTCCAGTAAGAGGACAAAGAACACACACAAACGCAAGAACTAGAAAAGGACCTGCAGTAGCAATTGCTGGTAAGAAATCTATTAAATCGCTTAAATAAATAACTTAAGGTAGTTTATATGGTAAAAAAAGTAGTTAAGAAAAAAGTAAAAAAGAACGTCTCTCATGGGATTTGTCACATTCAGGCGTCTTTTAACAATACAATCGTTACTTTCACTGATCCTCAAGGGAATGCTCTTGCTTGGGCAAGTGCAGGTCAATTAGGTTTCAGAGGGTCTAAAAAATCGACTCCTTTTGCTGCTCAGACAGCTTCATTGGAAGCGGCTAAGAGAGCATCAGAGCACGGATTAAACTCTGTTGAAGTTAGAGTGAAGGGTCCAGGAGCAGGAAGAGAAAATGCGATCAGAGCACTTCTTGGTGCTGGAATCAGAATCATCTCTGTTTCTGACAGAAGCCCTATTCCACACAATGGATGTAGAGCACCGAAGAGAAGAAGAGTTTAATTTCTATTTAAGGAGATCTTTGAAATGGATAATTTTACAGCTAAAAACTGGAATAATATGATTAGACCAGTTGCTCTAGAAGCAGAAAGCGAGAGCTTAAGAAACGATTACGGTAAATTCGTAGCAAAACCATTAGAGAGAGGTTACGGCCAAACTCTTGGTAACTCTCTAAGAAGAGTTTTACTTTCATCTCTACAGGGAGCAGGTATTGTTGCTATTAGAGTTGAAGGTGTTGAGCATGAATTCGGTACAATTAATAATGTTAAGGAAGAAGTTTCAGAAATCATCCTTAACTTAAAAGAAGTTCGATTCAAAATTTCTGGTAAAGAAGATACCGTATTAGTACTTGAAAAAAATGGTGAAGGGCCGGTTAAGGCCTCTGATATCGTAACAAATGCTAACGTAGAAATTCTTAACCCAAATCATGTTATTGCTAACATTTCGTCTGGTGGATCACTTAAGGTCGAACTTAAGGTTGCTAGAGGAAAAGGATACGTAACAGCTGTTGATAATAAAGAAGAATATGATCTTCCTGTTGGATGGATCTATTTAGATACACTTTTCTCACCAGTTTACAGAGTAAACTATTCTGTTACTAACACACGTGTTGGTAAGAGAACTGACTTTGATAAATTAACTTTAGAAGTTTGGACGAATTCTGGAATTGTTCCAGCTGATTCGATCGCTTATGCGGCTAAGATCTTAAGAGATCAATTGGCAGTATTCTTAACTTTTGAAGATGAAGAACAAGTTGTAAAACACGATTCTAAACCAATCGCAGTTTCATCACCTACGAACAATGCGCTTCTTAAGCCAGTATCTGAACTTGAACTTTCTGTTCGTTCAGCTAACTGTCTACAGAATGCTAACATTAAGTATATCTACGAACTCGTTTCGAAGACAGAAGGTGAGATGCTAAGAACTAAAAACTTCGGTAGAAAATCTTTAAATGAAATTAAAGAAATTCTAACAAGTATGGGTCTTGGATTGGGAATGAAAGTTGATAGTTTAATGAAAGATATGCAAGACGGGAAAACTCTAGGTAAAAACTAGATATTAATTATTAGGTGGAATTATGAGACACGGGAATCACAAATATACTTTAGGCGTAAAGCCAGCTCACAGAACAGCAATCATTAAAAACCTTGCTATCGAAGTTTTTGAGCACGGAAAAATTAAAACAACTCATGCTAGATGTATGGCTTTAAGATCTTATGTTGAAAAACTAATCACTCTTGCAAAAGAAGATACAGTTCACAACAGAAGAGTGGCTTACTCTAAGTTGAACAATGATTCTGCTGTTACGAACTTGTTCAATACAGTAGCTCCGAAGTTTAAAACTAGAAATGGTGGATACACTAGAGTTATCAAGATCGCTGAAGGGCGTGTTGGTGATAGTGCGAAAATGAGTTACTTTGCTTTAGTTGATTAAATAATATTAAAAGCCTCCTTTGGGAGGCTTTTTTTTTCCCAATTTTTCAAATTATGAAAATACATTTTATTAAAAAACTTCTTATCGTGTTTTCTCTTTTAGGGTTGACGGTTCTGTACGCTTATTATGAGCGTAATAAATTTTATGGGAATCAGTCTAGTGAAGTGACGGCACCAGTATTAAAAGAATTACCTTCTTTTGATGTTGTAGGGATGAATATTCCGGGAGTGGTGAACTCTAAGGAATATATTAAAGACTCTACAGGAACATTTGTTCATATTTGGGGGACGTGGTGTGCTCCTTGCGAAAAAGAGATGCCGGAGTTTTTGACTTATGCAAGTAAGGTTGAAGGGCGTGGTTTGAAATTCTTGTTAGTCGCAGTTAATGATGAGGAAGTTAAGATTCAAAAATTTCTTAAACGTTTTCCTAATATTCCCAAGAACGTTAGATTTGCTTTGGATTCAGAGAATAAAGTAATGGACCTTTTGGGTACACTAAAGGTTCCTGAGACCTTTTTATTTAACCCACAAGGAAAACATATCAATAAATTTATTGGGCCTCAGGATTGGTTGTCTGAATCCTACGTCACTCGTCTAAGTTTTTGGCTAAATGATCAAAAACTCGAAGATCGTAAAATAGAAACACATTAATTTTTTCCCTTTTTGTTGAATATTTCATCAATCTATTTAAGTTTTCTTTAAAACTGCCGAAAAATTTTACAAATATGATGCTCAAAAGGTCTTGGGCATTTGAACTCTTAGGAGAGTTGTATGATTAATTGGCAAGATATGGGAAAACTTCATGTCATCACTAAGCTAGAAGGGATTCTAGGAAAATGGTTTGATGTGGAAATGTTTTATACAGATGCTCATGGCAAGCTTTGGTCAGATCACTCAAATAAGAATTTTGCTTTTAAAAGTCATTTCATGAAAGTGCAGATGCAGTCGGCTTATGGGCATGACTATCTGGCAGATGATATTGAAAAAGTTATGGAGAAGATGGCTTCTGGTAAAGATGACATCGTTGTTTATGAATCATACTTCAAGCATGTGAAGGGTGTGGCCTTTCCGGTGAAAGTTGAAGGGGAATTTGCTGGAGCAGTTTTTGTTTATCCGTTTGTTTTGGATACGGCAACGAGCTCGGATCTTGAGATGTTAAAAAAGCAAATGATTGAGTGTGGAACGACTGAGGCAGATGCTGTAGTGGCATGCGAGAAAGTTAAGAAGATGTGGCCTCGTGAATTGGATTATGTGAGAGAGCTTACAGGGCTAGTCGCAGAAGAGATGGTGAGTTTTCATGATGAGATTACGAAACGTGAAGATCAAATTCATGCGCTCTCATCAGAAGTGGGTGAGAAATATCGTTACCATGCCATGATTGGTAAATCGAAAAAGATGCAGCAGATTTATTCTCTTTTGGAGAAGATTTCTAACTCTGAATCGAGTGTACTCATTCAAGGGGAAAATGGAACGGGGAAAGAGCTTGTGGCCAAGGCCATTCACTTTTATTCTCCTAGAAAAGAGAAAATGTTTTTAGCAGTGAACTGTTCGGCGTTTAACGATAACCTTCTTGACTCAGAATTATTTGGGCACATGAAAGGATCGTTTACAGGAGCGGTGAAAGACAAGAAAGGTTTATTTGAGACGGCCAATGGTGGGACCTTGTTCCTGGATGAAATCGGGGATACAACACTTTCGATGCAGGTGAAGCTACTTCGTGTTTTACAAGAAGGGACTTATTTACCAGTAGGGGCGACCTCGCCGAAAAAAGTCGATGTGAGAATTGTGGCGGCGACAAATAAGAATTTAAAAGAAATGATGGCGAAAGGGGAATTCAGAGAAGATCTTTATTACCGCATTAACGTTATTAACGTTGGGCTTCCAGCACTTCGTGAAAGACACGATGATATTCCGGTTTTAATGGATTTCTTTTTAAAGAAGAGATGTGATGAATCGGGGAAACCACTTAAGACTTTTGCAAAAAAATGTATGGAGAAGTTACTTGATTATCCGTGGCCAGGTAACGTTCGTGAATTAGAAAATGAAGTTGAGCGTTTAGTGGTTTTAGCTGGAGATGAAAAAATAATTGATCCATCGAATCTTTCTCCGCGAATCTCTGAGTGGGGTGCATCATCTGAACCTGCTTTTAAAGGGGTTAATACTGAAGGGACTTTGAGAGAAGCTCTTGAGCAATTAGAAATTATGATGATTCGTGAAGGATTAAAAAGATGTAATTTTAATAAATCACGCTTAGCGAAGGAGCTCGATATTTCACGAGCGAGCTTGATTATGAAAGTAGATAAATACGGCCTAGATAAGAGAATTAAGGCCGCATAAATTTCGCCTAATTTGACGCACTATAAGTAGCCTCCTAAGGATTCAAGGTATAAAATGCCTGCTTCTTTAGGAGGTTTTTTTATGTCTCAGACCCAAACCCTGGAAGGGAAGCGCGAGCTATTGCTTAAACTCAGAAAAGAATCTGAAGTGGGCGGTGGCGAAGTTAGAAAGAAAAAACAAAATGAACAAGGTAAGTATACTGCGAGAGAAAGAATTGAAAGACTGGTTGATCCAGGGTCTTTTTTAGAATTCGATCGTTTTGTTGTAAGCCGCCAAGCTGGTAAAGGTGAATCTTTTCTTGGTGACGGTGTTGTGACAGGAATTGCGACGATCAATGGGCAGAAAATTGCACTTTATTCTCAAGACTTCACTTGTTTTGGTGGATCTTTGGGTGCGGCTCACGCAAAAAAAATCTGTAAGATTATGGACTTCGCTCTAGAAAATAGAATTCCTATTATTGGAATGAATGATTCAGGGGGAGCGCGTATTCAAGAAGGTGTTGAAGGCCTAGCTGGATATGGAGAAATTTTTTATAGGAACGTAAAATGTTCTGGGGTTATTCCACAGATCTCGCTCATCATGGGGCCATGTGCAGGTGGAGCGGTTTATTCTCCAGCTTTAACTGACTTTATTTTCATGGTTGATAAAACTTCATACATGTTTGTTACTGGACCTGATGTTATTAAGACCGTGACTCACGAAGAAGTAACAAAAGATCAATTAGGAGGAGCAACCGCTCACTCTGAAAAATCTGGTGTGGCACAATTTAAAGTAGCAAGCGAAGATGAGTGTTTTGAGAGAGTTCGTGAACTTCTGTCATACATTCCTCCTGCTAACTTTACGAAGGCAACGCCAAAATATACGTCTGATACAGTTTATCGTGATAACGTAAAAATCAAAGAAACAGTTCCAGCGAATCCCAAAAAACCTTACGACATGAAAGAGATTATTTTCGATGTTGTTGATGATGCTCAATTTTTAGAAGTTCATAAAGACTATGCTAAAAATATCATCGTTGGTTTTGCGTCTGTTGGTGGAATTAAAATTGGTATCGTTGCTAATCAGCCGGCGGTTTTGGCTGGTGTTTTAGATATAGCTTCTAGTGAAAAAGCAGCGCGCTTTGTGCGCTTTTGTGATGCTTTTGATATTCCTATTTTAACATTAGTTGATGTTCCAGGATTTTTACCGGGAACAAATCAAGAGTTTGGTGGGATCATTAAACACGGATCAAAACTTCTTTATGCTTATTCGGAGGCGACAGTACCGCTTATTTCAATCATCACAAGAAAATCTTACGGTGGAGCTTATTTAGTAATGGCTTCAAAGCATATTAAGACCGACGTGAATCTAGCTTATCCTACTGCTGAAATTGCAGTTATGGGAGCTGAAGGAGCGGTTAATATTATTCATCGCGCGGAGATGGAAGGACTTACTGGAAAAGCGTTTGATGATAAAAAAGCAAAACTGATTGAAGAGTATGATGAAAAATTTGCTAATCCGTACAGAGCAGCAGAGCTAGGATTTATGGATGCGATTATTCTTCCAGAAGAAACTCGTAAGAGAGTTTATGAATATTTGGTTGCTCTTAAAAATAAGAAGCAAGAAAAACCAAAGCGTAAACATGGGAACATTCAGCTTTAATTTTTTAAAAGAGGCAAAAAAGTGAGTACACAAAAAAGAATTCTTATAATGAACCGTGGAGAAATCGCGGCTCGAATTGCAAAAGCTTGTAGAGAATTAGGTCACGTAGCAGTGGGTGTTTGGACGGATAATGAAGTTCAAGCAAAGCATCTTGAAGTTTGTGATGAGTGGGTTCATTTAAAAGGATCAACGAATCAAGAAACTTATTTGAACATTCCAAGAATTTTAGAACTTTGCAAAGACTATAAGATTGACGGTGTTCATCCGGGATATGGATTTCTTTCTGAGAATACTGAGTTTTCACAAACTTTGGTAAAAAATGGAATCACTTGGATTGGGCCACATCCAGAGGCTGTTAGAGTCATGGGTGATAAAGCTGTTTCAAAAGAGTTTGCTAAGAAAAATGGAATTCCAGTTGTTCCTGGTTCTACCGGGGCTGTTCCGACTATTGAAGAAGCCATTAAAATTGCTTCGCAAATAAAGTATCCAGTTTTGCTTAAAGCCGTTGCTGGTGGTGGTGGACGTGGAATGCGTGTTTGTGCGAATGAGCAAGATATTAGAAATAATTTTGAAGCAGTTCAAAGAGAATCTGCTGCCGCTTTTAAGTGTGGCGATCTTCTCGTTGAAAAATATATTGTGAACCCTCACCACATTGAAGTGCAAATTCTCGCCGATAAAAAAGGCAACGTGTTTCACTTTTTTGAAAGAGAATGTTCGATTCAACGTCGTCACCAGAAAATAGTTGAAGAAGCTCCGTCGCCATTTATTGGTGATGATGAAGAGCTTCGCCAAAAAGTATGCACCACGGCAGTCAGATTAGCTAAAGCAATTAACTACGATTCAGCAGGAACTGTTGAGCTTGTAATGGGTGAAGATAAAGATTTTTATTTCCTTGAGATGAACACGCGTATTCAAGTTGAGCATCCGATTACGGAAGAAATAACAGGTATTGATTTAATTGTTTGTATGATTCAGTCGGCGTTTGGAGAAGATTTACAAATTCCAAATCAAGAGTGGATTAAAAGAACAGGGCATGCGATTGAATGTCGTATTTGTGCAGAAGATCCGGTCACGATGCTTCCTGCGCCAGGATTTGTTACGGGATGTGAGACGAATTTTCCTCAAGGGATTCGTTTTGATAATTGTCTTTATAAAGGACTCAATGTCACACCTGATTTTGATCCGATGGTTGGAAAGTTAGTGGCGAAAGGGATTATTAGAGAAGTTGCGATTAGAAAAATGAGAGCGGCCCTAGATGGACTTCTCATAGAAGGATTGAAGACGAATATTCCACTTCATAAAGTTATTATGAATGAAGAAACTTTTATTCAGGGAAAATATTCGACAGCCTACATTAGTACGATTAAGCCACAAGATAGAGTTAAGCTCGATATGGATTACACTTCGATTTATAAAAAAATTGCAGGTATCGAAGCTCGCAGAATGGGATTTTAATTTATGAGAACATACTTAGTTGATAATGAAAAAAATGAATATATCGTCGATCTTACAAAAACTCGTGCTCACTCAGCAGAAATGGTCGAGTTTGAATTCCGAACAATTAAAGACAATAAAGAACTGAATAAAGAAACAGTTTTTATTCGTAAATTAGCAGATCAGTATTTTGCTTCTACGGATGGGGTTAAGTGGAATAAACTTGCCCGTCAGGATTCTCCAGGGATTATGCTCAATGCGGATAGAGTTTTTAAACTTTACCGTGGGTATAAGCCATCAAGTCTTGGTGGTGGAGACGAAGGCGGGCTCTTTACTCAAATGCCTGGGAAGGTAGTTAAGATCAATTGTAAAATTGGTGACAAAGTCGATAAAGGGCAGACGCTTTTAATTTTAGAGGCCATGAAAATGGAAAATGAAATTAAATGTGGGACGAAGGGTGTTGTTAAGGCCATTCATGTTAAACCGGGGGATGCACTGGACAATGGAGTCTTGATGATTGAGGTTGAGGCAGAGGCTTAAGCGAGCAAGTCTGCTGGCATAGGCACCTTTGTGTAGATCACTACACAAATTCTACAAGTCTAAATCAAGTCAGAGAAAGATAGTGAGTTTAAAATTATTTTAGGTCAGATTTTTAAAATGATCTGAAGTAATTAACATTTTTCTAGGAGAAAGGTATGGATTCGACTATTCAAAAAAATGAAAATAAAAAAACAGCTACGCTTGTAGCTCCACCAAAAGATGCAGCTTCGAAGGAAGCAGTTAATGAGTTCATTAATGAAGGCAATCCAACTGTGGCAAAACCAGTGGCGAGTAAAACAGCGACTGAAAAAATTGCAAAAATTTTATCGAAAAAGAAATAAGGTATAAAGGGAGAGTTAATGCCTCCCTTTTGTTTTTTCTATTTATCATTTTTTATCCATTAAAATCTAATGCTGAAAAATTAAAATTATTGGTGCTTCCCTTGAGTGATGGAACGAGTTCTGTTTATTCTGTTGATTTAGTTAAGCCTTGCTCATTTGAAGGTGTGGATGAAATTCACACAACTCGTTTTCAAATTGGTAAAAAAAGTAACTGGCTAATTGAAAATGTAAATTTACTGCAAAATAAAATTAATTTTGAAATTGATTATCAAAACATTAATTCTCAAGATATCAGCTTTTCGCTAAATATTGCGACTAATTTAAAATTTAAATATTCGTTTGATAAGTTTACTTGCGAATTAAAAAAGACTCTTTTTTTTAATAATAAAGCTTACGACCTAGATGAAATTTATATTGAGTATGACAGTGATTTCTTTTCACCAGTAATTAAAAAATTACTGGTTGTGAATAAGGGGGTTAGTACTGATTTACTTTTATATCCGTGGGCACTTCATGGAATTGTTTCGACATATGAATTTAATGCTGGGCCGGCTGTAAAAATTCATTCAAATATTAGAAAGAATAGTGTCGATGATTCTAAGGTTGAGGTAATTCCAGCTTTTATTTTCAGGTATGGCCCACTTTTTTTAAGCAAGGATGGGCTTGGGAGTCTTCTTTATCATTCTGATGAATTTACATTAATTGGAATGGGGATTATTGAAGGTGAACCCTATGAGAGTGAGGGCTTGCATCCTAGGAAGAAAGGTTTTTTTCTGGGGTCAATTATTAAATATAAAATTTTTGAATTAATTTCATATAATGACTTTTTTACGAACAAAGGTTTAAATATAAAAGCTAACTTAGCCCCAGAGTTTTATTTAAGTTTGGATTTTAAATTTAAACCACAGATTTTTTTGCAATATTGGGACAAAGAGTATGTTGATTATTATTTTGGAGTTAATTCGGACGAGGCAAACTCTGGAATAAGTAATTATGAGGGAAAGTCTACATTGAACGTTGGTATTAATTTGGAATTAATGCATTTTGTGGGTAATTGGACTTATGTTGAAAATCTAGGAATTAAAAGTTTTGGTGATGGAGTCAGCTCCTCTCCCACTGTAAATTCAAAGAATGACATTCAGTTCATTACGAGTATTCTTTATAAGTTTTTGTAAATTATTATCCTCTAGAATTTTCCCTCAATACCTTGTCTTGCTGTTAAATGCTCAATAAAATAATTAAATTAACAATTCAATAGTCAGTCATAAGCAGGATTCAAAGATGAGTGCCGATAACTTGAAAAAGACAGATTTATCTGGCCGATATTGCATGAAGCCCTTTGAAAGCACTGAAATTCATCTCAATGGAAAGTTATATTTTTGTTGTCCTTCTTGGCAAAAAACACCTTTTGGTGATTACAAAGAGAATTCACTAGAAAGCGAATGGAATTCTGAGACTGCACAAAAAATAAGAAAATCCATCCTGGATGGAAGTTATTCCTATTGTGATGAAAATATGTGTCCTTTTATTCAAAGTGGTGAACTAAAAACCTATTATTTTTTAGAATCAAATCAAAGAAAAATAATAGCGGCTGCCAAAAAAGACATTTTAGTAAAACAACCACCAACTGATTTAATGCTCAACTATGACCCATCTTGCAATCTGTCTTGTGAGAGCTGTCGCAATGAAAAAATCAGTTATAGTACTGACTCAAAAGAGTTTAAAGTTGCTCAAGATTTAACACAGAAATTCACCCAAGATTTTTTTTCAAATGCAAATGGCAAGCCTATAACCTTAAACATTACAGGATCGGGGGACCCATTCGCCTCCCAAGTCTTCAGGGAATTTTTGGAAAAACTCGATGGTAACGATTTTCCAAACCTGAAGATAGATTTGCAAACTAATGGAGTGCTGTTCACTCCAATTATGTGGGAACGTCTACATAAAATTCACAAGAGTATTTCACAGATCTTTGTCTCAATAGATGCTGCAACCAAAGAAACTTATTTGCTCGTCCGGAAGGGGGGAAATTGGGAGAGGTTGATAGAGAATGTAGAGTTTTTAAAAAAGCTGAAACTCTTAGGCTATTTCAATAGATTGCAGATGAATTTTGTTGTTCAAAAAAGAAATTATTTTGAGATGGTAGATTTTGTAAAAAAATTTGACCAAGAAAAGTGTGTGAACATTAATTTTTCGCTCATTGATGACTGGGGATCTTGGAAAAAAAACGAGTTTAACGATCATGCAATTTGGAACCATAAGCATCCGGATCATAGAAAGTTTTTAGAGGTAATAGCCGATCCATTTCTTATTAATCCACGAGTTTTCTTGGGAAATTTAAAATCACTCAGGAGCAACGCCATTAGGTTGCAATATAATAGTTATTCTCGGCCAATGAAATTAAAATATATTTTGGAAGAGTGGTATGATAACAATTTTCGAAAATATGGAAATTTATTTGTGTTAATTTTTAAGAAATTTACCAAGATGTTGATCAACAGAAATTAGCCAAATCATAATGTCTTTCAATTAAGTTCAAAATACAACTTCTCAAGTTTTTATTTCAAGAGAAGTTGTAAGCATAAATTTTAATTTGAAGTCTGCTGGCACCTTTTCAAACATAATTTTTTAGTAACAAGAGCAAGGCGTGGTCCAAATATTATTCGTTTTACAACCACCTGGGTTAGGCGGGGTTGTTCTATAGATATTTCTAGCAGCATTACAAGCTGCTAGCGATGCAAAAGGACCATCAGTTGAGTCAGTATCACAAGTTCCACCAATTCTTCTTCCTTGATCGTAATACCAATCACATGGAGGAGGAGCAGCTGTACACGTAGTCACAGGAGAGTAACCACCGTTAGTACAAAGATAAGAACAAGTTCCGGTGTAGCCCGCACCACAAGTTCCAGCTGTCGTGTTTCCGCTGGTATTCGCACCAACTGTACAACCAGCAAAAGTATTTCCAATACAGTTTTGAAGACAATTGTTTGCTCCAGCACTATAGCTACCATTAAAACAATCAATACTGCATGAGCCAGTGTATCCGGCATTACAAGATCCAGTACTACTTCCTGAGCTTGTATAATTAGAGGATGTGCAACTTCCTATTGTTGTTTGATAAGCACAATCTAAAGGTGAATTCACCACACAGCTGTTATAGATATGTGTGTACGGAGGGCCAAGAGAAGGCGTGTACGTAGTAGGTGTTGTTGGATAATTGTCTGTGATGTCACAATACCTATTTGAAGGTGCTGGGCAGGAGCTACCATAAGGAACAGAAGGCACATTATAAAATGGGAAACGTGTAAATGCTGGAACTGATTGTGGGCCTTCTGTGCAAGAAGCAGTGCAAGAATTACTTACATAAGTATCAACCCCATCAACACAAGAATAATTACATGAACCAGTCAAGCCTATTCCACAACCAGCACCACCACCAGAGCCATTTGATCTATAAGGAACAGAGCAACCATCGATGTCACTCGCTATACAATCAAAGGGCAGTCTACATGTGTTGGTAACCTTTGCCCAAGCTCCAGCACCACTGCAGGAGTAGTTACATGATCCAGAGGTTCCTCCAACACAAGCTCCAGCAGTGGAGGAGCCAGCAGCAATTTGAGGCAATGAACAATTTGCATCTGTCTTTGCTAGGCAAGGAGATGGCGGGGTTGAGGAGCAAGTATTGGCAATTTGTGGCAACCACATACCATTAGTGCACTTGTAAGAGCATGTGCCGTAACCAGAAGAGCAATTACCTGCAATGGTGTTATGGTTACTTGTTGGTACAGTACAAAGTGGGGCCATAGTTGTTCCATTGCAGGAGTTGTTACAACTACCATTGGTGTAGCTACCTGAAAGAAATCCATTATTACAATTTCGAGGTTCAGAAACACATGGATTGCCATTAGCACTTTGGTAAGCAGTGACGCTGCCTAAGTGAGGCACATTAAATCCATCAACGTTACATGAAGATCCTGCAGGCGGAGCTATTATGCAGGTGGCATTATTTGAATCATTAAAGTTGGTAACGAAGTTTGTTCGACCTGGATTGACACAAGCTTTTGCAGTCATAGTGAGACATGACATGACTCCATTATAATTTCCCACGTTTCTGGTTATATTTTGCCCAAATTGATTAACTCCACAGCTACCGGTCGTGATAGGTAATTCGCCACAATCTACATCGCCATTAGCAAAAAAATCCTTGACGTATCGGTTTGCACCACAAAGGGATGTTCTTGCTTGATAACAAACTGCACCAGCGGCCCCGTTAACAGAGGCAACAAATTGATCAGCGATAGGGCAATTCACACTTACACAAGTATAATTTCCGGCACCATTTTTATAAAGTACTTTTCCGGCAGTACAGGTAAGATCGAGTCTGTTTATTCCGGGTGCAGCGCAAGAAGGCACGGTGCCTAAGATTTTCCACATGGCAGTAGCGCCGATGCACGTGGTTGCTATTCCTAGACACTTATCAGTTAAAAAAGTTAATTCACCAGTAGTAGTGTTTAAGTTAAAACCGATGAGAGCTTTTGTTTGTCCGCCGACGATAGTGGTGGGATCACCAAAGGCATCTATATTTGTATCTATACATTGTGTGGAACCTCTTATTTGATTAGCATCTCCAGATAATGGACTACTATTCACATCAAACGTCATATTATGTGAACAATCACTAACAACAGTTGCACCCGTGGTTAAAGTACTATTTCTATTTCTGGTACCAGCTGCGAGTGTTACTGGTGAACATGAGTCATTGATGGCAATATCGATTTTTTCATTTTGCCCACGGGAATAGCATTCGGTGATTGGATCTCCTTTCATATACATTGGTATAACCGCAAAACTGCTTTTTTTACCAGAATAAGCTGATTTTCCTGTAGAACTTTCGGTATAATTTATTTGAATCACCCAGCCGTTGTCGCTGCCTATAGCACCTGCATAATAGCCTGGATCACTAGCTGTAATTTCTCTAGTTGAAATGTTTGAAACTTTTAAAATGCCATTATGATATGTTTGATTTTTGACAACAAGATCTAATTCAGCATTTCCATTAACGACTACAATTTTTGCTATATCTAATCTTTGTCGGGCTTTATTACGAAAACCTAATTGAACATTGCCAGGAGCTTCAGTAATGAATGCACAAGCCCTATTACTTGAAAGAGCAGTTGAAATTCGGCTTTTTTCCACTTCCACAAGGGAAGTAGAGCGAGCTATAGCAGAGTCGACGGTATTAACTTTTTTTGAATCCATGAGATAGGCAGTGAGACCAGTAATAACTGACAATGCGATTATTGAAAAAATAAGAGAGTAGCCTGAATTGTTAAAATATTCTTTTATCTTCATAATTTCTCAAAAAGCCTTATGGTAAAAGTGCATTACAAATTCTATTACCAGTAGCATCTATTCCAGTTATAACTTGATTAGCAGGACAAGGACCACCTGGCACATCCGTACTTCCGCAAACAGTGTCACCTGAAGCCGTAATCGATGTAATGAATCTTTTTCCAGGGTACAGTGCGCTTGGACAGGTAAAATTGTTTGTGACTGGGGTACACGTAGGTGTCCCTAAGGAAATGTTAAT
>JAYSPR010000257.1:0-2070 GCA_043721975.1 Bacteriovoracaceae bacterium
GCAACAAGCTAAGTTAATGAATTTTTTCTTTACGATGATGCCATATATGCAACAACAGCAGCAAAGACCTAATGAAACAAGATCTCAATACTACTCTCCATATGCTTTCACAGAAGGAGAACGTTTTGGTGATCGTTTTTCATCTTCAATGCCCAAGACTGATTACTCACTCATCGGACGCGATAGTTACAAAATTGGTTTAGGAACTAGATATGACGCTAACTTGAGATCTCCATCATCACAATTATATGATGACTCTCAATCACAACTCCAAAGAAGCAACTATGATCAAAGATCTCAGTATCCAAGCGTTCACGATGGATTCAACTTTGGATCAAGTAGCCTCTCAAGTTTTAAAAGGACACAGTTCTAATTAAATACCTGACAAAAACAATCTTTGCAAAATTAAAGAAAAGAGGAAAAAACTTCCTCTTTTTTTTAATTTTATTTTAATCCTTACGATAAGCCTTCCAAAGCCAGCTTGAGCTAAGGAATGTTCAAGTTAATTCGAATGGAAGCACTCTCGTGAAATAGGATTCATCATGAAAGTTGAACTAAAAGGTCAGACTAAAAACGAAAAGCTCATTATTAAGAAATGTCATATGTGTGGCCATATTGGTGAGTCTCACCAAGAGCCAGAAAAATGCACAAAGTGCAAGAAGTCATTTCTTCCTGTCAACTATTTCTCTAAAGTTCATTCAAAATCACAAGCTGAATATTCAAAACTTTTTGCTTACGGTCATGAACTCCATGAAGAAGAAATCATAAAAGGTCTTACAGTCCTCTGGTAATACATTCCAATCCATAAAGTTAATGCTATGAATAGGTATGCAACAACTCCATCCCGTCATACAGAGACTTTTTTTAAAGAAAGGCTATTCACCAAAAATGATTGAAAACTTTCTTTCGTGGGACTTAAAAGCTCTGCCAGATTTAAGTTCATTAAAAGACCTAC
Organism: Bacteriovoracaceae bacterium; assembly: GCA_043721975.1. GTDB lineage: Bacteria > Bdellovibrionota > Bacteriovoracia > Bacteriovoracales > Bacteriovoracaceae > Bacteriovorax. The sequence goes on from JAYSPR010000257.1 coordinate 956, forward strand.
AAAAATCTTCAGAACGCATAATTTCGGCCATCGAAAACCAAGAAAATATTGGTATCTACGGGGACTATGATGTGGATGGCACAACTTCTTGCGCTCTCTTTTATCATTTTTTTAAAATGTTAGGACTTGAAGTCAATCTCGTTCAACCTTCACGTTTTATCGAAGGCTATGGACTGCATTTAAGTTCCATTGATGAAGCTATTAAAAACAATATCAAAGTTCTCATTACTGTCGATTGCGGCATAAGTAATAACGAAGCTGCTGACTACGCTCGAGAGCTAGGTCTGGATCTCATTATCACTGACCACCATAAAGATGCACGGGAAACTATGCCTAATGCCTTTGCAGTCGTTAATCCAAACAGACGTGATGAAATCGACAATCCAGATTATGAAGAGCTTAAAAGTCTGGCCGGCGTTGCTGTGGCCTTCGCAGTTTGTGTTCAAATGAGAGCTGACTTGATGAAAAAAGGAATGACCATAGCGTCGCTCTACCCTCTTTTGCAATTTGTGGCCATTGGAACGATTTGTGACCTGGCCCACTTGAGCGCACTTAACTTAAAATTAGTTCGCCACGGTTTAAAACAACTAAAAGACACAAGCTATCCAGGACTTCGAGCTTTTTTTACGAGCGAAGAGTTAAAAGCAAAAACCATCGCCTCTGAAAAACTGGCCTTTCATATTGGGCCCTTGATAAATTCCAAAGGTCGCCTCGAGCATCCCGAAGCTTCTCTTCATTTATTAATCGCCGATGATCCCGAGAAAGCCAGAACCTATTACGATCTCCTGGTGAGCTGTAATCAGGAAAGAAAATTTATTCAAAATGAAGTCTTTGCTGAAGCGCGAGAGCACGTCCTTAGAGAACTAAAATATAATGATAATCAAGAACACTTAATCACGATTGCTTACCAACCTCATTGGCACGAAGGTGTCATTGGAATTGTTGCTTCAAAATTAGTCGATGCTTTTAAAGTTCCGGCCATCGTTTTTACGAATGCCGAAAAAGAAGGCATCATAAAAGCCTCATGTCGAAGCGCTGGAAGTTTAGATATTTTTAATTTGCTTAAAAAACAAGAGCACCTCTTTTTAAAATTTGGTGGTCACAAAGCAGCTGCC
>JAYSPR010000258.1:0-4525 GCA_043721975.1 Bacteriovoracaceae bacterium
TTTGAGATTTTGTTCTGTATTGTCTTGTTGTAGTTCCAGTCGCTTGCATAAGTTCCTCCGGTTGGAGGTGTCTAGTTCAATTGGGGGTTACGAACAAAAGTTGAATCCAAAATATGCATTCCAAAAGAGACTTTTTCTATTAGTTATCAATTTAAGTCTGATGGGAAGACGATAGATATTTAAAAACTTATGCAGTCTTTTCAACGACTTGTAGCCTCTCAAATAGTTACGAATTAATCTAAACTTAAAGCGACATATAGCCGACAAGCAATGTAGGTTATTTTAAACTCTGAGGTTAATTTGAACTCTCTCTATCATTTTTACCTGACTTTCAATCCCTACCTCAATCAAGGTAATGAACCTGAATACTCTCAGGCCCATGAGTTTTATGATCTACTTCGAACTCTGGTTCATCAAGATCCTAAGGCCTCGTGCTATTGGGGAAAAATGATTAGCAAGGATCGCGATGCAAGGGTAGACATTGCTTCACTCCATAAAGTCTTTGACCAAAATAAAGGTCTCCAGTTTTCTACCCATCTTTATATCACTGATTTTCAAAATTTATGGGTAGGGAAAATAAAAAGTATCACAGAGGTTCTCCCTAAAGATGCTCAGACTCTCTCATTTTATAAAGATAAAAAAGTTGAAGTCTGGTTTGAAATTGAAGATTTTATATTGCTCGAACACGGTCATACAAACACTGCTTCACGCGTAAGAGACTTTCAAATAAATAATGAATTCTCTAAGCTTGAAATACTAAGCCTCTCTCCATTCACGACAGGCGTAAAATATCCATGTATTGTAGAAGATAAACGCTTTGATCAGTTCTTTGATGAAAGTGAATCAAGCCATCTCGTGTTGAAAGAGAACCCTAATATTCACAGGTCAAATACTCAACAAGTCACGAGAGCACTCAATAATTACATCTTCCCTGAAGATCTTTACGCAAGAATGCCTCATGCCGCAAAACTTGAAATTGAAACCGCTGAATTAGATATTTTTGAAAAACGTCATCACAATATTCACAAAATTGCTTTTTCCTATCTTAAAGCTCTTGAGATTGTTTTAAATGATGTGCTTATTCATAGCTTAAAGAAAAAAGGCTTGGCCCAAGAGTTCTTTGTAGATTTACAATCGACTCCACCAAAAATACTTTTAGCAGACACGAGAAGTGATACCGTCACACTGCAAAGTTTTAATAAGCATTTTTCTTTAAATCAATTACTTTACTTTGTTGAAAATTCTATCAAGCATAATCATCCGGCTTTTAAGAAAGCTTTTAGTGAGCAAAAAGAACTAATTCGTTATCTGGCTAAAGAATTCACTGAGACAATTAAAAATAATTCTCTCATTGAAATAAGAAATGCTATCGCTCATGGTGAACAAGACAAAGTGTCTATTAAAGACGCTGTAGCTGTCAGAAATATCATTCTTGGAGTTGGTGCACCTGGACTTATTGCTCAATGCTATTACTTAATGGATAAAGAAAAATACCGTCATCATTTTGAAGTTACTGACTTTGAAAATGCCAATCAAGCCAAGAGCAAATTGAAACTTGTCGGTTAACCTTTCACGCCACCTTTTGATAATCCATCAACAATATAGCGATGTATTGAAAAAAACAGTAATGATATAGGAGTGGCCCCAAGGATTGAAGCAGCTGCAAACTGTCCCCATCTACTTGCAAAAGACTCACTGATAAAAATCTGAATCCCTACCGCAAAAGTCATTTGGTCTTGAGACTTAAGTAAGATTGAAGGCAAAATAAAATCAGAAAATGTGCTGATGAATGTGAGCAGTCCAATCACGGCCAGGATCGGGGCACATAAAGGTAAAACAATTTTTCTAAAAGTTTGAAAATGAGTGCACCCATCCATGCGCGCCGACTCTTCAATAGATTTTGGAAGAGTGTCAAAATATCCTTTTAAAAGCCAAATATTAAAGGGAGTTCCCCCCAAATAAATAAGAATAAGTCCACCGTGTGTATCCACACCGAGACCAGGTATGCTGGCACCAATAAAATCTAGCATAAAATAAAAGGCCACCATGGCCATCATGTTAGGAAACATTTGCATGACCATTAAAAACATGAGGCTTGCTTCTTTGCCTTTAAATTTAAAACGGGAAAGTGAATAAGCAGCAGTCGTCGAACAAGCGAGCATTAAAAAAGCACTTAAGAATGAAACTTTGAGACTGTTAAAAAGCCATTTCATCATGGGGTAAGGAGAGACCACAGTTTCACCTAGAGAATTTTGAAATGGGATTCCTAAAATATATTTCCAGTGATCAAGACTAAAATTTTGGGGGAGTAAACCACCTGAAAGAGTTCCATCGCGACTGAGAGAAACAGAGACGATAGAAAAGATAGGAAGAAGCACCACAAAGACTATAGCAATTAAAGTCAAGTGAGTTAAAAAACGATTAAGGTTTTTAGTTGAACTCATGCCTGACTCACTTTTTTAGAAACTTTAAAATTAATAACTGTTAATAAGACCACTAAGATAAATATCAGCATTGAGACAGCTGCAGCTAGTGCAAAGTTTTGTCCTTGAGAGCCTTCAAAAGCCAAGCGGTAGGTGTACGAAATAAGAATGTCAGTTTCACCTAAAGGGGTACTAGCATCTGGTATGACTGGGCCTCCCCCGGTGAGAAGATAAATTCCTACAAAGTTATTCAGGTTAAAAGCAAACGACCCTATTAAAAGTGGAATCATGGCCTTAAACATAATGGGAAATGTAAGGTAACGAAAATTTTGCAAACGTGTAGCTCCCTCTAGTGAAGAGGCTTCATAAAGTGATTTGGGTATTGATTGTAAAATTCCAGTGATTACAAGAAGCATATAGGGAAATCCCAGCCATAAATTGACGAGGAGGACGCTAACCTTGGCCCATAATTTATGTTCTAACCATGGCACAGGACTGATCTTAAATAAACCAAGCCAGTGGTTTATTTCACCAAAATCTTTATTGAGCATTCCTTTAAAAAGTAAGACTGAAATAAAAAATGGGATTGAATAAGGAATAATAAAGAGCATTCGATAAAAAACCTTCGTTTTATTTCCTAACTCATTAAGGGTAACAGCTAAAAATGAACCCAAGGTAAAGGTAAGAAGTACTGATAAAAATGCCCAAGAAAATGTCCAAAAAAATGATTTAAAAAAAACGAACTTTACTTCAGGGTTTAAAAATAGTTCTTTGTAATTGGTAAAACCAACTGTCGTATAGTAACCGGGCCCTACTTGCTCACCTTTTAATTTAAAAACTCCAACTGTAGTGTCTTCCGTAAGATTTTCTTTTGAAAGAGTGTCTTGCAAGGATCCATCTAGATTTTCTTCATAGCGAGGTTTAATTTTTGCCAGCGCATCTGTTCGTAAAAAATAATAAGTTCCCAGACCTGGATGAATAATTTCTAATTTCTGATTTGAGTTCATGAGTTCGATCATTTCAAAAGGCTTGAGTTCAACTCCTCCGGGAGGAATTGAACTCATGGAGCTAAGCTCCAAGGCACTATCTTTTTCTTTAAATTGTCCTGACAGGTTATCAACAATTAATAGATAATGATCAGAGTATTTTAAAATTTTTGAATTCAAAATAAGAGAATTTGGCTCCACCATAGTTTCTGTTTTTAATAATTCTAAAACAGTATTTCTAGTTAAGAGATGCCCTGTTTTTAAATTCGTAAAGGAGACATAGATACTATAAGAAATAGGAACTAAACTAAAAAAAACAAAAAGGACAAGTGCTGGATAAAAAAAGCGGTAAGCTTCCTTTTTAGAAAAACCGTAAATATAAAGGGCTAAAATACCCAAAACCACTGCTGATAAACTTAAGGCATAATTTAACCACATGAAGACTCTCCTATCCTGTGATTAAGCACCGTCAAGCTTGAGAGCTTTTTCCAATCGATTTCTTGAAACTCCATGGGACTTAATCTCCATGTCCAATTTAAATCATTCACTGTACCGGGATAATTAAAACGAGCTTCCCCACCAAGACCTAATAAATCTTGAATTTGAATAATGATAAGCTTTGCTGGTGTTTTCATTAAAACATCGATCATCTCCCAATGAGATGATCCGGGGATTAATGTCTTTTCTTGGTCTTCTAAACTTTTATACCATCCCATGAGAGTGTCGCAGTCATGAGTTCCAGTGTAGGCCACTGAGTTCCTTTGATAGTTGGATAATTTATGGGGATTCGAATTCTCATCAGACATGAATTGAAAAACCTTCATGCTGGGAAAGTGAAATTGATCTCGAAGATCTTCTACATCTTTTGTGATGTAACCCAAGTCTTCAGCAAATACTTCAGGATAATCTTTGAGAGCATTAAATAAATCAGCACCAGGACCTTTATGCCAATGTCCTGACGAAGCGTCGGCTTCATTGATGTGAGATATCCACGTGGCCGCAAATCCTCTAAAGTGATCAATTCGAATTACATCAAAATATCTTTTTAAAAAACTTAATCGTTTATTCCACCATTCATAGCCAGATTCTTTTTGAGCTTCCCAATTATAAATAGGT
>JAYSPR010000259.1:0-2272 GCA_043721975.1 Bacteriovoracaceae bacterium
CTTTCAGTTTAAAGATGTCGCTTCACAATTAAAAGGTGAATTTGAATACAGTCGAAGTGAAAAAAATTATCCAAATGCCACACCAACTTTTGGAGCTTCTGCTTGCGACGTTGATAAAAATGGCTTCCCAGATATTTTAACTAATAATTCCAACGGCTACTTTAATAAATTGTGGCTTAATATTGATGGAAAAAATTTCGTCAATTACGGAGTTGAATCTGGTTATAGTTCGGATGGTGAAGGGTCCGCTGAGTCTAAAGGAGGAGGAAATTCTTTTTTTAGTCTTTGCGGTGATTATAATAATGATGAAATTGTCGATGTAGTTGTAGGAAATTTATCAAAAGATTCAGATCCCGATACGAGAGATAAGTCGGCTGTTCTCACTGGTTCGACAAAAGGATTTCCACCTAAATTTATTCGCTCTGAGTTCTATCAGTTAAGTGGTACTGAGACTTGGTCAGAAGGAATGAGAAGAGGGGCCTGGATAGATTATAACTTAGATGGGCTAAAAGATTTATTAATCGCTAACTCTGGTTTTCCTCCAACTTCAAGGCTCGTATTTTTTGAACAGCAAGCAGATCATGCCTACGAAGATAAGGCCCTGCCTTATGGAATTAATCTTTTAAATCCTTCAGGAATCGTCACTCTTGATCTCAATGGAGATGGAGTCATGGATTTTATTGCTGGTCAAAGTAAAGTGAGAGCAGGTGAAGTGAAGACTAGGATTTATGTGTATGAAAATCAATTTAAAAGAAGCACTCAAAAATCTTTAAGGTTTCATTTACAAGGTAAAAAATCTAATTCACAAGGCCTGTCATCTACCTTGGTCTTAAAAACGAATAAGTCAAAATATTTTGGGGAAGCGAACTATAGTTATGGTTCACTGCCTTCTCAAAATGAAGAAGGTGTCTATTTTGCTTTTAATAAGGAAATTGCCCAGGAAGTTGAAGTTAGGTGGAGTCTTGGTCTCAGTGACCGCTTGGGGAGAGTTACACCGATTGTAAAAAAGTATAAACTAAAGTCTTTTTTGAAATTAGATCACAGTGAAATTAATCTGTGTGAAGATGGAAGAATCTTAAAACAACCAAAAAATTGTTACTAGCTTTTTTGTTTTTTTATAATATCAGCTAAAATCTTAATTCTCTCTGGCATCTTTTTATAATTAAGAGTGCTCATGTAGATTTGTGAAGAAGGAAGTCCTGGGACTTCTTGAATTTTTAAGTTGTCATCTTTTTTAATTAAATGGTCTGGAACAACGGCCACTCCCACATCATTTTTAACAAGTGAAATAATAGAGCTAAATGAATCAACCATAATGATGGAGTCACTTTTAACTTTTGATAGTTTAAAGAGATGATCGTTATTAGAAAAAACAATCCAGCGATTTTCATTAATTTTTTTGCGATTGAGTTCATTTTTTGAAATGAGAACGAGTTTTTCTTCAAAGAGCTTTAATGATGTCACTAATTCCGATTGAATATTTTCAACACCAAAAATAATATCGAATTTACTCTCTTCAATGCCGAGTCTAAGTTCAGGCATATCGGCCACGTGAACAGTCACATCTCTTTGTTGGTGCTTTAAATACTCAGCTAAGAGTGGCGTAAACCAATTTTTCAAGAGTCCTTCCAGGATGCCTATTGAAAGTGGGAGTTTGTCTTCACGCTGAAAAATCTGGAGGCTGGTTTTTTCAAAGCTTTGGGAAGCAAAGTAGAGTTCCTTGCCTTTTTCTGAAAGAATAACTTTTTTACTGGACCTTATGATGAGTTCTTCTTGGAGAGAGTCTTCTAAGAGCTTTATTTGACGGCTAACGGCCGATTGAGCGATGTTGAGTTCTTCAGCTGCTTTTGAAAAACTAGAGTATTTTGCAGTGAGCATGAAAGCTTTGAGGTAGCGAAAATCAAGCATGGTCATTTTCCTTGAAGACTGGAGGAGTCTTTTCAGGATTAGCACGCCAAAATTTTCCCTTGAAATCACTTTGAGAGTGATTGGTTATAACAAATCCTTCCGCATCGTGATTAAAATCTTGAATAAAATCTACAGAAGCTTCTTGCAAATAAAAAGCCGCAAAAGGATCGATGATGACAAAAAAATCTTCTTCGCTATTAGCAATTCGTATAAGGAAGTCTTCTTCTTGCAGATCGGTAAATCCCGCAGCGTAAGTAAACCCTTCACAACCTTTGCCGCTTACGACAACGCGAAAATACTTTCCCGCCAGTGTGAAGTCATTTTCAATAATTAATTTCAGCTGAGCGAGAGCGCGTTCAGTGAA
>JAYSPR010000260.1:0-15327 GCA_043721975.1 Bacteriovoracaceae bacterium
GATCGCTGCCGTTAATGTCGTCTTACCATGATCTACGTGACCAATAGTTCCGATGTTAACGTGAGGTTTGTTACGGTCGAATTTTTCCTTAGCCATTTGAAGTGCTCCTTAAAAATATTTTTCAAACTTAAATATAAATGCCTTTTTTCTCTAACGTCGCTTTTGCAAGATCTGTTGGCATTTCAACATAACTTTTAAACTTCATGGTGAAGCTGGCTCGGCCTTGAGATTTTGAGCGAAGATCAGTACTATAACCGAATAATTCTGCCAATGGAACTTCTGCAGAAATTAAATCTTTGTTTTGTTTGATACCCATCGTTAAAATCTTCCCTCTTTTAGCATTGATGTCCGAGATAACATCTCCGGTATAGTCTTGGGGGGTAGAAACCTCGAGCTCCATTACTGGCTCAAGTAAGCGAACTCCAGCTTTTTTACATGCTTCTCTGAAAGCACTCGATGCTGCGATAGCATAAGCGACTTCCGTTGATTCATTTTCATTGAACTCAACACCGACAAGCGTTGCTTTGATATTTAAAAATGGATAACCGGCCATAGCACCACCAGGAGCAGTGTCCATAACTGATTTTTTTATTGAATCAATGAAACTTTGTGCAATCTGTTTTGTTGTGACGGTTGATTCAAAAAGAACACCGGCTTGATAATCTGCAGGTTCGACTTTAATTGTCACGGCACCAAATTGATTTTTTCCACCGAGCTCTTTATGGAAAGTGTAACTTTCGCTCGCTGAACTTGATATGCTTTCTCTATATGAAACTTGTGGCTTGCCAACTCTTATTCCAACATTGAACTCGCGCTGAAGTCTGTCGGCAATGATTTCAAGATGAAGCTCACCCATTCCAAAAATTAAAAGTTGACCTGTTTCTTGGTTAAATTTAAATGTGAATGAAGGATCTTCATTTTTTAATTGTTCTAAGGTTGCAAGTAATTTTTTTTCATCGGCGGCTGTCTTGGCTTCTATAGCTACAGAAATAACCGTTTCTGGAAATTCCATTAAATCATAAATAATAGGTTTATTTTCTGTGCAAAGTGTTTCACCGGTTGTTGTTTCTTTAAAACCTGCAATAGCAACGATGTCACCTGCGAAAGCTTCTTGAAGCTCCGTGCGTTTATCAGCGTGCATTTGAAAAATTTTATTAACTCTCTCTTTTTTTTTCTTGAGAGGGTTGTAAACTGTTTGTCCTGATTCTAACTTACCAGAGTAAATTCTCATATAAGTCACAGATCCAACAAAAGGGTCAGTGGCAATTTTAAAAGCTATACCACTAAACATTTCTTCGATTTCTGGTTTTCTAGTTTCAGTTTTTGCTGGATCTTTTAAGCTGTGTCCATGAAGTTCACCTCTATCTGTAGGCGAAGGAAGATAATCAACAACAGCATCTAATAAAGGTTGAACACCTTTATTCTTAAAAGCAGATCCACAGAGAACGGCAATAAAATTATCTTTTATAACTGCTTTTCTGATAGCCGCTTTAATTTGTTCTACACTAGGCCTCTCATCCATAAGAATAAGATCCGTTAATGTTTCATCATACTCAGATAAATTATCTAGAAGCTCATCTCTATAAAGAGAGCATTCATCTAGAAGATCTGCTGGTATTTCTTTTATCTCAATTTTTGAACCTAAATTTTCTGAAGGAAAATACATAGCCTTCATTTCAATTAAGTCCACAATGCCTGTGAAGTTTTCTTCTGAACCAATCGGCCATTGAATAGCAGCCGCTTTTTTATCTAGTTTTTCTCTTATTTCTTGAATGCAATTTTCAAAATTAGCTCCCATGCGGTCCATCTTATTGACGAAAGCTAGGCGAGGAACTTTATATTTATCTGCTTGGGCCCAAACCGTTTCCGATTGTGGTTCAACACCTGAGACAGCATCAAAAACGCCAATGGCTCCATCAAGGACTCGAAGTGATCTTTCAACCTCGATAGTAAAATCCACGTGCCCCGGAGTATCAATTATATTAATTATGTGATTGTTCCAACGACATGTCGTCGCTGCACTGGTTATAGTAATTCCTCTTTCTTGCTCTTGTATCATCCAGTCCATAGTCGCTGTTCCATCGTGAACTTCGCCGATCTTGTGACTTTTTCCAGTGTAGTAGAGAATTCTTTCTGTGGTTGTTGTTTTGCCAGCATCAATGTGGGCCATGATACCGATGTTGCGAATTTTATCTATTTTAGATGATGAACTCATAATGTTAAAATAAAAAGAGCTCCCCATAGGGGAGCTCTTTAAAAAAGATCAATTAATTTACTACCACTTTAAGTGAGCGAAAGCCTTGTTGGCTTCTGCCATTTTGTAAACGTCTTCACGTTTCTTTACAGATCCACCTCTGTTTTGAGATGCATCGATAATTTCGTCAGCGAGTTTTTGAACCATAGTTTTTCCGCTTCTTTCAACAGCGTAATCTCTTAACCAACGAAGTGCTAGAGATTGACGACGAGCTGGGCGTACTTCAACTGGAATTTGGTAAGTAGCTCCACCGATACGGCGAGACTTAACTTCAACAGCTGGCTTAATATTTGATAGGGCTTTTTTGAAAACTTTTAGAGGTTCTTCACCTGTTTTTTCTTGAACTAAATCAAGGGCACCGTAGAAGATTTTTTCTGCGATTGATTTCTTTCCACCGATCATAAGTGTGTTCATGAATTTTGTGATGACGATGTCTTGGAACTTTGGATCAGGTAATACTTCTCTGTCGTCCGCTTTTCTTTTTCTGCTCATTTTATACTCCTCTTCATTTTTTTCGTTGTGAAAAAAATTACTCTCCTCAAACCAAATTAACAGCATGAGGAGTGTTTATTATTATTTTAGTTTGTAAAAACTATTTTTTAGGTCTTTTCGCGCCGTACTTAGAACGACCTTGTCTTCTCTTATCAACACCAGTTGCATCGAGAGCACCACGGATAGTATGGTAACGAACCCCTGGAAGATCTTTTACTCTTCCGCCACGGATTAGAACGATACTGTGTTCCTGAAGGTTGTGACCTTCTCCACCGATATATGAAGTTACCTCAAATCCTGAAGTAAGCTTAACTCTACATACCTTTCTCATTGCTGAGTTCGGTTTCTTTGGAGTTGTAGTATAAACTCTTACACAAACACCGCGTCTTTGAGGACAAGACTTCAAAGCTGGTGATTTAGTTTTCGAGTACTTATCCTCGCGTCCTTTTCTGATTAACTGATTAATTGTAGGCATGATCCAACTGCTCCCTTAAATTTCCAACTTCCGCAAAATACTAGCCATTTTTATTATCAAAAGAAAATGGCTAGTTCAAGCTAATTTTTAAAATGATAATGATGCTTGCGATACAATATCGTCTTCGCTCATTACCGCCTCGTAATTTCTATATCTAGGAATCCCTGATCCTGCTGGAATTAGGCGACCCATGATGACGTTTTCTTTCAATCCACGAAGTGCATCAGATTTTCCTTCAAGCGCAGCTTGAGTTAAAACTTTTGTTGTTTCTTGAAAAGATGCTGCAGAGATAAATGATTCTGTCGTTAAAGATGCTTTTGTGATTCCTAGTAAAAGTGGCATAGCTTCTACAGGTCTTTCTCCAGCAGCTGTTAATCTTTCATTTGTCTCGTTAAGTTCTGCACGTGTAATTGAATCTCCAGTTACGTAAGAAGAGTCTCCAGCATTAGAAACTTCAACTTTCTTTAACATTTGAGAAGCGATTACTTCAATGTGCTTATCATCGATTTTAACACCTTGAAGTCTGTAAACTTCTTGGATTTCATCAACGATATAACGAGCAAGTGCCTTAACACCAAGAACACGAAGAATGTCATGTGGATTTGATGGTCCATCCATGATCGGCTCTCCAGCTCTGATATAGTCACCTTCGTTAACAACTACGTAACGTCCTTTTGGAACTACATATGTCATAGCATCTGATCCGTCTTCTGGACGAACGATGATTCTTCTATTTCCTCTTAACTCAGTTCCAAATTCAATTGTTCCTGAGATGTCAGAGATTTGAGCAGCATTTTGTGGCTTGCGTGCTTCGAAAAGTTCTGCAACCCTAGGAAGACCTCCGGTAATATCCTTTGTCTTCGTTGTTTCACGTTGAAGTTTTGAGATAACAGATCCCACGTCAACTTTATCACCTTCCTGAACAACAATGTTAGCTCCGACCTGAAGTCTGTAAGCTGCAAAACGTTTTGTTCCTGGGATAAGAACTGGAGTTCCTTTATCATCAACGATCACGATACGTGGTTGAAGAGCAGGGTTTTTCGACTCAGTAACAACTCTGTGAGACAGACCAGTAACTGCATCTACTTGCTCATTAATTGTTGAACCAACAATCATGTCTTCGTATTTAACTGTACCAGAAACTTCTGTTAGAACTGGAATAGCGAATGGATCCCATTCAAGTACCCTATCCCCAACTGAAACTTCTTGACCTTGTTTAAAGAAAATTTTCGCCCCGTAAACAACTGGGTATCTTTCTTTTTCAACTCCGCGAGCGTCTTTTACAATTAGCTCTCCGTTTTTGTTAAGAACGATTGTTACGCCTTCGTTATTTGTTACTGATTGAACGTTTTCAAGGTGAATTACACCCGCAGTACGAACTTCAGTTTTATTAACTTGAGCACCTGCAGTTGCTGTTCCCCCGACGTGGAAAGTTCTCATCGTAAGCTGTGTACCTGGCTCCCCAATAGATTGAGCAGCAATAACACCAACTGTTTCACCAATTGAAACGAGCTTTCCGCGAGCAAGGTCGCGACCGAAACAGAATGCGCAGAAACCATGCCTTTCTTTACAAGTTAAAACTGATCTAACTTTGATCTGATCGACTTCTTGGTCTTTTAATGTTTTTAAATCTTTTTCTACAAGAAGGTGGTTTCTCGGAAAAACTTCAACACCGTGAGAGTTGACGATAGCTTGAGTCGTTACACGTCCCATAGCTCTTTCAGCAACGTGCTCTACAACTTCACCGGCCTCAATTCTTGAAGTGAGGTTGATTCCGTCAGTAGATCCACAGTCTGTGTTTCTGATAATACCATCTTGAGCAACGTCAACTAAACGGCGAGTCAGGTAACCTGAGTTCGCAGTTTTAAGAGCTGTATCGGCTAGACCTTTACGAGCACCGTGAGTAGATGTGAAGTATTCGAGAACTGAAAGACCTTCACGGAAATTCGAAGTAATCGGAGTTTCAATGATCTCTCCAGATGGCTTCGCCATAAGACCTCTCATCCCTCCGAGCTGTCTAATCTGTTGAGTAGAACCTCGGGCTCCAGAGTTTGCCATCATGTAAAGTGAGTTAAATGAAGGAGCGTTCATCGTTTCTTTTCCATCTTCCGACGTAAAAGTTTGCGTTGAAATTCTTTCAATAACGACTTTAGTTAGGCGTTCATTTGTTTGTGCCCAAACGTCGACGATTTTATTGTAACGTTCACCATCAGTAATAGAACCTTCGTTATACTCTTCAGTGATCTTTGCAACTTCTTTATGTGCTTCAGCGAGAATTCCTGCTTTTTCAACTGGAATAGTCATATCGTTAACGTTGATCGAGATACCCGCTTTAGTCGCGTACTCGTATCCAAGTCTCATGATAGCGTCAGCTAGCATAACCGTTTCTTTTTCTGTTCCAACTCTGTAAGCGTGATCGATTAGTTTACCTAATTCTTTTTTACCTAGGATTTGGTTGATGTCGTTGTACTTTAAACATTTAGGAACTGAATCCCAAACGAAAGTTCTCCCTACAGTTGTCTCAATCATTACACTGTCAATACGAACCTTAATAGGCGCTTGAAGGTGAAGGTTACCTGAGTGGTAAGCAAACTGAGCTTCTTCTTTCGAAGCGAATACTTTGTTGTATCCACGAGCGTAAGGCCTAATTCTTGTCATGTAATAAAGACCAAGAACGATATCCTGAGATGGAACGATAATTGGTGTTCCGTCTTTTGGAGAGAGAATGTTATTTGTCGACATAGCTAAAATACGACATTCAATTTGTGCTTCAATCGATAATGGAACGTGAACGGCCATCTGGTCACCGTCGAAGTCAGCGTTGAAAGCTGTACATACTAAGGGGTGAAGTTGGATTGCTTTACCTTCAATAAGGATTGGCTCGAAAGCTTGAATACCAAGTCTGTGCAATGTTGGAGCTCTGTTAAGTAGAACCGGATGTTCTTGAACAGCCTCTTCTAAAATATCCCAAACTTCTTGCTTTTGTTGGTCGACCATCTTCTTAGCTACTTTAATAGTAGTACAGTGACCTTTTTCAATAAGCTTGTTGTAAATAAATGGTTTGAAAAGCTCTAGTGCCATTAACTTTGGAAGACCACATTGGTGAAGTCTTAAGCTAGGGCCTACAACGATTACAGAACGTCCAGAGTAGTCAACACGTTTACCAAGTAAGTTCTGTCTGAAACGACCTTGCTTACCTTTTAACATGTCTGAAAGTGATCTTAGTGGACGCTTATTCGCTCCAGTGAAAACCTTCCCACGGCGACCGTTATCAAATAGAGCATCGACTGCTTCTTGAAGCATTCTCTTCTCGTTTCTGATGATGATTTCCGGAGCGTTAAGCTCTTTTAATCTTCTTAGACGATTATTTCTGTTGATTACACGGCGGTAAAGATCGTTAAGATCTGAAGTCGCAAATCTTCCTGCTTCTAGTGGAACTAAAGGGCGAAGATCTGGTGGAAGAACAGGAATAACATCCATCATAAACCATTCAGGCTTATTTTCAGACTTAAGGATTGATTCAACAACTTTAAGTCTCTTGATGATTTTTGCGCGGGCCATTTCTGTTGTAGCAACAGCAAGTCCACGACGAAGTTCTTTGTTCACGATATCAAGGTCAAGCTTCTTAAGAAGTTCTTTAATCGTTTGTCCACCCATTCCGGCTTCAAACTCGATCCCTTGATCTTTTAGTTCTTGGTATTGTTGTTCAGAAATTACGCGACCAACTTCTAATCCACCGTCAACATTATCTGTTGCTGATGACGTCACGACGTAAGCTTCGTAGTAAAGAACTCTTTCAAGTTCTTTTAATGTAAGGTCAAGTAGAGCTCCCAATCGAGATGGAAGTGATCTTAAAAACCAAATGTGAGCTACTGGAGCCGCAAGCTCAATGTGACCTTGTCTTTCACGTCTTACTTTCGAAAGCGTTACTTCAACACCACATTTCTCACAGACAACTCCTCTGTGTTTCATTCTTTTGTATTTTCCACAAATACATTCGTAATCTTTGATTGGTCCAAAGATTTTTGCACAGAAAAGACCATCTCTTTCTGGCTTGAATGTTCTGTAGTTAATTGTTTCTGGCTTCTTAACTTCACCGAATGACCACTCTCTGATTGTGTCAGGAGATGCCATTCTGATCGACACAGCTTCAACGCTGATTGGATCTTTCGGTTTATCAAAAAAGTTCAACAAGTCTTTCATATTTTTATCCTTGTGCTATTTAATTTAAAACGTAGTAACCGGAGAACAATAAGCCACTAACTAAAAGTATTCTCTTCTTCTGAGTTCTCTTCCAATTTAATATCCAGACATAGTGCTTGAAGCTCTCTGATGAGAACGTTAAACGACTCTGGTAATCCTGGCTCAAGAACTTGCTCACCTTTAACGATCGATTCATACATTCTTGTACGTCCGATAACATCATCAGATTTTACAGTTAAGAATTCTTGTAGAGTATAAGCAGCACCGTATGCTTCAAGGGCCCAAACTTCCATCTCTCCAAGTCTTTGTCCCCCGAACTGAGCCTTACCACCAAGTGGCTGCTGAGTTACGAGTGAGTAAGGACCTGTCGATCTAGCGTGGATCTTTTCATCAACAAGGTGGTGGAGTTTCAACATGTACATAGCTCCAACAGTTACATCTTCAGAGAAGACATCGCCTGTTTTTCCATCGAACAATGTTGTTTTACCAGATCTGTCTAAATCGCCAAGTTCAAGCATTTCTTTAATGTCTTCTTCAGAAGCACCATCGAACACACTTGTAGAAAAGCGAACACCCATTGTGAGTTGTTCAGCAACTTCCATAACTCTTTGATCAGTAGCTTTCTTTAACCACTCTTTTACGTCGTCTGTTTTATAGATCTTGAAAATGAAATCTTTGAGTTCATTGATTTTTGCATTTTCTTCGATCATCGTTTTCATTTTTTCACCAAGTCCACGACCTGCCCACCCAAGGTGAAGCTCAAGAAGCTGACCGATGTTCATACGTGAAGGAACCCCTAGTGGGTTTAAAACGATTTCAACAGGAGTACCATCAGCTAAAAATGGCATATCTTCCGCTGGAACAACATTAGAGATAACCCCTTTGTTTCCATGGCGACCGGCCATCTTATCACCTGGTTGAAGCTTTCTCTTAATTGCAACGTAAACCATAACTTTCTTGATAACTCCTGGAGGAAGTTCATCACCTTTATGTAGTTTTGCAATTTCTTCGTTAGCTTTTTGGCGAACTCTTGTAATTCTGTTTCTTACGTCAGCGAAGTACTCTGAAAGTTTTTCTTCAAGAGCTGCTTCAAGAGGTAAGTAACCAATAAGTTCGAAAGGAATTGAAGCTAGGATTTCTCCTGTTACAGCGATCCCTTTTCCAAGAAGTTCAGTTGTCCCGTCTTCTGAAATAAGTTTATCTGTCGTCTTCGCACCTTTGAACATTTCAGCGATTTTTTGAATTGCAGAAGTTTGAATTGCTTTAATTTCGATACGCTCGTCACGACGGATAAGTGTCGTTTCGTGATCGATGATTTCTTTAGATCTAGCATCTAGTTCAACACCTTCTCTTGTGTAAACTTTTGCGTCGATGACAGTTCCTCTTACTGAAGATGGAACTCTTAAAGATGTATCTTTAACGTCTCCAGCTTTATCCCCGAAGATCGCTTTAAGAAGTTTTTCTTCTGGAGAAAGTTGAGACTCACCTTTTGGAGTGATCTTACCAACAAGGATATCCCCTGGCTTGATGATCGCACCAACGCGAATGATCCCGGCTTCATCAAGATCTTTAAGAGCTTCTTCTGAAACGTTTGGAATATCGCGAGTGATTTCTTCTTTACCTAATTTTGTATCGCGAGCTTCGATTTCAAAGCTTTCAATGTGAACTGAAGTAAAGACGTCTTTAGCTAGAATGGCTTCGTTGATTAGGATTGAATCCTCATAGTTGTATCCACCCCATGGCATGAACGCTACGAGAACGTTTTGCCCAAGAGCTAAGTCACCTAAGTGTGTAGCAGGACCGTCGGCAATAACCATTCCTTTTAAAACCATATCGCCTTCTTTAACGAGAGCTTTTTGGTTGTTACAAGTATTTTGGTTCGTGCGTTGGTACTTAGTTAATTTATAAACATCAACACCAGACTCACCTTCAGAGAATTTCTCTCTTTGGATTACGATTCTGTTTGAGTCAACGAAGATTACTCTTCCTGATTCTTTTGCGTATACAATTGCACCAGAGTCGCGAGCGATAATTTGCTCAACACCTGTACCAACGATAGGTGCATCAGTTCTTACAACTGGTACAGCCTGTCTCATCATGTTCGATCCCATAAGCGCGCGGTTTGCATCGTCATGCTCTAGGAAAGGAATAAGAGAAGTTGCAATTGAAATCATCTGAGTTGGCGAAACGTCCATTAACTGGACCTCACCTGCAGTAACGATTGTAAAGTCCCCCGCAGAACGAGCAGCAATAGCGTCACCAACAATTTTCTTTCCATCGACATACTTAGCATCTAGCTGAGCAATTACTTTTCCTTCTTCTTCGAAAGCTGAGAAGTATTTCGGAGCAAAGATCGTTCTGTCTTCACCAATAACTTGGTATGGAGTTTCAATAAAGCCGTATTCAGATACGCGAGCGTAAGTTGCAAGTGAAGTGATAAGACCGATATTTGGTCCTTCCGGAGTTTCAACCGGACACATTCTTCCGTAGTGAGTAGGATGTACGTCACGTACTTCGAATCCTGCGCGTTCTCTCGTCAATCCACCTGGCCCAAGTGCAGAAAGTCTTCTCTTGTGAGTAACTTCCGAAAGTGGGTTTGTTTGATCCATGAATTGAGAAAGCTGAGAAGATCCAAAAAATTCTTTTACAGCTGCTGCAACTGGTTTTTGGTTAACTAGATCGTATGGCATCATCGTTTCAATTTCTTGGATGGCCATTCTTTCTTTTACTGCACGTTCCATTCTAACAAGACCAACTCTGAATTGATTTTCTAGAAGTTCACCAACAGCTCTTACACGACGGTTACCAAGGTGATCGATATCATCGACTTTACCTTTACCGTTATTGAGTTCTACAAGGTACATAACAGTTGTAAGAATATCTTTTCTTGTAAGAACAGTTTCTTCAACTGGAATATTCATTCCAAATTTGTAGTTAATTTTCATACGACCAACTTTTGATAAGTCGTATTTTTCTTTATTAAAGAATAGATTTTCAAAAAGAAGATTAGCAGCTTCAACCGTTGGAGGTTCCCCTGGCCTTAGTCTTTCGAAAATTTTAATTAAAGCATCTTCTTTCGTTTCAGTTTTATCGATAAGAAGTGTGTTTCTGATTTGGTCACCGAAGTTAATCATGTCGATATAAAGAACATTAACTGCTTTTACACCGGCTTTCATAAGGTCCATGATCTTAGATTCAGAAAGGGCTTCGTTGGCTAAACAGATAACTTCACCTGTTTTTTCATTGAAGATATCTTCTGCTAAAACTTTTCCTACAACTTCTTCAAGTTCAATTGGAAGTTCAGTAATTTTTGCATCTTCCATTTTTTTAACAGAAGCTTTTGTATATTTTTTACCTTTTTTAACAATTGAAGCACCTGACTTATCAAGGATGTCAGTACTTGCTCTTGTTCCAATTAATAAATTGAAATCAAGCTTGCGTGAATATGAACCATCTTTGTTAAAAGTAAGGCTTTCCATTTGGTAGAATTCTTTTAGAAGTTCAGAAGTTGAATACCCCATTGCTTTTAAAACAACAGAAGCATGTAATTTTCTTTTTCTATCGATACGAGCAAAAAGAATATTTTTGTGATCGAATTCGAAATCTAGCCAAGATCCTCTATGAGGAATAATTCTTGCTGAATAAAGAAGTTTTCCAGAAGAGTGTTTCTTTCCGTTATCGTGTTCAAAAATGATCCCTGGAGATCTATGAAGCTGAGAAACAATAACTCTCTCAGTTCCGTTGTAAACAAACGATCCGGTTTCGGCCATAAGTGGAATATTACCAAGGTAAACTTCTTGTTCTTTTACACTTGATACTGTTCTTTGCTCAACTCCATCTCTGTCAACAGTGACATCGAAGAAAACTAAACGAACAACAACCTTAAGAGGTGCTTCATAAGAAAGGCCTCTTTGACGACATTCTTTTACTGTATATTTTGGTTCTTCGAGTGAGTAACTAACAAACTCGAGAGAAACAGTTTTGTTAAAGTCATAAATAGGAAAAACAGATTTGAAAACCTGTTGTAAGCCCAAGTCTATTCTTTTAGCAGGTGGAACATCTTTTTGAAGAAAATCTTCATAAGAATTAACCTGTAATTTCATTAAAGGTGGGGTGTCTAATACTGCTGGAGTATTTGAAAAGGTCTTGCGAAACCATTCGTTAGGTGAAAAAACCTGAGTCATCGCGCTCTCCTCGTATAGAGATATATTCTTTTGGGTAAAATTTATTAAAACACAAAAAGGCATGAAAGAGATTCCTCTCTTTCATACCCTTATATAAAAAATCGCTTTAAACGTACGTAATCAAATTACTTAAGTTCAACCTTCGCTCCAGCACCTTCAAGAGTTTTCTTGATTGCTTCAGCGTCAGCTTTTGAAATTCCTTCTTTAACTACTTTTGGAGCTCCTTCAACTAGGTCTTTAGCTTCTTTTAATCCAAGACCAGTAATTGTACGAACTTCTTTAATTACGTTAATTTTCTTTTCTCCACCGTCAGCAAGAATAACAGTAAATTCTGTTTGTTCTTCAACTACAGCAGCAGGTCCAGCAGCACCAGCTACAGCTACAGGAGCCGCTGATACACCGAATTTTTCTTCAAGTTCTTTAACTAGGTTAGCTAGGTCAAGAACTGACATTTTAGAGATGTGTTCGATTAATTGTTCATTTGTTACGCTCATATAAGTCTCCTAATAAAATAAAAATTTAATAATTGTTAATTAAGCTAATTCGCCATTTTCTTTTTTCTCTTGAATTGCATAAAGCACTCTAGCAAAAGCAGAAACTGGTGCAAGGAAAGTCGCAAGAAGAGTACCAAGCATTTGGTCTCTTGATGGAAGATCTGCAAGTTGTTTTACTTGAGCTTTCGTTAAAATTTGCCCGTCAAGTACTCCACCTTTAAGTTCAACAAGCTCTAAACTAGCTCCTGCTTCTTTTAAAGATTTTGCAACTGCTGCTGGGTCATCAAACGCAAACGCTAAAGCGTGTGGGCCTGACAGATTTGCAACTAAAGCTTCAGCGGGTGTCCCTGCTGCTGCCTTTTTGAAAAGCGTGTTTCTCGTGACAACCATTTTTCCATTTGAGTCACGGACAGCTTTTCTTACACTAACGGCTTCATTTGATTTGATGCCGATTAGGTTTGTGAGAAAGATTGCCTTTGCTCTACCAATATCTTTGCTAAGATCTTGGATGATAGCTTCTTTCTCTGAACGACTAAGCATATATCCTCCTTTTACTATGGAGGGAGATTTCGGCAGGCTTTACTGTTAAAAACTTTTTTATGAGTTATTTAACAAACCGACTTTCTTCAACCCCTTCTTTAAATTCAATTAAATTATATTAAACGCTTCAACTGTATCGATCTTGATCCCTGGACCCATAGTTGTACTAAGAGTAAGTGATCTAATGTAAGCCCCTTTTGCACTAGCAGGTTTAGCTTTTACGATTGCAGAAACAACTGCAGTGTAGTTTTGCTTCAATTGCTCAAGTGTGAATGAACTTTTTCCGATTGGAACGTGAACGATACCTGTTTTTTCAGTTCTGTATTCAACCTTACCGGCTTTTTGCTCTTTTACAGCTCCAGCGATATCAGTTGTAACAGTTCCTAATTTTGGGTTTGGCATTAAACCACGAGGTCCTAGTAGACGAGCTACTTTACCAAGCTTACTCATCATATCTGGAGAAGCGATAACGCGATCGAAATCTAACCAACCACCAGCGATTTTTGTAATAATATCATCTCCACCAGAGAAATCTGCACCAGCAGCAGTAGCTTCATCGACCTTTGAGCCAGATGTAATAACTACAACTCTAACTGCTTTACCAGTTCCAGCTGGAAGAGCGAGTGCTCCTCTGATCATTTGGTCAGCATGTCTTGGATCAACACCAAGTTTAAATGCTAAATCAACTGTTTCATCAAACTTTGAAGATTTAACTTCTTTAGCTAATTTAATAGCTTCTTCTGAAGAGTAAACTTTTGTACGGTCTACTTTTTTTGAGGCTTCTAGGTAACGTTTTGAAGGTTTCTTCATTTTGCTCTCCCGGCGGTCAAGCGATCTTTAGAGGATCTCCCGCTTCTTATTATTTTTTTAGTATTAGTAATCTAACTTAAGGCCCATTGAGCGAATTGATCCTTCAATAGTTCTCATTCCTGCTTCTTTTGAACCAGCAGTTAAATCTACTTTTTTCGTTTCAACAATTTCTTCTACGATTTTCTTTGGAACTTTTTTAGCCATAACTTCTGAGCCTGGCTTCTGAGCACCTGAAGTAATTTTTAACTTATCTTTTAAAAGGTAAGTCGCTGGAGGTGTCTTTGTAACGAAAGTAAATGATCTATCTGAATAAACAGTAATGATAGTTGGAAGAACTACACCGTTTTGTGCTTGAGTTTTTGCATTGAAAGCTTTGCAAAATTCCATAATGTTAACACCTTTTTGACCAAGAGCTGGTCCAATTGGTGGTGATGGGTTTGCTTTTCCGCCTGCAATTTGTAATTTAATGAAACCTGTTACTTTCTTAGCCATATGAACTCCTGCTTACATTCCAACAATATTTTTTAAGAAACTTTTTCAACCTGAGTAAAATCTAACTCTACTGGAGTTGGTCTACCAAAAATTGAAACGTTAACTTTAATCTTTCCTTTCTCATTTACTGCTTCGACTGTTCCTACGAAGTTGGCAAATGGTCCTTCAATAACTTTTACTGATTCACCTTCAGTGAAATTAACAGAAGTACGAGGTTTTTTGAACCCGTCTTCCATTTGAGTTGTCATATAAGCCGCTTCTTCATTTGTAATTGGAGCTGGTTTATCTAACGTTCCCCCAACAAAACCAGTGATTTTGTCAGTGCTTTTTACAAGGTGCCAAGTCTTATCATTCATGATCATCTTAATCAAGACGTAACCTGGAAAAAACTTTTTCTTGATTGTTTTCTTTTTTCCATTGGCAGTTGTTACAACTGTTTCTTCTGGAACCAAGATCTCAGCAAAGAGATCTGTCATTTTATAATTTACAATTCTCTCTTTAAGAGATTTTGTGACTTTGTTTTCTTGTCCTGTTTGCGCTTTCGCAATATACCATTTGAAATCTGGCGTATCACCTTTTGCAAGTACAAGGGCTTCTTGTGTATTTGATTCAGTCATAATGAATTACCAATTAATGTTATTAATAAACGAACTCTAAAATTTTCTTAAAAATGAAGTCAACCGTTGTGAAAATGGCTGCCACTATTACTAGAGCAATCGCAATTCCTACAGTCATCTTTGTTGTCGCATCTTTTGATGGCCAAACAACCTTTACAAGCTCGCTGTAAACTTCTTGAAGGTATGATGATGTTTCTGAATTTTTTAAAATATAAGCAAACGTTCCTGCTCCAGCTAAAAAGCCTAAGGCTTGAGCAATTAAACTGTATTGTGGAATTTTTGTTTCAAGGTCAAACCACGCACTTAATTGGTGGGCAAATTTAAAAACAACAAAACCTGCTAAAACAGAAGCGATTACCGTAAGTGCAGTAATCCATTTTCTTGAGTCTTCGCTCTTGATGATCGACATATATTAACCTTTCTTTTAATAGATAAAAAAATAGAATCTAATACATATGCAAGAAAAATGCTAATATGTCTAGCAAGATTTGAAGATTCGAAAATGTGCATTGTGACATGAGGGGAAAATTGGCGGGTGCAGTAGGATTCGAACCTACAACCAAGTGATTTGGAATCACCTACTCTACCATTGGAGCTATACACCCATTTTAAAAAATGTGGGCCAGAATAAACCGGCCCACATTATGATTTGTCATTTAAACTTTAAAAATTAATCGTTAATTTCAGCAACAGTACCAGCACCAATAGTACGTCCACCTTCACGGATCGCAAATCTTAGTGACTTTTCCATCGCAATCTTAGAAAT
>JAYSPR010000261.1:0-3093 GCA_043721975.1 Bacteriovoracaceae bacterium
TGATGGAGATGCGACTGTTCCCGATTTTTCTTTAAAACTTCCCTCTTTTTTAAAAGATCTAAAGACCTTAGAGATTAAAAATTTAAAGCCTCACTTAGAGACTCTGCAGAGTGATGAATCACAAAAAAGTATTTCAGATTTTTTATTAAGATAATTCTTTAGGATCACGAGACCTAACAAAACCACCATAACCTAATTTTAATACATCGACAATTCTTGGAAGTAAGCTTGCATCGAACTGTTTTCCATTATCATATTCGATAACTTTGATAGCATTTTTATACATAGAAGATTTACCGCGATTTTCCATGCAAAGATTATCAAAAACGTTGGCAATAGAAACTAAGCGAGTAAGTCCATAAATCGACTCTCCCTGGATTCCTTTTGGAAAGCCGACTCCACCAAATTGCTCATGGTGTTCTAAGACAATCGTAAGAACTTGCTTTGCAATAAGTCCACCTTTTTTTAGTAACTCCACTCCAGCTTCAGGATGTTCAGTCATGGCTTTTTCGTAAGCAAAACTCACTGGTTTTTCTAAAATACTCGCTGGAATTTTTGCTTTTCCGAAATCATGAAATAAAGCGCCCAAATAAAGATTTTCAAGAACATGATGATGAGTTTGCCCAGTGGCCATTCCAAATAATAAAGACAGATTGGCGACATTGAGTGAATGTTCCGCTACTGTATTATTAAGACTTGATAGCTTGGCAAATAAATCAGCCTGAGGATTTTTATCTTTAACAGTCGCTATGAAACTTGTGACCTGTGCCTTTAAAATATCGACCGTTTCGTTTGATAAATGCTCTTCTAAGAAGGCTTCATAGGCCACTTCTCTTAGGTCAATAAAATTTTCAACAATAGGACGATTGGCCTCACCAACAAGGGCCACTTTTTCTTCAATCTCCTGATGCTTCAATTGATCAATAGCTTCAACAAAAACTGCAGCTTGTTCTTTTAAAACAAAAAGCTCACGGACGTTCATTGAAATAAAATAATTCATCTTATCTTCAGTAAGAACATCTCCTGCTTCTTTAAACTTTATGAATTTTTCATTAATCTTTACGTAGACTGCAACTGAAAGATCCTTGTTACAAGGAATCTTAGCCAATGCGACACCTACAAAATCTGCACTATTTAAACTTATATTTGTGACCATAGACATATTTTATAGAGATTTTCAAAAAATGGTAGTTTCATTATCTAAATTATTTACATTTTTGAGAGCTTTAACCGAGTAAATACCTTGCCTATAATGAGTATGAAATTTACAGTTAAGTTAAGACTAAATGGAGGCATTATGATCATTTTTATTACGGGAGCAACCGCTGGTTTTGGACTTGCTATGACAAAACGTTTCATCGCAAACGGACACAAGGTCATAGCTCTTGGCAGAAGAAAAGAACGCCTCGATCAAATGCAAAAGGATTTAGGAGAAAATTTATTAACACTAGCACTCGATTTAAAAAATAAAGAGCAAGTCATCAAAACTCTCAATGAACTTCCCGAAGCATGGTCTAAAATTGATGTGCTTATCAATAATGCAGGTATGGCCCGTGGATCTGAAAGTGCTCAAAAATCTTCTCTAGAGGACTGGGAAGAAATGATCAGCACCAACATTAACGGACTTCTCTATTGCACTCATGCCCTTTTACCAGGAATGGTGAAGAGAAATAATGGTCATATTGTTAATCTTGGATCAGTGGCCGGTGAATTTCCTTATCAAGGAGGAAATGTTTATGGTGCAACTAAAGCCTTTGTTCATCAATTAAGCTTAAATCTCAGATCTGATTTGCTAGGAACAAAAGTGAGAGTGACTAATATCGAGCCTGGAATGTGTGAGACTGAATTTTCTGAAGTTCGCTATAGAGGTGATAAGAAAAAAGCTGAGAGTGTTTATGCTGGCATGACTCCTTTATCGGCCGATGATATAGCTGAAACTATTGAATGGGTTATTTCAAGACCAACTCATGTGAATATAAATGTTATCTCATTAATGCCGACAGATCAGGCATTAGGTGGATTTGCTGTTCATCGCAGTCACTAAAACGTTACATCCACATTTCAAAAAATTGTTTTTCTAATTTTTCACGATGCTCCGGAGCTGCTATTTTAATAAGTGCCTTGGATCTTTCTTCTAATGTGAGTCCGTGAAGATAGGCTACTCCATACTCTGTTATGACATATTGAACATGGGCCCTGGTGGTCACCACACCTGCTCCTGGCTTCAAGAAAGAGACAATCTTACTTTCACCGCTGGCCGTTTTACTTGGTAGAGCGATGATGGGCTTGCCACCTTTTGAAAGGGCAGCTCCTCGAATAAAATCCATCTGGCCTCCGACTCCAGAATAAATACGAGACCCAATGGAATCAGAGCAAACTTGGCCGGTTAAATCCACTTCAATAGCGCTATTGACTGCTACGACTTTGGGATTTTGAGCAATGATGTGAGGATTGTTAGTATACGAACAATCAAGAAGCAAGACTGAAGGATTGTTATCGATAAAATCGTATATTTTTTTTGAACCAATCACAAAACTTGAAACAATTTTATGAGGATGTTTAGCTTTATATTTTCCAGTAATAGCTCCAGATTCATAGAGCGGCAAAAGACCATCTGAAAACATTTCAGTATGAATACCCAAATCTTTATGATTAGTAAGAAGAGAGCAGACAGCATTCGGAATTCCACCAATACCTAATTGTAAAGTGGATCCATCATCTACTAAATTAGCTATGTGATTAGCAATGGCCGTGATTTCAGGTTTTTCTTTATAGCTTCCACTTTCATGAAGTGCCGATTCTAAAAAATGTGCCTTAAATATTTTTGAGTAATGTATCTGTTCACCAAAGGTACGTGGCAAGCGCGGATTAATTTGAGCAATAATTTTTTTAGCATTTAATATTGCAGCAATACTAATATCGACTGATGGACCTAGGCTACACATCCCGTGGGCATCCGGAGGAGTGAGTTGCACCAAGGCCACGTCTAACTCAATACTACGATTACTAAAAAGGTGAGGAATATCACTGAGAAAAATTGGAATGTAATGAGAAGCAAGATGATGTTTTGTCGCGCCCCTCATATTACTGCCA
>JAYSPR010000262.1:0-5239 GCA_043721975.1 Bacteriovoracaceae bacterium
ACCAACCTTCTCCAATACTATTTATTTCGAAGTGCATTGCTATCCTAAATAATATTTTTTGGCAAAGTATGTAAAATTTACTAGGTAATATTTACTTTACGAATACGACCATCCCATCCCGGGATGGGATACGGAAAATTTCTTTCCCAAATATTCATTGCTTGCGTATCCCACTCTGGGATGCATCCCACCATGGTGGGAAGTTTTCATCCCAGAGTGGGATGTTGTGGATTTACTCAAACATTTTCCTTTAAAACGACGCTCGCCAAATAAATGGTGATTGATTTTTAAAAAGGGGAAAAAAATGAAAAATCAAAATGCAATTGTAAGAGAACTGTTCAGAGAGGTGCTGGGAACGATTTCAGTAGAGGAATTTTCAACGAATCGGAAACTAGGGGAGCTAACGACAAACTTCTTTAATGAACTAAGCGAAAAAGCGAAGGGGGACAAATGGGATTAAGACTAAAAAAAAAAATGGAAGAATTTTTTGATTCAATCAGTGATGGTGAAAAATCTCGTAATAGGAAATTGCGGACGCAAATAAAATTTTTGAAAAATTTTATTGGAACCTTTGGCGATTTAGAAATTGGCAAAGCTCAAGATGAACTTATTCAAAAATATTTTCATATCCAGTTACGGAATGAATTTGGTCAAGGGAGGTATTAAGTGAAAAAATTATTAATAGTTATATGTTGTGGACTTGCTCTCGCTTCTTGTTCACTAAAAAGTGGCGGGGATTCTGGCGGAGGTCTTGCTTCTAAGTCAATTGCAGAACTGAAACTTGATCCTAATGCAGACAGTGATGGCGATGGTGTTAAAGATGTTGATGAAGTAGGTCAAGGGCGAAATCCCTTTGTTGCTGAACTTCCAGATTTAAAGGTCAGATTTTTACAAAACTATAAGATTGAAGTTACCTATCATCAAAAAGACGCTGATCCTATAAAAGATCAAAAGTCATTTGTGATAGATACAGTTGTCAAAGATACCAATCCTGATTTTAAATTTCGGGTTGGTAATGTCTTTGCTCGTAATCATGCCTTAAAAACTGCCGCCAGCTTTGGGCGATTTTCTTCTCACACTCAAGGTACATTTGAAGAACATGACCTGTCTTGGATAAGTTACCCCGAGATTGATCCTAAGTTTTTTCATGCGGAGGCCATTAAATATCGAGATATCTTCAACGATCAAAATGTCATAGATGATATTAAGATCACGCTGTCAAATCAAGCCAGATTAAATGAGTCATCATTTTTCAAGGATGTAAAAAATCTAAAACTTAATTTCTATTTCTTAAATCATGAGACTGAAAACTATGAAGTGTTGACCTCTACCAGTATAGATCGACATTTTCAAAGTGGGGTCTATGAAACATTTGATGTGGTGATTGATCATGCGCCTGTAGGACTTTTAAAAGAAAGCTTCTTTAAGCGTGGTGAGTTTATTATTTCTGAAGTTGATGACTATGAAATTCCGTCAATGACGACGAATTACAAAACACTTCTGGCATCAGTTAAGGCCAAGTCTGTACCTGTTTTGTACGAAACACCATTAGAAGAAAAGATTTTCTATGTTGCAACCAATAACGGAATTTCTTTTCAGGCCATTTTGAAAGCTGCCTTTGATAAAAACTATCAAGTAAAGGAGGATGCTCTTTTAAAGATCGGCCAATTTGAAAACAATCTATCTGACTTTACTCATCTAAAAGAAGTCAAGGATAAGGACAAGCTTGGTAAGTGGTTTGTGATGACCAATGAGTTTAAAGAAAACTATTTAGATCATTTATATAATCCAAGCGATCGAGTCGTTCTCTCCTACATAGTTGGAACTGATTTGGCATCTCAAAAGCAAGAAGACATTTATTCGTATTCTAACTCTCTCACGAGTAATAAAAGCGAATCGGTTTTACCTTTGGGGAACGTAAGTGCCAATTCATCAGTGTCTGTTCAGATAAAACCAATTCATAAGTTTGGCCTTAAAGTTGAGAATGAAAAAGTTCATTGGGTAACTCCTGATAGTTGCGGGAAAAATTGTTTTCCAAAACCAATGGTCTGCGATTGGGATGTTAATAAGGTTTCAAGTTACGATGAAGGTTTTGCACTTACATCTGACTTAATGGGTGAAGGTGAAAAGTTAAGTCTCATTATCAATGGTGATGAATTTAAAATCAGCGACCTTATAAAAGAAAAGAAACTTGTTCTTTATATGGTTGATCAAAATGTTCATCTCGATATTAAAGACATTAATACAATTAAAGAACTTAAACCATTTGAAGAAAGTAATCTCTCTCTAAAAGTCAAAGCTTACATTGGAAATGATTTCTTCGGAGTAAAGCTGGTTGGGGTAGCTGGTGATTGGCGTGGATTTGGTGGGTGCCCATTCAATACTCCACAAGTTGCAGAATCGAGAAAAACAACTGTTTCAAATGATTCAAGAGAAATCGCTGAGATCAAAGGTTGGGCCGAAGGTGCTCGCTCACGTGGATGGCCATATCCATTATCATACTCTGACTCAGGGCCTTTTTATCAAGAAATTGCAATTGGTGTGAGTAGCTCAATTGAAAACTATTACAACTAAGGGGAGCTTATGAATTTAATTTTATTATTTCTATTTTCAAGTTTTCTAAATTTGGCACTGGCCGGATCTCTCAAAGGAACCGCCGATGCTTTAGGGAGTGAAGCAAGTCATTTGGGGCTTGCTGTGGGGTTAATTTCCTTAGTCGTTGCTGGAACATATTTGCATATGGGAAAGCAAGATGGCGGACAAAAGGTTACTCAGGCCGTTTTAGGGATATTAGTGATATTGGCCGCGCCAGTGATTATTTCAACTTTGCGTTCAGTTGCAGGAGGAGGTGCTTAATGAAATTTTATTATTCAAGATTTTTAAAAACGAATCCGTCATTTATTGGACTATCTATTTTTGATCTTTTTGTAATGGTCGGCGCACTAATTTTTTCTGTGATCTTAAATTTTGGCTCGCTTGGAAGTTTACTCATGATCGTTGGCGCAATCGGATGCTTCAAGTTTGTGACGTTGAAATTTCCGCCACATTATTTTGGTTTGTTTTTTACCAAGGCCGAAACCTTAAAATGGAAAGCCAAGGTAAAAGTCGTGATGAATAGGACGCTGAATGGAGTATTGATATGATCTTTCCAATTTTAGAAATTAACGAAGGACAAATTACGTCAATTAAGGGCGATGTTTCAAGATTATTTGAAATTGAAACTCTTGATATGTCTCAAAGGAGTGATGCCGAAAGGGCATCACTCCTTTCAACTTTTCAATCAGAGCTTAGAAATTTGTCTGAAGATGAGTTTTATAAAATTTATTACCTGAATGATAAACTCTATTTAAATACAACAGACAAAAATTTAGGTGGTCTGGGTGGCAAGCTTCATTTAATTGATAGTCCACTAAGTCTTTTTCTGGGTGAGTTGGATATTTTCCAAGACATTGAAATTTTCGATGACTACCTAATCGCTAATCAAAAGTACCTAAGACTCTTAAGTGTAAAAGAAATGCCAAGAGCGATTGAGCCACAATTTTTTGAAAGTTTTGGTGATTTTGTAATTCATATAAAAAAGATTGATCCGGTAGATGCCAAGAAAAAGCTGGATCGAAAACGCAAACTGCATTTTTCATTAACGCTTGAGGCCCTTCGCAATATTGAATCAGAAAAGGCCTTTAAGGAATCAGAAGAGTTATTAGAATTGGTGATGACGGGTGAAGAGATTGTTTTTAACTTTGAAGGCTGGTTTATCGTCACTGGTGAATCTAAATTTGAATTAGACGAAAAGACCAAAGAATTAAAACAGCGGGCCAATCTACATGACTTTGATCTTTTGACTGAGGTTCGCTCTTTAGGATTATTTTATTCAAGTATTATTCCCGGGGTGAAGCCTCTTTTTAAAAGAACTCAATTTGTCGTTAGTAGTTTTTTGTCGGGACTAATGCCTTTTCCAAGCGAATCTCTTATGAGTAGTGGAATTGGTCTGCACTCACCAAAAGGACGACAAGTATATTTCAATCTTTTTGATGAAGCAGCCATTAATTTTAATTTGCTCATTACTGGTACATCAGGACAGGGAAAGTCCATGATGGCCAATAAGATTATTAAGGATGAAGTGGAAAATGGAAGGAATGTCGTTATTCTTGATCTTGGGAATTCATTCAAGAAGACAGTAACCTATTTGGATGGAAGGAACTTTTCGCTTTCATTTAATCCGCTTCAGTTTAACGATCATTTTTATTTGAAAAACTTTATTTTAAGTGTGGTTGATGATGGGTTTTTTACTAGGGCCGATGAAGGCAAGTTATTTGAAGTCATAAGAGACCTCGACGATAATGACTTTGCTTCGTTTGATTCTTTCCTAGAGAAGTTGGAGTCAGCGTTTTCGGGGATCAAGTATTATTTTTCTGAGATAAAAGAATATTTCACTGGCGGCAACGCTGAATTTAACCAGCTTACATATTGTGATTTGTCTCTTTATCCTGAAAATATCAAAGCGCCATTAATCGTCTATCTGATCGAATATTTTAAAAACATTGAAGGCCAAAAAATATTTGTCTTTGATGAGTGTTGGCAGTTGCTTACGAAAAATGCTGATTATGTGGCCGAGAGTTTTAGAACTTTTAGAAAGCATCAGGCATCTGCCGTGGCCATATCTCAAAACCTTGAAGATTTCTTAGCTTCACCGCTTGGAAGAGTCATTTATCAAAACTCTCATTTTAAGTTTTTATTTAATCAAGAGGTTTTGGGTGACTACCTTCGTCCTGAGGTTAAGACATTTTTAGAGCAAGTTAATTCCAAGAAAGGGGAATATTCAGAATTTTTAGTTCTGTCTGATTTAATTAAAAAAATTGTAAGGTTTTATCCAACTCCTATGGAGCTTTGTCTTTTTAATACGGAAAAAAGTGAGTCGGTAAAATTTGAAAGGTTTGAAAAAGAGAGGTTGGGAATAATGGAGTTTAAAGAAATTTTTGACCAGTATCTTTATCTTATAACAGGAGCTAGAGCATGAAATATCCACAAAAATTAATTTTGATATTGTGTTTATTATTTCCACTGTCAGGCTTTGCCATAATAGGAGAAGAAACTGCCATGATGGTGCAACTTGTGACGACAACGGCTAGTCAACTTAACGAACTTGAAAAGCTTGTAACGAATGCAGAGAAATACACTCAAAAAATGCAGCAATATAATGAACTTGTTCAAGATCAATATTTTAGGGCCGAGAGAGTTT
>JAYSPR010000263.1:0-4107 GCA_043721975.1 Bacteriovoracaceae bacterium
TTAAAAAGACAATGTCATATAATTCATTTCTTGTTGAGAATAAATTATGAGTTGTAAAAGTCACATACTTCCTTAATTCATTTGATACTTGGAAATCTCCATCATCATTTTTTTGAATATACTTCGTAAAAAGATTTGGATTATTCTTTCTGAAATTTTCAATTGGCTTTTCTAAATACACGCCGCGATTTGCTTCCCCGACAACTTCAGTAGAAATGTCAGATGCAAGTATCTTAAACTCGAAATCTGGATGCATCATCTTAAATTCCAAGCATGAAATGGCGATGCTGTAGGCTTCACTCCCTGTTGATGAAGCAGCCGACCAGATTTTTAATATTTTCTTAGTATTGAGGCCATACCAATTTGGTAAAAAGCTTTCTTGAAAATAATTCCAAATTCTTGGAGTTCTAAAGAAAGATGTTTCATTAGTCGTCATTAAATTAATGAATTCTTGTCTCTCATCAACATTAACATCTAAGTGGTTCATGTACTCTTCATAGGATGTTATTTGTAAAGTTCTCATCCTTTTTCTTAAACGTCCCTGGAGCATAGATTGCTTTTGCTCACCAATTGTAATGCCAGTCAGAAGATGGACTTTCGCAATCACTCGTAGGAGTGTGCCTGGGTCCATCTGATCTAAATTATTTTGTTCTGCCGGCATAATTTAATTAGTTAAGTTTTCAATCGTTTTATTTAATACATCTATTCCCAAAGAGAGAGTTTTCGTGGCAGTTGCTATCGACTCTGAAGCAATAGCAGATTTTTCCGTTTCATCAGCGACTTGTTGAATAGCGGTACTAACTTCTCTGGCCGTGAGTAACTGCTCCTCTGTCGCATTTGAGATTTCTGAAATTGATTGAGTTGTCTTGTTAACTCCTGCAACAATTTTTTCAAAAGCAGAACCAGCTTGTTTTGAAATATCACTCCCCTGAGAGACCCTCTTAGAAGATTCATTGATGAGTTTCGAAATCTCTTTTGTCGCCTGAGAGGATCTTTCAGCTAACTTTCTCACCTCATCTGCAACTACAGAAAATCCTAGACCATGCTCTCCAGCTCTTGCGGCTTCAATGGCGGCGTTGAAAGCCAGTAGGTTAGTTTGAGCTGCAATTTCGCTAATGACTTTAACAATTTCACTTATATCTTCAGAAGATTTACTTATTAACTCCATCGCCTCGATGGCTTTTGCAATGGCCTTTGATCCGACCTCTGCTTCAACAAAAGTTGCCTTTGCCACAGCATCTGCACTTTTCGTGTTGGTCGCGATGGAATTAATTGATGCAGTCAATTCTTCAACTGAGGCATTCATCTCTTCAGTCGTTGCTCCTAGAGCTTGAGCTCCTTTGGCGACGGCATTTGCCTTGTCGGTGACGGCTTTTAATTCACTAGCACTTTTGGCAAAATCAACTGACATCTTTTGAATTGATTCTTCTTTTTCAACTTGCTCTGTGATATCAGTTGCAAATTTTACAACTTTATAGGGCTTACCATTAGAGTCGAAAATGGGATTATAGGTTGCCAAGATCCAAATATTTTTTCCTTCTTTACTAATTCGCTTATATCGACCGATATCAAATTCACCACGACCTAATTTATCCCAAAACATAGTGTATTGACTTGAACTTGTCGTGCTTGCTTCGCAAAAAATTCGGTGATGTTTTCCCTTAACCTCATCCATAGTATAACCTAGGGTTTTAAGAAAATTATCGTTTGCAATTATAATTGTTCCATCTAAGTTAAATTCAATTACAGCTTGGGCCCGGCTAATAGCATTTATTTTTCCTTCAAACTCTGCATTTTTAGCTTTAGATGCAGTGATGTCGGTTGCATACTTAACAATTTTATAAGGCTTTCCACTGGCATCAAAAACTGGATTGTAAGAAGCATTAATCCAGATTTCTTTTCCACCTTTAGCGAGTCGCTTATATTCTCCAGAATCAAATTCACCCTTGCCGAGTTTTTCCCAAAATGTTTTATACTCATGAGTATTCGTATAGGCTTGATCACAGAACATTCTGTGGTGCTTGCCCTCAATTTCATTATTTGAAAAACCAATTGCATTACAAAAGTTTTCATTGGCAGTAATGATCGTCCCGTCTAAGTTAAACTCAATAACACCTTGAACTCTACCAATGGCATTTAATTTACCTTCAAACTCAGCATTTTTAGCCTTTGATGCAGTGATGTCGGTTGCAAATTTAATCACTTTATAAGGTTTGCCATTGAGATCAAAGACCGGATTATAGGATGCATTAATCCAGATTTCTTTACCTGATTTTGTAATTCGTTTGTATTCACCTGAATCAGACTCACCACGAGCGAGTTTTTCCCAAAACTGGCGATACGCTAAACTTTCAGCATACGAGCTTTCACAAAAGATTCTATGATGTTTATTTTGTATTTCACTTAATGAGTAACCAATTGCACTACAAAAATTTTCATTTGCATTTATAATTGTGCCATCGACATTAAATTCAATAATGGCCTGAACCTTATTGAGGGCATCATAAGTTTGAATAAGTTCTTGCTCAACATTGATTGCTAATTCTTTTTTACGTGCTTCCATTTATTTTGCTCCAACATGAATTACTGATTCTTGTATATCTTCTCGCAACTTAATAAATAAACTTTATGACTCAAGATAAAGTCGTATTTTAATCAACTATTGCTTTTGTGAGTGAATAAATTTTTAAATGTATGATTATTAAGATAAATTATGACAAAAATGGCGTAACAAAATTATTTTAAAAACTAGATTAAAAATTTTAATTTAAACTTAAGATGAGAACGTATAACCAGTGTTGAACTATAAAGCTAAATACCTTCTGCTTCAAAGCGAAGTTTCATGAGTAACAGACCCAACTTATTTTTCCCGCTTCTATCTCCACAATCTCCCCAGTAACAATCATTTTTTGTATGCTCGTATAAGTTTGATTTGTTTGTAGATTTTAAAAGTAAAATTAAAATAGGATACTGACTAAACTTCGCTCGCACGGCAATTTCCATGGCCTCGTCTTTATAGGTTTCCCAATCAATACGTTTGGGAATATTGGGATCTCTTCCCATACGAGCTGCTTCCATGGGAGAGGCCATTTGCCTGATTCTTTCCATTAGTTCTGGATCGGTATATTTATGGGCTTGATAAAAATGTTCACTGGAAGGCCAAACGATATTTTCAACAACGATAGGAAATAAAGCAAAATTAGAAAACTCTCCATAGGGATCTTTAGTAGAATAAAAATCTAAGATCGCTTCTTCGTAATTAACAATTGGAGTCGGTGGATAAGTTTTATAATGAGGTACATCGGGCAAAACTTCTGCAGTGAGAGTTTGTGCATAAAATAGAAATAAAAACGCTATCCCGAGTATTTTAATCATTCATTAATTATTCTTCACAATACTTACACTTTCAAGAGCTAAAACGCTATTTTTAAGGAAGCCTACTATTTTTCAAATCATTAGCTCACTTATATTAAGAATACCTACAAAGCCTACAAAAATGACCAATGAAGAGAATTATTCCTTCTCTATACCAATTGTCAGATATTCGTTAAGATTTTATGAGATTGGCGATTAAATTAAATTTTTAATGAGAGGTGTTTTATCAAATTATTAATTTCAACTTTGTTTTATTCTTCATTTTTACTACTTAATTCTTGCTCACATTTGCCCAAAGAAACAAACAGAGAAACAAGCAGACAAACAGCCTCATTAAATGAAGTCTCAGGCCTTACGCTTATTGCAAGACTGCCAAAAATTGTAGCAGCTGACACAGAGATGCTTCCAGAATTAATAAAGTCCATTAAAAATAGAACGAAGGGTAAAACACCTGCAGAACTCGAGGCCCAAGCAAAATTCTTTCAAGACTATATGCTCTTTCTAGGTCTCACATCTAACGATTTAAAAAAGGCGAGCACTGCAGACGCAGCAGAAACTGCAGCAGAAAAATTACCTGTGATTCCAGCTGGCGCTGCAAATAAAGTTACTACAGTACCACAGCCTAAAGGTGAAGACAGCGACACTGGTGGTGAAGAAGATGATAAAACACCTTCAAATCTTCGTGCGGTCCTAAGACTTTTTCAATCATCAATGCAATTTCTTAGTTGTTCA
>JAYSPR010000264.1:0-5303 GCA_043721975.1 Bacteriovoracaceae bacterium
ATAAATTGAGCATACCCTGATAAATTCTATCAGTATTTGGTAAAATCGCACGTTCTAAAATGCGGTTAAATCCGACCGGAGTATAAGTCGAACCAACTCGTGTTACAGGCGCATCAAGATATTCAAAAGCTTTTTCGTTTATGAGAGCAACGAGCTCTCCACCAAAACCGCCGAATACTTTATCTTCATGGACAACAATGCAGCGACTCGTTTTCTCAACTGATTTCAAAATTGTTTCTTCATCTAAAGGAACAATTGAACGCAGGTCGACGACTTCAACATTGTATCCTTCAGTCGCAAGCTTCTCCGCAGCTTCAAGACACATATGTGTGGTATTTCCATAAGTCAAAACAGTGAGGTCAGATCCCTCACGTCTTACTTTTGCTTTTCCAAAAGGAACTTCAAAGTCTTCGGGCACTGGAGTCATGGCCTGCTTAGAATTATAAAGTGATTTTGGTTCTAGGTATAAAGTTGGTCCTTCTGACCTAAAAGCCGTGCGAAGTAATCCTGCTGCATCGTCAGCAAAAGAAGGAACAACTATCCGCACGCCGGGAATCGTTGCCAGAGAACCTTCTAAATTTTGTGAGTGGTAGAGTCCACCTCCAATGTATCCACCTGAAGCAAGTCTAATAATAACGTTTGGAGAAAACGCACCGTTTGATCTCCAATAATCATGGGACATTTCAATATATTGTTCCATAGCAGGCCAAAAATAATCAGCAAACTCTGCTCCTTCAACACACACACGAATATCTTTCCTAAAACGAGAAAAGCCATTGGCCGTTCCCAAAATAAAATCTTCCGCAATTGGCCCGTTAAAGACGCGCTCAACTCCAAACTCTTGTTGCATTCCTTTTGAAACGTTAAAGATCCCGCCTTTTTCTTTGTTGGCCATATCTTGGCCCCAAATAAAAGTATTAGGGTTATGACGAAATTCTGCTTTCAAAGTCCCATTAATCGCATCGATAAATTTAACTGCTTCACTTGTCTCGTTATGTGTTCCCTCTGGATATTTTGTTGAAACAAAAGCTTCTGGATATACAAAATTAAAAATTGATTCTGGAGTTGGGTTCGGTGCTTTCATCGCTTTTGTATGAGCGTCGATAACCACTTTTTTCATTTCTTCATCGATAGCCAATAATTCTTTTTCAGAAAAAGTTTTCGCATCAATTAATTCTTTTTTAAATCTAAAATATGGATCTTGAGCTTTCGCTTCTGCAATCTCTTTATCGTCTCTGTACCATTCGTGCTTATCTGAATTTGAGTGGTTTCCTATTCTCACGCAATCAGCATGAACAATAACCGGCTCGCATTTTTCGATAGCAATTTTACGAGCTTCATCCATGGCAGACATTGAATCAAAAACATCTTTTCCGTCACAATGAATAATCGTAAGATTTAAAAATCCTGAAAAGTTATCGGCGACTCTTTCATTGGCCGTTTGATCGCGCTTAGGAACAGAGATACCATAACCATTATCTTGAAAAACAAAAATGACGGGAAGTTTTTCACAACTAGCACCGTTAATGGCCTCGTAACAATAACCTTCCGATACCGATGACTCCCCTTGGCTCGAAATCGCTACACCTTTATGTTTGTAGCGCTTCATGGCCCGGGCTACACCAACAGCATGCAGAGTGTGATTACCTGTACAACTTGAAACGTTATGAATATTCCATTCTGGTTTAGCAAAGTGATTCGACATATGTCGTCCACCAGAAGCTAAATCAGTCGCCTTAGAAATTCCGTTTAAAATAATTTCTTCAGCGTTCACACCAGCGGCCACTGCCGTTAGCATATCTCTATAATAAGGAAAAAGATGATCTTCACCCTTGGTAAATGTTTGTCCAATAGCTAATTGAATTCCATCATGACCAGCGTAAGGAGCATGGTAAGACCAACCCACCGCTTGTTTTAAATAATTAGGAGCACGTTCGTCTAGTAAACGGCCCAAAGTCATGAGCTCGTACCATCTTCTGAGTGTTTCTTTCGGCGTTTTTTTCGCAGAATATTTCTTTTCTACTTTCTTCAACATAGATACCCCAAGTCATAAAAAATATTAGAAATTAATGGTAACAAAAAAATTTTCATTCTACAATTTGGATAATTTTTTAACGTCTTGTGTAAGGAGTGTCCAATATGCCAGTAGCAACACCAAAACAGTACAAACAAATGCTTGATAGCGCTAAAAAAGGTGGATACGCCTACCCAGCGATAAACGTCACTTCAATGTCCACTGCTAATGCCGCTTTGAAGGCCTTTGCCGATAAAAAATCCGACGGAATCATACAAGTTTCAACGGGCGGCGGAAAATTCGCTTCTGGATCAGGTGTCGGAGATATGGCGCTTGGAGCAATTTCACTGGCCCAGCACGTTCATCTCATGGCCGAAAAATACAATGTTTTAATCGCACTTCACACTGACCATTGCCACCCACAGTATGTTGAATCCTTTATGCTTCCACTGGTCGCTGAAACAGAAAAAAGACGCGCGAAAGGACTGCCTAACCTTTTTAACTCTCATATGTTTGATGGCTCCGAATTACCATTAAATGAAAACATCAAACAATCAAAAGCTCTTTTAGAAAGATTTGCTAAAAGTGAACTTATTTTAGAAGTTGAAACTGGCGTTGTTGGCGGTGAAGAAGACGGAGTCAATAACGAACACGCTCCTGCTGATAAACTCTATACGACTCCAGAAGAAATGGTGGAAATCGCCAAGGCCCTAAGACCGCTGGGAACATTTATGTACGCTGCTACTTTTGGAAACGTTCACGGTGTTTATAAGCCTGGTAACGTTAAACTTCGTCCGACGATCTTAAAAGATGGTCAAGTGGCCGTAAAAAATGCAATGGGATCTGAAGCGGAACACTACCTCGTGTTCCATGGTGGATCTGGAAGTGAGCTTTCAGAAATTCATGAGACTCTGGGTTACGGAGTGATCAAAATGAATATCGATACAGACACGCAATATACCTACACCAGACCAGTCGTGGATTATATGCTTAAAAATTACGACAAAGTTCTTAAAATTGATGGTGAAGTGGGATCAAAAAAACACTATGACCCGAGAGAGTGGCTCAAGGCCGCAGAGAAAGGAATGACTGAAAGAATTGCCACTGCTTGTGATGACTTAAAATCAACTGGAAAAAGTTTACTTCAATAAAATTAAGCTATTGCCTAGGCAGAAAAGCCCTTAATTCTTGCCTAGGCAATTGTCTTGATACCAATACCTATCTCATGATTTAATAATCATATGAGTTCTGTACTGAAAGTGTCTCCTCTATTATTGGTCTTTTTAATCACAATCGAAAATTCGATGGCCGATAATCATATGTCTATTTTAGGGGGTTCTGGAGATCCTCAATGTATTCCAGGATCAACAATTCCAAAAAATACAAAACCCTTATGTGAAGAAACTATTTTTGATGGCCCCATGGCCACTTTAGGAAAAAATCTCAAGGCAACAAAATGGAATTATCAAGTTGCTTTCAATGGTGGCCACAGTAAAACGGAAAGTTTATTAAAGCAAAATTTTGATCGACCAATTAATCCTATCCAACCTTTTTCAGAGGACAGCCTAAGAAAAACAATTGATGAGTATAAGGCAAAAATTCTCTTGGGAGAAATTACCTCAAAAGATCAAATTCTTCTCATGATCAATACCCATGGCTCTGCGAAGCAAGGAAAAGAAAAAACCCATATAATTTCTGCTGGAAAAGGTGAAGTTGTCGACTTTAACAAACTCAAAGGCTCAACAAGTATAAGCTTAGATCCACTAGAAGAATTAGTTGAACTCACTAACAAAAACGGAATCAAACTCGGCATCATTGATCTCAGTTGCCACTCAGGAAATACTCTTGCGCTGAAAAAAAATGCTCCTAATACTTGTATTATTACGGCCACTGGTCCAAACCATTATGCCTTTGCAGGACCTGGGACATTTGCTACAAATTTTATGGATAACGTAAGACCTGGAAGAACTCTTGAGCAGGCTTTTTTAAATGCAAGGGACAGTTCAACTCAATCTGAGTATCCAATGATCTCAACCGATGAAGGTGAAGCCATCACTGCTGAGGTTTACTCGGCCATCTCGCCTTATTTATATTACTGCGAACCAAAAGAAGATAAGCTCACCGATTTCATTTTAGATAATTCAGGAGTGCTCGCAATCTGTAAGCAGGAAATGCAATTCAAAAAAATGATAGACCAAATATCTGAACTAGAAGCGACTTTCCGAGGAAAAAAAGTTGGGGAAGAAGCTTTAGAGTTAAAAAAACTACTTTTTGAATATGACTCTCTTCAAAAAAAATTAAAAATGAGGGTCCAAAAAGTTGGGGACTTAGTTGGTGCTAAAAATATATCTTTTAAATCACCACTTATTTTCAATGGCAAAAATCTTACTAACCGAATTATAGATATTCCGATGTCTGAAGTTTTAATATTAAACTTTGATAAATTAGTCAGTGAATTTCAACAAAAGGTGAAAAGCGCCCCTAACGACTTAGATAAAGCCGAATATCTTGCTGCAATTGAAAACTACAAAAAAGCCAAAATAAAGCAAGGTGAACTCTTAAAGTCGGTTGGCCCAATTCAAACATTTACTGAAGAAAGCAATAAGTTCAAAGTGGAACTTGCTCAAACAAAGGCCCTTAGCCTTAAAATTGCTAGGCAAGAAAAAACTTTTTACGATGAACTCTATAAGAAAAAACAATCTCTCAATACTAATGATCCATGTCGAAAAATAACATTCTAGTTCGTTTCATATGATAAAAAAAATGCCACTCTTTTTACTCTTTATTCTCCCAACTTTATGTCATGGAGCTATTTCAGACTGCGGTCTCTACGAAATACAAGGTGAAGTAAGAGTCATCAATACGAAGAGAGTCTTGTCAGTTAATAGTAAAACACTTTCAGAATATCTAATCTATTTTCCTGCATCCGAAGAAGCGAAACTGGCCCTCTATGACAATAGAGATATAAAAGCTCAAGTCTATTTATTAGAAAAGCTAAATGGGACAGTTGGAAATGGATCAACGATTGAAGAAATAGAAAGTAGGATTCCCAACCCTTTAAACCCGCAAGAAACGGGATTTAAACTTATAAGAAGTAAAGACTGCACAACAAAAAAATAATGAACTACAATTTTTTCTTTATATAAAGCGTCTTCTCAACTTCCGCGATCACAACACCCTCGGCATCTGTAATCTGCACTAAGAATAGAGGCTCAATTTTTGGAAGAGATTTCAATTGCTCTTTAAACTCTCGCACTTGATCTGGAGTAATCTTAAAGCTGGCAAAAAC
>JAYSPR010000265.1:0-10225 GCA_043721975.1 Bacteriovoracaceae bacterium
TGGCCACAAAAGTAGATTTAGTCAAATCAACAGATGAGGCAATAGAGTTTCACAAAAAAAATAAAGATATTAATTTAATTATTTCATTAGATAAGGTCCAAAAAAAAGACTCGTCAAAATTATTACTAGAATATAAATCAAGCTACGGTGTAAAAATCCCCCTTATTATTATTGGTGGCGACAGTGACAAAGAAATTAACCCAACAAGTTTTGTTATTTCGAGTCGCTACAACCTACAAGCTATTTTAAAAAAATCAGCTTCGCTTTTGAATGTGACTGCTAAGCAAATGGCTGAAATGCAAATTAGCCCTTACTATCCTGTTTCAATTATTCCCATGGCAGAAGTTTTAAAGACAGCACCTTGCCAAATTTATATTGAAGAAAATTCCAAATATAAAACCTTTGCCAAAGTGGGTGAGTCACTTGAGAAAAGTCTAATAGAACTTAAAGACCGTGGAGAAAAATACCTTTTTGTTAAAAGTACTGAAAGACTAGTGATTGTTAATTCTGTTTCATTAAATCTAGTTGATAAAATTACATCAACTTTAAAGAATCTCTCACAAACTGCAGGGGCCACTACAGAAGAAAAGGTAGGCGTCCTAAGCGATGGATTTGAATTTGCTGCAGCTAACTTATTTTCAAGTGAAGAAATTAAAAGTGAGATGACTGAGATCGCAAATGCATCTGCTAAAGTTATGGCCGACGTGGCAAAAGATTCACCTAGTCTTAAGGCCTTAATGGCCACCATGCTCAATAATAGAAGTGGCTATATATTTACTCACTCG
Organism: Bacteriovoracaceae bacterium; assembly: GCA_043721975.1. Lineage (GTDB taxonomy): Bacteria > Bdellovibrionota > Bacteriovoracia > Bacteriovoracales > Bacteriovoracaceae > Bacteriovorax. Next base: position 786 of record JAYSPR010000265.1, read on the forward strand.
ATGATCACAAGTTATGTGGCAGCTCATATTATTAAAAATGTCAGTTGGGGGGGGGAGAATCAAACAGATAAAATTAATTTTATTCTCTTTTTTCACGATATCTATTTATCACCGATTTATTTAAAACATCCGGAACTTCGTTTTGAAAGAAGCCTTCATAAGCATCCTGCTTTAAATGAGAAAGAACTTGATGTTGTGATGAACCACGCTAAATTGGCGGCTGAGCTTGTTGTTTCTTATAAACGTTGTCCCATGGGAGCAGACTTGATGATTAAACATCACCATGGAATGAAAAAAGGATCAGGTTTTGCTTTTAAATACCCAGAGGACTTGTCTCCTTTGTCGAAGGTTTTACTTGTCGCTGAGGCCTTTGTTGAACAATTTTTAGAAATCACTGACCGGAAAGAAAAAGTTGAAATGAAAATGATTATTCCTAAGCTCGTTGAAGAGTTTGTGTTGCCTTCATATATTAAGATTGTTCAAACCTTGGTAAATTTACCTATTTAATTTAATGGGACAATAGACTTGCCTAAATTCTGTCTGAATATCGACCGCATCCCACTCAAGACTTTCGTCATTTAAATCCCAATTAAGATATTTAACTTGAAGGTAATGAACTAATTCATGAACGACAGAATCATCCATACAGCGCCCTAGTTTTTCGTAGTAATCAGCATCGTCAAAGATATAGATTTCATTATTATCTACTGCAAAAGCATTGGTAATAAGATCTGGTCTAAATCCCCATTGTTTTTCAATAGCATCCTGAAATTGCTTTAAAGGAGTTTGGCTTGAAAAATAAAATTTTGGCAAAGGAATATCATTTCTTTTAGTGAGGTGCTTTTTTTCTAAAACTTTTTCAAGCAAGAAATCAGTCTTGTATTTTAGTGTTGCCGTATTTCCATAAGAAAGTGGTGAAAGAAGAGTTAGAAAAGTGATTAAAAATAGATTTTTCATTGAAAAATCATAGAACCACTGAATCCACTATTCAAGAGATTCTTATTTATTTTTATGCGTGTAAGATCCATCCCAGTCATGGGGGGGAGAAGTTTCTTTAAACTCTTTACTTGTCTGCAGCATTCTTTCAAAAGTTGGATCATCTGGATAGGCCTTGTGAAGATTGCGAAATATCTCAAAGGCTTTTTCAAATTGGAACTGCAGATAATAACTGAATCCTGATTCATAGTCGGCGAGAGCATCGAGTTCATTATAGAGTGGATGAGATGGATGCAAAGTTTCATAAATGGTAACAGGTTTTTCCTTACCTTTAACTTTAACTTTATCAAGTGTTCTAAAGACAAACTCCTTTTGCAGTTCAGGAGGAATACTATTTTTTGTGTACTCAGAAATATTGAGTTGAACTCCGTAGAATTTACAAAGTGATTCAAGTCTTGCTCCGAGGTTCATGTTATCACCCAGTGCAGTGTATGAAAAAATTTGGTTAGAACCCATATTACCTACTGAGCATTCACCGGTGTTTAAACCTATACCGTGCTTAAATTGAGGAAATCCTTCTTTTTCAAATTCTTCATTTATGGCCGGCAGTCTTTCTATCATGGCAATGGCACCTTTAACGGCCCAGTAAGGATGATTTTCTAGATCAACGGGAGCTCCCCAATAGGCCACCATGGCATCCCCGATATATTTATCAAGCGTTCCATTATGCTCGAAAAGAGTATCAGTCATCATTGTCATGTATTTATTTAAACATAACGAGAGTTGTTCTGGAGTCAGTTTTTCTGAAATACTCGTGAAGTCTCGCACGTCAGAAAAAAAGACAGTAATATTTTTTTTCTCTCCACCGAGTTTTACTTTGTCGGGGTTTTTTAAGAGGTCGTTAACAATTGAGGGAGCGAGGTAGCGAGAAAAGGTTCCTCGGATTTTATTTTTTTCTTTAGTTGATTGATAGAAGTGAAGGAATGTTGTCCATGAGTAACACGAAAGTATTGAGTACAAACAAAAGAATAATCGATTGTTGTATCCACGAGGAATATAATAATAAGTATCGAGAAGAAAGAGACCGGCCATAATAGTGAATACAGCAAAAAAGTCGAGAATAGCATATTCAAAAAGCATGATGATGATCATGAGTAAACTTCCCCAGATCAACAGCTGCCATGAGATGATCATACTTTGAGCACTTGAAACAATGAACTTACCGTCGATCAACATTTGTGTAAGATTCATGTGGAAGTAGACCCCAGGCAACATAGAATCAATCGGAGTATTTCTTAAATCAAAGGCACCAAAGGCCGTTGAACCCACAAAGACTAATTTATCTTTTAAATAACTTGTGAGCTTAGGATCATCCTTTTTTGCATGAAGTATATCAACTGCACTGATTGATCTGTAATGCTGTTGATTACCTAACCACCTGACTTTTGCTTCCCCTGAATAGTTAAGATACATTTTTCCATTTTTTGTAGTAAGAGCAGTGTCATCTGAAGTCGCAATGAGAGATGTTTTATCTCCAGTGTAATATTCGTAGGCCAGAAGAGCAAAAGAAGGGACATAAATCGTGTCAACATTAGCAACGACCGGATAGTGTCTAAAAACGCCATCATTGTCGGATTTTGCTTCAATATGACCAAGGCCTAGAAAAGCAGAATTATCAGGGCTACTAAATAAATCGATAGGGAAAACTTTTTTCTCAATTTTATGATCCAACAATTCTCTGCCTGGTGGAATTCTTACTGTAATACTAGAAAAAAGAAATACATCAGGAACTTCTTTTAAAAATCTATCTGCACTTGGATTAATTTTTTCTTCGATTTCTTCTTGAATTTTTGTAGGTTTACTTAGAACTGAGTAGGGAAGGATAATCTTATTATTAGGATTAGTGCCAAAATCTTTGAAAGATTTGAGCAGTTTTAAGTCAGGTGATTCTGCATTACAAGCGATTTCAGGCTCTGAAAAAAAAACATCAAAGGCAATCACTTTTGCACCAAAATGATTTAGCTTATTAACTAAGTCTGCCGTAACATTTCGACTCCAAGGCCATCGTCCAACTTTATTTAAGGATTTGTCATCTATTGCTACGAGCACCATGCGTTTGTCTATTTGCTCATCATCGTTTTCTTTCATTGTGAGTTTCATTCTTAAGTCGAAAAAACGATCTTCAAAATAAGAAGCATAGGTAAAAATAAAAGAATTTGAACCATAGACATCTAAATCTTTTCCTTCTGTTGAAAGAAAAACGCTTAAGGCACTAAAGCATACAATGAAAAATATCCCTAAATATTGAAAAATTTTAAATCGCATTAAAAGCATTCTCCATCAAAATTAAAAATTGTACTCAAGACCTAAGGCGAGAGAACTTTTACGATAGGAGTAGCTTGTTTCTTTCGATTTAGTTTTTGTCAGGTCGAAGTTGAGTTTAACGTCTATATTCTCTCTAACTTTTTTCGTGATCTCTGTCGAAGGATTGTAACTGAGTTCTGTTCCTCTTACGGCTTTTTGTAACTTGGTATCGGTCATTGTCACGGCCATTGCCAGATTGAGAGTATAGTCAGGCATGATAGAAGGGATAATATAATCAAAGCGCAATAAGTAGGTATCAGTGCTTGTTGTTGGGGAATTAAAATTATCAATAAGACTCATTTCAAAAAGACCAATGAGTAAGTGTTGATTAGATAGATAGTAAGTCTGATCCATGCTCACAATCTTTGTTTTATTACTAATTTCGGTATTTTTTCCTTCGTAATCTTTTAATTTAAGCTTGATAGTCGATTCACCAACACTAAAAAAGTTAAAGGACTCACCGATAACAATAGTCATGCTATTGGCATAAAATTCTTTTTTCTTTTTTTGATTCCAGTCTTTATAAATCTGAGTTGTATCAATATCAAAAATTAAGCTGGCAGGCTGGTCTTTAAATTTATGTTCCAGTTTATTTTTTAAATTTAAATTCACGACCATGCTGCCATTTTGATAGACTTCAGGACTAGACCTGTCGGAGTGCTGAGTAAGGCTTAATCTAAGGTCCGGAGAAATAATATATTTTTTCTTTAAAATATAATCATATCTAGCGTGTAGTTCTGTTTCAAAAACATAAGACTCTTTTTTTGATTGCTGAACATTGTTTTCTTCATTGATAAGAGTGATGTTGTCATCAAATTTTATTTCTTGCGAAGCAGAAAGAGATAATCTCTTTGCTGAAACTCTTCTGCCGTTTTCAAGCAAGTTGGGATCAAGTTTGAATTCCTGGTAAAGCTCAGTGCGTCTGTTTTGAATATCGTGAGCAAGGTCAGTGCTCTTATCTAGGGCAAAAGCGGTATCCAACATAGGCAAGATAAACTTTTCAACTCTTTTCGTTAATTCTATTTGGTTTTTTGATTTTGCTCTTGCAATAGAAAGAAGTGATTCACTTAATTGAAAATGAGAAATCTGCTTGAGGCTTAAATCAAGGTTTTTTTCCTTGATTAAGGCGAGATAAATATCTTTAGATAAATCATACTCTTCAAGGATTTGTGAAATATGGGCCACGTAATAAAGTGAGGTGTGGAGATTAAATTTTTTAGAGACAGATATTTTAAAAGCTTCTCGTGCTTTTTTAATTTCATTAGCAGCATAAAGTGCTTGGCCGTATTCATAATATAAATCGGGGGATTCATTGTTATCTGCAATGGCACTTTCAAACTGCTTAAGAGCAGAGTCGTATTCTTGCAAGCGAGAAAGAGTGATCGCAGTGAGGTAAGCTTTTGTTCCAGAAGAATTTTCACCATGTGTGATGTTTTCTAAATCAACCAGAGCTGCTTTATACTGACCTTGTTTAAAATGTAAATAGTATTGATCAAGCATTGATTGAGCATAGGCTGGCATTATATTTAATAATGCGATTAATGCCCCATAAGTCACTAAATGCTTAGCTATCATTTTTGTTACGTCCATATAACAAAAAAGCACCTCTATAAAAAGGTGCTCTTTTAATTTTATCTCTTAATTATAGTCGAATCTTTCTAGTCTGCGTTGAAAATTATTTTTGTTCGAGTAGCTGTATTATTTGTTCCAGTATTAATCACATTGTCTCGGTTCAGATTGTTATCTTGAATGACATTATTGGCAATATTACCTAGGTCATTCCTTTGGTTTGATCCAGGAGGTGGAGGGAGTTCAGGCTTGCCGTAGGTCTGACCATTAGCTTTAATGAAAGTCTCCGCAGCTCCACCGAAGAGTTCAGGAGGCTTGATGTTTGTCATTGGATTACTTAGATTATTAGGACCAACACTCGCTGGACTTCTTCCATTATTATTGTCGGGTGTTTTAGTCGGCATTTGAGATTTTACAAACGCATCTTGATCGACAACGATAAATTTTCCACCGGCAGAAAGTTCAAGTCCCATTGGAGCTTTATAAGCACCAGAAGATTTATCAATTTTACCAATAGTTTCTGGAATAATAAAAGTCCCAGAAATTTTATCGAAATAAGAATTAGTCGGTGGTGGGACAATGTTAACTGTTTTTAAATCAATGACACTTCCTGCAGGTAATTTATATTCACCAGTCGTCACATTAAAAAAGCCATCGGGAGATTGTGTCCTAGTGCTGTGAGCTTCAGCTGGCATATTCAGAACTTTCTTTTCTATGTCGGCCGGAGTATTTGAAAATTGAGTTCCGCTTGCACCTGGAGGAATTGGATTTCTAAACTGTTTACTGGCTTCATCTGGTTTAACATCAGACTTCGAAGGCTCACTCGGATTTTCATCTAGACCAGACTCATTTTTTTCTAGTGCTTCGATTTGTTTTGATCCTAATTTAGTTGGTTCCATGGCCCTTTGAGAGACATTGAGATTGACCGCAGAGATTTCCCCTCTCGTGACGAGGACAGCTTTTTCACTTGAAACCACAGCTTCAAGCCTGGCCTGGTCAAATCGCTCTTCAATTTGGTCGCGGTCTATGTGTCCCATGGCCACCTTACCTTCAAAGGTAATGAGGGAGGTGTTTTGATTTTCAGGATTGTAGTTAACTTGAAAATCAGTTCCTCTAATACCCATGGCCGCTGTTTTGGTTTTTATATAAAGTTTACTCTTACTCTTATCATCCATTTCCATGTAGTCTTTGGTGACCTTAGAGCGAATTTGTCCTTTCACAAGTGTGATGATACCAGCTTCTTTTTTAGGAAAAGCGGTAATAACCATTTGTGAATTAGGTCCAAGATTCATTTGTGACTTATCAATAAAAGTTAATTTAACAAAACTTTTTTCAGCCGTTTGGATTGTGGTCCCTTCAGGAATGTCTTGATCAACTTTAACATCGACGACAGATCCATTCGGAAATTTAGCTTTTACGAGACCTTTCAAGATAATGACTTTCGCGACTTGCTCTGAAGCAAAAGTCGCTAGAGGCAAAAACGTAAACACAAATAAAATGGCCAAGGCCAGTGGTGATAAAAGTGTTTTTATTGTTTTCCCATTCATGAAAATTCTTTCCTATTAAATGCTCTATAGCCTCATCGTTAATTATAGGGGAGTTCTTTAATGAAGTGTTCTTTTGTGCCAAGCTATTAAAATGTGGTTCAATGTTCAAAACTGATGAGAATCTTAGGCAAATTTTATTGCCAGGGAGAGCCTAAATACTGAATTTAATAAACAAGCCCTCTCAAATGTGCTAAAAATAAAGCGAAATACAAGGAAGGCAGGGATCCATGAAAACGGACTTTGAAACTAAAAAAGCAAATTTCCATCAACACGTCGTCGAATTACAAGAAAAGATCTCAAAAGAACTCTTTAAAGTAGACCCATCATTGAAGCTCACAGAGGATCTTTGGGATAGGCTTGACCATAGTGGGGTACCTGGTGGTGGCGGTATTACACGGGCCTTTAGTGGAGACGTCATCGAAAATGCCGGAGTGAATACATCTCTTGTTTTTGGCAGTATTGATCCAAAGTTTGCTAGCTCACTTGGTGGAACCGGTAATACAATGTGGGCCTGTGGTATTTCTTTAATCATTCACCCAAGAAATCCCAGAGTGCCAACCATCCATGCGAATTTTCGTATGATAGAAGCCGGGGAAAAATTTTGGTTTGGGGGGGGGACAGATTTAACTCCTTTTTATCCTCATATCGATGATTTTGAGTATTTTCACAAAACATGGAAAGACGCTCTGACACCTTTTGGTCTTTACGAAAAAATGAAAAAAGATTGCGACACCTATTTTATGAATACTCATCGAAATAATGAGATGAGAGGCATTGGCGGATTTTTCTTTGATCACTTTAATACAGACAATTTAGACAGTGATCTCAATATGGTTAAAAAACTTTCGACTTACTTCATCGATTCTTATTTTCCTATTGTGACCAAAAGAAAAGATGAAGCTTTTGATTTGGAAGATGAAGACTTTCAATTGCACCGTCGAGGTCGTTATGTAGAGTTTAACCTCTTACATGACAGAGGAACGATGTTTGGTTTAAAAACTAATGGCCGAACAGACTCTATTCTTATCTCCCTGCCTGCCCGCGCGAAGTATACTTATAAATATGCACCTAAGCCTGGTAGTGTTCACGAAAAAATGATGGAGTACTATCATCCTCGCGAGTGGAAATAAATTAAGTGAAATTTAATATTCTCATTTTGTTTTTTGTCACAGGGATCTGGGGGTTTGGTTTCATTGCCACTCGCTGGAGTCTTTCAGGCCTAGATCCTTTCTGGGTTAATGCACTTAGATTTTCAATAGCGGCACTCGCTTCACTCCCTTTTTTAATTTATAAAAAATCTTTTACGAGAAAAGATAATATACTTAAAAAATCATTTATAAGTTCTGTTTTGTTATTAGGTATTTTGCTCTTTCAAACCATAGGCCTTAGCTTAACCACTGTGGCAAAAAGTGGATTTATCACGACTTTGTATACATTTTTCATTCCTATTATCACGATGATTGTTTTTAAAAAGAAATACAAAGGAACATTTTGGTTCTTGATTTTTATGGCCATGACAGGCATGGCCTTCATGTGTAATTTAGAAATAAAAGATATGAACCTAGGAGATTTTCTCACCCTCATTTGTTCGATCTCTGCGGCCCTTCATATTATTTATATTGGAATGGTTGTTCATACGATTGATTCACCAGTGGAATTCAATTTTCTGCAAAACTTTTTTGTGGCCCTTTTATCCATTCCAATTGCCTTATTTTTTAGAGGACCAGTTAATATTTCATTAATTTTTGAATCAAAGCAGGTCTTATGGGGACTTTTTTATTTGGGAATCATCTCGAGCATGATTTCATTTACGGCACAAGTCGTTGCTCAGAAAAAAATTCCAGATCACATTGCGGGTCTTATTTTCTTAACAGAATCACCATTTGCGGCATTTTTTGGCTACGTGATTTTTAAGGAAAAATTAACGGTTTTAAATCTTTATGGAGCGGCTTTAATTATTCTTTCGGTTTGCCTAGTGCCCATTTTGGGAAGAGAAGTGACCGCAAGACTGAAGTCTCACGGCCAAGCTTAAATGAGTAACTATTGATTAAATTTCTTATAAACATTCATCATTTGTGATTTGATCTGGCCTTTCATATCAAGCATTAAAAGAACACCAGCGTTTTCACCATTTTGATCAGCACCTACGATTGAAACAGTTCCTGCTCTTTTATCCCCAATGTAGTATCTGAAACTAGCGATAGCTCCATCAACACCAGCTTTAGTTGGAAGAAAAATACCAAAGACATCTTTCCCTAAGTAAACTGACATATTGTTGAATTTTTCAATTGAAAAAGCGACAGCTGGAAGTGATCCGGCCTTAACACCTGGAAGGTTTCTCCCACCAGGAAGTTTTTGTGGATCAAGCGTATCTAAATTTCCATCGATAATATCTTTTAGTGAAATAGACACTTGCATAAGTGTTCCATTGCTTTGAAGATCTGGAGAGATTTCTAGGAATGAATACTTGTATTTTGGAATGTTGTATCTAAGTCCACCGTCAATTTGAATATTTTCAAAGACAGCAGAAATCATAAGATTGTCTTGTAATAAGGAAACCGTTGGTCCTTTCATTCCTGTAATTTGAATATTTGTTGAATCATTTTTTCCACATGATGTCGCAAATCCTAGTGAAACGACAGTCGCGACTGTCAGCAAAGACGTTTTCCATTTTGTTAACATAAAAATGTTCTCCTGTAGGTTATTTTATTTCGGAAGTTATTTGATAAACCCTTCGGAGTAAGAAATAAAAATCTTAGGATCTATTTTCTCTTTGGAATTTAATTTTTAGGAATTCGATGATTTCTTCATCGCTTAGATTAGGTTGTTGAGCTTTTTCTTCAACAATTAAAGATTCGATCTTTGTGAGAATAACCAGCAGGAGAGGGCAATTTTGAATGATCATACGATCCTCCTGTTGATATTATATAACAAAAGTTTGATATGTCAAACTTGCCTTCTATGATAATTTAAGCGCCTGGTATTACTAAAACTCAGGAGCGATGTAGACTTCAATCTCAGGGT
>JAYSPR010000266.1:0-3864 GCA_043721975.1 Bacteriovoracaceae bacterium
CTCTTTAAGACCGCTTTATTCACACTTAAAATAAGTCCTGAGGCTTCATCAAAGCTAATATCTAGCCTTTCATGAAGGTCAGAAGTTGCACACATGGCCTGTAATTTTTTAATTTTTGATTTAATGATTGACCCTGGTCTTAAATCTCCACTCTCGCCCATCTAGATCAAAAATAGAGAGTTCAGATGCTTTTTCGATTGAAATATTTTCGTGTTTGGAGTCCTTTCCTTCGTTTCGATATTGAAAAAAATTGTATTTTTTAACAATTTCACTAAGGGCATCTTCATTCTTTAATTCAAAACTAAAAGCAATACTGTTTGAGCTATGACTGAGATCGGACTTGAGCTCTTCAATCTTTAAATTGAGACTTCCCCCGGTAATAAGTCCTTGTTCTGAATCCACATCAAATTCAAAGACATCTGAAAGAAAATCAATCAAGCGTATTTTATCACTGGTGTATAAAGTGAGAGGTCCACAAAAGTAATCCATAAGAATATGGTAAGGGATATTTAGTTAATTGTGAATTTTTTTAAGTGGTAATAGTGTCGATCTCAAAAGGCTTTCACCTCGACACTCATTTAACGAACACCTAGTATACCTTTGACAGCCAGTGTGCGGATCGTACTTAAAGTCGTCTTCGCCACGAATAAGAATCCCTTCAACTAGTCCAGAATTGACTCCAATAACTGGCGAACCTGAATTGCCAGAAAAGGCATCAGCAGTTGTTTTAAAAAAATTAGGAAGTGCATTGTCCCTAATTTTAATATTAGAAGTAATGATTTTTGGCAGACCCAAAGGGTGTCCGATCATATAAAGGTTTTCGTCCGAGGCAACCTTGCCCTCACGTCTAAGCTTTAATGGCTTTCTTCCAGTTACAGGTCTGTCGAGCTTAATTAAGGCATAATCTAAATTAACACCGACCGAGTGAGAGACTAATTCTTTACACGTATAGCTTTGTTCGTTAGTGAAAGTAACAAATCCACTAGAGCTACTGAAATCCCCTGCGTCTTTGTAATCCAATAACCAAGTTTGTCTTTGGCAGTCGTATTTGTCTTTAATACAATGCCCGGCCGTGACAATTAAATCTTCGGCGACTAAAAAAGCCGTGCAAGACGAGACAATGGGTAGAGAAGAATAATTTTCATCAGGACATAAATTAAGACCCTCAGTGAGGTTCTTGGTATCAATCGTAAAGTTGTCCTTACTAAAATGAGAAATACGCCAATTAGGGACTTGGGCCAAGACCGACTCTGAATTATTGATTATCTGAGCTTCGCTTTCTAAATCTAGATCGCAAGCGAGCTTTCGATCATCTTCTCCATATAAAACTTTGTCATGGATTAGTGGACGGGCCTCTAGGTCATGATTAATGATAAACAGCAATGCGATTGCCAGTATTTTAGGGAGATTTCTCATGAGGGGCAATCTAAGTGGCTTTCGTCAAAAATACCAATATTCATATAGACTTGAGTAAAATTTTCATGTGAAAACAAAAGGAATTTAGGGAAAAATGCCTGGATCATGGACTCGAAAAAGGAGTTTATGAGAAGATTTTTGACTCATTTTTAAAAGGCATTCTAGGTGAAGATTTTCTAGCGCTTTTAAATCAGTGCTATTTAAATATTTTTTTAAAAAAGACTTTTTAGATAAACCAATAAGAATTGGACACGATATATCGTGGAGAACTAACCCCTTTGATAACTCTTCAAATGAATCAATTAAACGCCAGTTTTGTTCGTAAGTTTTAGAAAATCCAAAACCTGGATCTAAAATTAAATTGGTCTCTTTGTTATGTGATTTAAAAAATTTGTAAGCTTTTATAAAAGATTGGAGGCACTGATTAATAATGTCTTCTTTTTCATTGATATATTTCATGTGATCTAAAACTAAAGAACGTTCAGGAATATGCGTAAATGTGTAGACGTAAAAGATTTTTTCGTCTTTTGTTTTAAGCAGTAAATCATTAAGTGAATCATCCAAAACTCCGCTTACATCATTAAAAAGGAAGTTTACATTGGGGTGAATTTCCAAAAAAACTTTTTTCATTCGGAAAAAATTTAAAGCTTTATAAGTATCAAAAGATATTATCCTTGAGCCGAAATCAAGGCCTTTAATTTCATCTAAAAAAAGTGAAAAACGCTCCCATTCTTCATCGTCAGAGATGGCCTTATTCGTCGGTGCAGTGGACTCAAAACCAAAATCAACAATGAGCTCTTGATGCTTTAAAAAAGAAGTTAATTGGTCTTTAAAAAAATCTGATTTTAGTGATAAACCTGAGTCTGAAAATGAATTGGGAGTCCTGTTAATGACTCCCAATAATTGATATTGATCTAATTCGTTCATTATTATGCTAAAACTGGATCCATTCCCTTAGGAGTTACCTTTTCTTCACTAGGAGTCAAATTATCTGACTCTACTTTCTTTTCTGGTTTAAGAGGTACACCAATGTCTTTACCGGCTACAACATCTTTGACTTGTTGAAGGTCGATTGTCTCCCAGGCCATAAGCGCATGGGCCAGTCGATCAAGTCCATCGCGATTTGATTTTAAAATATTAAGGGCCTGTTTGTAGTTTTTTTCCACAATACGATTAATTTCTTCATCGATTTCTTGGGCCGTCTTTTCAGAGTAATCAGTATTATCTCCCATTCCACTAAAAGGAGATGTCGCCGATTTTTGATAATTGATCGGACCCATTTTCTCACTCATACCCCATTTACAAACCATGGAACGTGCTAGACCTGTTGCTCTTTCAATGTCGTTACTTGCCCCTGAAGTCATTTGTGAATAAACGATTTCTTCCGCACATCTTCCACCCATTAAAAAGGCGATAAAATTTTCAGCACGGTCATTGGTAAGAGAAAGCATATCTTCGTTAGGTAGAGTTTGAGTGACCCCTAAAGCTCCTCCACGAGGCATAATAGAAACTTTATGAATAGGATCAGTGTAAGGGAGATTCATTCCCACTAATGTATGTCCAGCTTCATGATAGGCCGTCATTAGTTTTTCTTTATCAGAAATAACAAGTGACTTTCTTTCAGGTCCCATAAGGACTTTATCTTTTGCTGATTCAAAATCTTCATTTCCAAGTTTTTTCTTATTATGTCTAGCAGCGTTTAGTGCGGCTTCATTAACTAAGTTAGCAAGATCAGCCCCAGTAAAACCTGGTGTTCCTTTAGCAATAGTTTCCAGATCGATATTATCTTCAAGTGGAGTTTTCTTCGTGTGAACTTTTAATATTCCAAGGCGACCTCGAACATCCGGAGCCCCCACCATAACTCTTCTATCAAATCGACCAGGTCTTAAGAGAGCTGGGTCGAGGACATCAATACGGTTAGTGGCCGCAATTAAAATAACACCTTCATTCGATTCAAATCCATCCATTTCAACAAGAAGTTGATTTAAAGTTTGTTCACGTTCATCGTGACCCCCACCCATACCATTTCCTCTATGGCGACCGACGGCATCGATTTCATCGATGAAAATAATACAAGGAGCATGCTTTTTTCCTTGTTCAAATAAATCTCTGACTCTCGAAGCACCAACCCCGACAAACATTTCAACGAAGTCAGAACCTGAAATAGAAAAGAAGGGAACATCTGCTTCTCCGGCAACAGCACGGGCCAGAAGGGTTTTACCAGTCCCTGGAGGACCGATGAGAATAACACCCTTAGGAATTTTCCCACCTAGAGCAGTATATTTTTTTGGGTCTTTTAAAAAATCGACAACTTCCTCTAATTCTTCTTTAGCTTCTTGAACACCAGAGACATCACCGAAAGTAATTTTCTTTTCATGGGGACTAAGCATGCGAGCGCGGGATTTTCCAAAGCTCATGGCTTTGCCACCACCGGCTTGAATTTGCCTT
>JAYSPR010000267.1:0-4232 GCA_043721975.1 Bacteriovoracaceae bacterium
GAAAGGTTTTGGGCCTCATCAACAATGAGGTATTGTCCAGGAATAGAACGACCACGAATATAAGTTAGTGGCTCAACATGCAACATCCCTTGATTAATAAGCTCTTCATAAGACGTTCCTGCTTGCTTTCTATTTTGATTAAAAAGGAAGTCCATATTATCAAAAATTGGTTGCATCCAAGGAGCTAACTTTTCATTCACATCACCTGGTAAAAATCCTAAATCACGTCCCATAGGCTGAATTGGACGAGAGACTAAAAGTCTTGAATACTTCCCTTGAACAATCGCTTTTTCCAAACCAGCGGCAATCGCTAAAAGAGTTTTACCTGTTCCCGCTTTACCAACCAGTGAGACCAGGGCAATTTCATCATTTAAAAGTGCATCTAGAGCAAACTGCTGTTCAATATTTTTTGGATAAATTCCCCAAATTCCTTCACGTAATGAAATAAGCGGAACGATTCCTTTTTTTCCTTGGTGATAGCGACCTAGGAGCCTTCTTCTTGGATTGTGAAATTCTTGCAAGATGAAATATTCATTGGCATAGACACCCAAAACTTCATCTTCATCCATACCTAAGAATCGATTTTGTTCGTATTCTTTTAATCTTTCACCAGAAATTTCATGAACTCTCTGTCCTGTATAAAGCTCTTCAAGAGTCACATCGACTTGACCATAGTCATCAGCCGGAACACCAAGAATATCTGCTTTCAGACGTAGATTGATATCTTTTGTGACTAATAAAACATCTTCACCTTTTTGCTTTAAACTTAGGGCCGAAGATAATATTAAATTGTCATTAATAGTGACATCAATAGGAAGATTTTTTGTATCAACGTAAAGATCAACAGAAATGATTAATTTCCCACCGCTTTCTAAGGTTACACCATTGGCCAGTGGACCTTGAGATCTTAAGTCATCAATGAAGCGAGAAAAATTTCTGGCGTTTCTACCATTTTCGTTTTGATCTTTTTTGAATCGATCAATTTCTTCAATTACAATAAGTGGGATGAAGACAGTGTTTTTGCCAAATTTGCGAAAAGCACTAGGGTCGAATAGTAGGACGTTAGTATCCAGAACAAAAGTCTTTTTCAACAATACCTCCGTGTATTAAGGTGGCAGAGCGAAACACTCGGGTAATGATGGTTATTTCGATGCCTCTTGATAAAAATTGTAGAGAATTAGATATCAAAAGAAAAGTCGAAAAGACTTAAATATAAAATGAATCTCTTGGCCTGCTGTTCACGATACACAGATCCTAACTCAACTCCGTAGAGTCCAGCAGTCAACTTAAATGGCCAAAGCTTTACGCTGCCACCGTAAGAAACGTAACCCTCACTCCACCCAGCATTAATAGTAATAAATGGAAGTGAGACTTCACTCCCAAAATGAAACTGACGACCTATGGCCATATTAGAAGTTATGGGGCGCATATCCGCTGAGAGTGTATAATCAAAAATCCCAAAATCTTGCTTAAAAGCAACACCTGTATTAACGGTCATATCCTGAGTTGGAACTTCTGCAGTGCCTTCTGTTTTAGTAAAACGAGTTCCCCCGACATCTAAAATAGAAATTCCTGCTGTCAGTAAACTTGGCCCGCTCGATAAAGCATACTCAGCTCCCATGTCAAATCCCCAAGCAGCTCCCTTGGAAAAACCTAGAGCACTTTTTATGGCCGACATTGAAGTGCTACCTGAGTTAATGGTGCTTAAAAGTTTTGTACCAAATAAATCAAACTGATTGCTGATTCCTTCTCGATTAATATGTTTAACAGCAAAACCAATTGAAGCTCTTTGCCCTGGAGAAATTTCAACCTTCGATGATTTATGGATTCGAGAAGACTTTGCCCCAGATCCGATATCAAGAGCAAATCCAGTGATAAATCCTCTATCGTAACGATAGTCAACGTCGAGAGTCGGATGAATAGCATTTCTAAGAATAAAGTTGGTTTTAGAATTCGCAAATAAATTAAATCCAAAGCTCGCTAGCTTTAGGCCAGGAAAAGCTGCCGCTTGAATTGTCAGAGGATAATTTAAAATCCGATCGGCAATGGCCGCAGGATCAGATGAAGGAAAATTTTTAAATCGATCCAAATCGCCTAAGGCGTTGGTTCCACCGAAGCTAGGATTAAGCGGTGTAAGATCAACTCCATTATTTCTTCCCATGGCCGCTGGGTTATAAAATAAAGTGTACTCATCATCAGCTACGGCGGTGTAAGCATCACCCATTAAAAGAGCACGGGGACTTCGACCGATATAGCCTATTTCTTGGGACTTTAGTTCCAAGGAAATGAGAATCAATAGTAGCCAACAAATTTTCATTTTCATTACAATACTAAAGTCTCAAAGAAGAGTGCATAATAAGAAGAGAGTGATATTTCATCAATATCAGAGTCATTTTCACATTTGTACTGACTTAAAACAGTTGCAGTTGGTGAAAAAGTTATGTCGATGGCCAGTAAAGCTGTTTTTTGATCTTCGATTTCTTGTGTTAAACTTCCAACACTATTTAAATCACCACCACCGCCAGCTGCTAAAACTCCAGGTAATACGTTGAGAAGTCCGTTTAATAACACAACTCCTTCACATAATTTTTTTCGTCTTTGAGAAACACCAAGGGCCAATTGAGTATTTGAAGAAGCTGTACTCGTGCAAGCACCAGTTAATCCACCGGCAGTAATATAAGTCTTAACGGCATTGATGGTAGTTGAGTAATCAGTAAAACAGTTATTCGTGCCTGATCCCGCCCCTTTTACTCCAGCGCTAGTATCCGCATAAACTTTCATTAGTTTTCCTAGCTGAACGAGTTGCATGAAAGCTAATTCTGCATTGATATCTCCAGCATCATTTGTCGTAAAATATTTTGCTCTTTGGGTAATGCTTGGATCAACACTAGTTGAAATTCCTCCAGCATAAAGAAGGATATCAATCGCCGTTTGTAGATCTCTAAATTTTGAATCATCAGATAATGGTGATGTTGTTGTAACCAATGAAGTACTGTAAGTGGTAAGTCCACCAAGTGGAGGGTTAGCTGCTGATTTCGAGATATCACTTCCAAAAAAAGTCACGGTCGAATAACCAGCTCGGCATGCATAACTGCTTGCCAAATTTTTAATATAACGTGCATTCTTAGGCTGTCTTCCGACAGCTTCCAATAAATCAATTGATGATTGGCAATCTCTTTTACTTAAGTAAATTTCTGAAGATAAAAGTGCATCTTTTATTTCGTCTTCAGTACTCTTTCCACAAGACAGTGAAAAGTTCACAATGAGTATAAATAATAAGACTTTGAGTATTTGAAAAAACATCGATTCTCCCTCTTAATATTATGCCTCTCAACTGGGCATCTTCATATGGAGGGGAAAAAATCTCCGTCTTATCCTTGCAGAAAATCAACGATTTTTGAAAGCGCTTCCGAAAAAACTTCTTTGTGGAGTACCAGACTGATTCGAGCGGAGTTAACCATGCCAAAATCAGTCCCTGGAACAATCACGACTCCTAGCTGATTGAGCATGTCTTCACAAATATTAACCGAGTAGTCTGTGCCATCATTTTTATCTTTTTGATATTTTTTAAAGACTGGTGTTTGGGTAAAATCGATCATGAAATAAAAAGCTGAAACTGGCTGATACCAACACTTCATCAAATCTCGGTCTTTAAATTTTTCCCGAATGATAGTAGCGTTGTCACGCAGGTGATTTTTAACCGGAGTTAAAAATTGAGCTGACCCAGCAAAGTTATAATTCATCATCGCTCTTTGAATCAATGAATTTGCCGAACTCGTCAACTGCCCTTGAAGATTTTCAATTCCTTTACAAATATTTTTTGGTCCAACACAATATCCAATGCGAAGCCCGGTCGAAGCAAAGGCTTTTGAAATTCCATCGACAATGATTGTTCGCTTGAGAAGTTCAGGCTTTTTTTGATAAAAATAAGTTGGCTTTGGATCGTAGTAACAAACTTCAAAATAAATCTCATCACTGATCACACTGATGTCTGAAAACTCCTCTAATAAATCTGCAAAATCACTCATCCACTCATCTGAGTAGTGAATTCCCGCCGGATTATTAGGACTGTTAATGATGATGGCCTTCGTTTTTTCTGAAATGGCCTTTCTTATTTCATTAAGTGGCGGTGTAAAAACATCAAAGATAGATGACTTAACAACAACCGGAACTCCCCTACAAAATTTAATCATTTCTGGATAAGAAATCCAGTAGGGTGAAATAATAATGAC
>JAYSPR010000268.1:0-3889 GCA_043721975.1 Bacteriovoracaceae bacterium
CTTATGAAGCATTCCTGTAAATATGCCTAGGATTTTCATGATTTTTGGATCAAAAAGAAAAAATTATCTCATCAATCCACATTTTCAACTTAGCTTTGTCTTATTTTCGGCCATCACCTCACTTTGTGGAATGGGAGTCTTTTATTTATCTATTAGATATTTTTTTTGGACTTTTAAAAGCTTGGGAAAAGAAGTTGGGATACCTGAAAATCATATTTTTTTCCAATTCATAAGCGATCAAAGCTCAAAAATGAATACTATTTTTTTAGCCTCGGCCATCGTCTTTTTTTTCATCTCGGTCATTGGCTCACTACTTCTATCCCATAAAGTTGCAGGCCCCATTTATCGCATAACAGCTCATTTAAAAATGGCCAAAGAGACCCAAGAACTAAAAGAATTACATTTTAGAAAAGGTGACTTTTTTATGGAACTACAAGATGCTTTCAACGATTATATCAAAAGATTTAAAATTTAAAGGATCTCATTATTAAAATTATCGTCTTTTCACTTACATCAATTATTGCTCTCACAATATGTGGATACTACTATTTATCAAGTGAAAAAACTGAACTTAAATATTTTAAAAGAAAAACTCAAATTGATGAACTTGCTCAGGCATTTGGACAGATTGATTCTAAAAATCAAAATTCAAGAAATCATTCGTTAATTAATAATGAAATTCTCTCTCGTGAAAACTACAGTACTTTTTTAGATAAAAATAATCCTTATCATAGACTCCTATCCTATAAAATTGCAAATGAACGAAAGTCTGTCACCGACAATGACTCATATTTCTCCTATGAAGATCAGCAATTGCGAGATTATGAGAAAGCCCATGGTCTTAAATACAGCACGGAGCTCGCCTCAATTTTAGAAAAAGGATCCTTCATTAATCATCACAAAGAAGAATTTTTTATATTGGATGAGTATGCTCTTTTTGAACCTGATGAAGTCATTAACATTATTGAAGTCAAGGTCATGGATACCATTACTGTATTAAATAATGATCCCAACAAGGATGAAACTTATTTTAAGTCTATTCTCACTAAATATTATGAAAAAATAATTCAAAACGACATTGATAAATTTGAAAGAAAAAAGCTTCTTGAAAGGGCCATAAAATCACCCCGACTTTCTTTAATTCTTAAAATGATTTGGAAGTAAAATGGTCTCTAAATCTAAGTTCTAGAGACCATTTTTATAGTAGGCTATTCTGGATAATAAAAAGATCTATTTTCTTCACTAACTTTCACAATACTTTTTGTGTCTTTTTGAATTTTCTCTTCTAAAGTCTGCCAAATTTTAAAAGGCGTTTTCGTTGGCGATTTTAAGATGGCCTTAGTTTTTGGACTTATTTCAATGGCCCCTCTAATAATTCCTTCAGTGAAAGCGACCGTGTAAAACTTAAAAGGATTAATCTTTTTTCCATTAACTCGAGCTGAAGCGATTTTTACTCCAAATGGCGTTTTAATCCACTCTATAGTTATTCCCGAAAAGCTAAGTGGCTGTCCAAAATAAGCTAAACTTTCACAAAGAAGACGTAAAAGTAATCCACTTACCCTGGAGGTATAAATAGACCAACCACGAGTTTCATTGAGTTCAAAAACTCTCGGAATTGAATTCATAATATCTCGTCTTGAAATTTTTCCGATAGGATAATTCTCTCCATTCATAGAAGAAACATGGATTGCAATATCAGCTCCTGATTTTTCTCGAAGAGCATCGGAGATGAAGTAAGCCCATTTTCTTGAACCTGACTTATCCGAATCTTTTAAATCAGAATATCCTATAATTTGATTTAGCCACTCTTTTCCGTATTCGCTATCAAGAGAATCATCCGCTTTTGCTACAATACTTTTAATTTCATTGTCTTCATTTTGATTATTTACGGGAACAAGTTCATAAGAAACAACTTTTAAAGGCTGACCTTTCACTAAATCAACCACAATACGACCTAAATATTTCGTATGAAATCCGGCCTGAACAATAGGCACTTCCACTTTTCTTTTATTTTCTTCGTAAATTGGTTCGAATAAAGCTGTGTGTGAATGTCCCCCAACAATCAAATCAATATTGCTAGTTTTTTTTGCCAAATAAATATCACGATTCACGCCTATATGAGTGAGGGCAATAATAAAATCATTGTTGCGCTTTTTTAAAATATCTTCATAAGTTTGTGCAACTTTAGTTGGGCCGGTGATGGTACTTCCATCAAGAGACCAACTGTAAAAAAAATCTGCGGTGGTTAAGCCTAAAATGGCTATTTTCATCCCGCCAACTTCCATTTCTTTATAGGGCTTAATTTTGTCTCTTATATTGGGAAATTTAGAACCTGAAGCAACGTTCGCCCCTAAAAATGTAAAATTAAGATCAATATTTTCTAAAATATTATCGAGACTTTTTGCCCCCATGAGATAGTCATGGTTACCTAAAACAACAGCGTCATAACCAATTTGGTTGTGGACTTCAAAACTTTTTTTCCCTTGGTCGGCCATATAATAAATATTGCCTTCTAAAAAATCTCCGCCATCTAGAGTGATGGTTTCCATTCCAGCTTTAGTGCCTGACTCTTTAAAACTATCAATCAGACTTTTTAGTCTTGCTGATCCACCTATTTCACTTTCATGGTTGGTGTAATTTAAAAAAGAATGCGTGTCATTTGTATGTAGTATTTGGACTAATTTTGCTTCTGCTAAAGGTATTGATAGAAAACTCGATAAAAATAATGAGAACAAAGAGACTTTAAAAGAGACTTTAAAAGAAACTTTCAGATAGGCTTTCATCATGATACACCACCGTTGTTTAATACTATTGTAACTCACTCCTCGGAATATTAAAGGCTTGTTTAACGATTTGAGAAAAGATCAATAACAAACTAAAACGCACAGGAAAATTATGCTTTAATTTATGGCGTCATTATGCTAGAACCGGAGTTCGACTTCCAAGCTAAATTAAGGAAAATTTCATGCTCTCTTCAATGAACAATGCAAAACGATGCACTTTCGCCATCATCTCCCATCCGGATGCTGGTAAAACAACTATGACAGAAAAACTTCTTTGGTTCGGTCAAGTAATTCGCGAAACTGGAAAAGTAAAAGCGAAAGACGGGAACTATGCCAAGTCTGACTGGATGGAAATTGAAAAAGAAAGAGGGATCTCAATTAGTTCATCCGTCATGAGCTTTCCTTACAATGAACGTGCCATGCACTTGCTCGATACTCCAGGCCACAAAGATTTCTCTGAAGACACTTACCGCACACTCACTGCGGTTGAATCAGTTCTCATGATGATCGATTCGGCCAAAGGTGTTGAGGCCCAGACCATAAAGCTGATGGAAGTTTGTCGCATGAGAGATACGCCGATTGTCACTTTCATGAATAAGTATGACCGCGAGGCCATGGATCCATTTGAGCTCATAGAAAACGTCGAAAAAATTCTCAACATTCAATGTGTGCCAATGACTTGGCCTATTGGTTCTGGAGTAGATTTTAAAGGTGTTTATGATTTAAGAACAAAACAAATTATGAGCTTTAAAGATGCTAAAGATCCTTTTAATCCAAAAATTATCGATGCTAGTCAATTAGATGCCCCTGAGGTTGTTGCTTTCATCGGAGCACCTCTACTGGCCATTTTAAAAGACGAACTAGAAATGGTGGCGACGGTTATCGGAGCCTTCGAGCCGGAAGAGTTTTTAGCTGGAATTCAATCTCCCGTCTTTTTTGGATCGGCCTTAAATAACTTTGGTGTTAAAGAAACTCTCGACATGATTTCAAGTTCTAGCCCCGGGCCTAAGCCTCGTGAAGTGAAGTTAGCACCCTATGATTCAGATGCTAAAACTCAAATCATCGATCCAGATACAACTACTGAATTCACCGGTTTTATTTTTAAA
>JAYSPR010000269.1:0-10937 GCA_043721975.1 Bacteriovoracaceae bacterium
AGTCGGTGCAACATGCGTGGGAAAAATTATTCAAAGTAAGCCACTCACAAAAGGCAATAAATTTTCTCGTGGTGAAGAAAAAGGATATTTTCTTTTTGGTGGATCAACCGTCATTGTCGTGGGTGAAAAAGGTAAATGGATTCCCAGTGAAGACATCCTTACTCATACTAAAAAAGGGCTAGAGACTTATCTTCACTTGGGGATGCCGGTCGCCTCAATTCGTTCTTAAAACAAAACACTTTATTCTTCTTTGAGAACATATGTATTTATGTTCTTTATTTTTTATGCCCAATTTCAAAGCTTTAAAGGCTTTAATTATTGGCACATCTCCTGCTTTAAGAATCCCTGTGTGATTACAAAAAAGGGAGGAACTAATGAACATTCAAAAAATAATTCTCGAGCAATACTCGCTGCTTTATGGCCAGCCGACCTTAAAGGAAATTGCTCTGGATACTGGAATTCAAGTCACAAGAATTTTCAGACTTTTTAACGGAAGTGCGATGAAGCTTTGTGAGTATCAAATTTTTCAAACCAAGGTGAAAGAAAAAATGGGGCTCTCGGCGAGTTTAGAGGCCCTAGCTTTCGAATGCTCTTTGAAGTTGAGTGCAAGTGCCATCCTGGAGCTTGAAGGGATTTTAAAGCGCAAAATGGAAGTCTGGAAGCTTTCTCAATGTGAACTTATGCCAAAAAATATTAATCAAAAAATAGCCTAGTGCAAAAAGGAGTCTTTATGAATGATGGATTGTTAATGATTGAGAGAATTGTGATCGAATCTCTCTCGAAGAAAGAAAAAAATATTCACGAAATTGAAATCGACACTCATTTGAGTCATGGGCTTTTACTTAACATTATGCCCAATCTACTTATGAGAAATATGATTCGCTACAAGTCAGGAATTTATTCTCTCGATAAAGAGCATGCTTTTGAGTGGCTCTCTATAGTTAATAAAACTGAACATATCAAAGAAGAGGCCCGCGAAATTTTTACTTCACTCGTGAATCAATATTTTAAAGCAGAGACAGAAGTTGTAAGGCCTAAATCTTCTCAGTTTAAAATTCAAAAAATGTGGCTTACGAAAGAGGAAGAAATGATTTTAAATTCTCATTTAAGTACTCTCGAAGGATTTTTTCAAGGAGTAAAAGAGGCAAGAAAGTATCAACCACAGAAAGAAAAGACGTGTGAGCAGAGAGTCGTAGTGTGGGGTATGACAGATTATTCAAATTTAATTGATGGAGTTTTAAAAGCAGTCTGATTAACTTTTTTTAATTTTTTTAGAGAAGACAGTTGACGTAGATACTCCATTAGTAATATAAATTTAATGATCATTATTGTGCGCGGTAACACGTCATCATCTAAACTAAAATTAGGAGATTTGAGATGAAAAAATTATTAGTTCTTGCTCTTGTTGTATCTGCAATGTCATTTGGTTGTTCAAAGAAAGAAGAAGCTACTACTGAAGCTGCACCTGCTGCAACTACAGAAGTTGCTCCAGAAGCTACTGCTGCTCCAACTGCAGAAGCTGCTCCAGCTACAGAAGCTGCTCCAGCTGCAGAAGCTGCTCCAGCTCCGGCTCACTAGTTATTAACCATTCTTAATAAGAATGTTAGATAATATAAAAAAGGCTCCGCAAGGAGCCTTTTTTATTTGTGGAGAATGAATTTCATGTCGATAAAAACGAATCTTTCACATTTCATAGGTCGCCATAGATTTTTGAGTCGAAATCTTCGCTCGTTTCAACCAGAAATTTCAAAAATTAACATCTCTCATCAATTTGATCTTTTTTTAGATCCTAAAGATCTTTCAGGCCCCTCTTTTTATGTCATGCATGATAAGGGTGTGGCGTTCTATCATTACGAAGAAGATTTAAAGGCGGAGATCATTCAGCACTTACCTAAAGGTGGTGTATTCTTTGATGTAGGAGCTAATATTGGGCTCATTAGCCTTTTTGTTTCTAAGTTTCATCCAGAGGCCAAGATTTTTTCTTTTGAGCCAGGAAGTGTCGTTAGTCACTGTTTAAAAGAAACGATCTCACATAATAAATTAAAGAATCTCACGCTTATTAATAAAGGTGTTTCCGATTATACGGGAACAGCAGAATTTTTTGTGGATCCTAAGTCAACTGGTGGGTCTTCGCTTATTAAGCAACACGAAGGCAGCAAAGATAAGTATGTCGAGAAAATTGAACTCTTGTCTCTCGATGAATTTTCAGAAAAACAAAAAGTTGTACCAAATATAATTAAAATTGATGTTGAAGGTGCTGAAAAATTTGCAGTGAAGGGAGCACTAAACTTAATTAAAAATGTTAAACCTCATTTCGTTATTGAGGTAGAACATAAAAATTTCTTGGGCGATAGTGCTTTTTGGATCGAGACTTTTCAAAATTATACTGTACGTGGACTTGGTGAAGTTGAATTCATTCAAATTCCACTTTTAATTGAAAGAATAAAAAAAGAATATAGTTTGGGAATTAAGGCCCGCGATTATTCTTTTAAGCCAAATGTCTAACCGATATATCCATGAGTTTTAATCATATCTTCGACAAGATCAATAAATCTATGGTCGATATCTTTATTTTCCGGAGAGTCCTCACAGCATTGAAGATAACCTAACATTTTTTGGAATGAAGTTGTGCGGTCTTGTTCTTGAAGCCAGTTTTGAAAATAGCTGATGGCATTTAGCCAGGCCGATAAAGAATAATTGGAATGATCGACAACTTTAAAAAAAAGATCAATGCCATTCACTCCAACGGGACGTTCTTTAGCATCTTGATACAATAATTTGATAAGTAATTCCGTTTGAGGAATTGTAGCGGCTCCTTTAGTCAGTCTAATGAGATTCGCTTCACTTAAATATTTCGATGACAAGGTATTTTGAGCAAACTCGAGAGTAGCACGCCACTCTTCACCTTTGGATAAAATCACATCTTCTAGGGTTTTAATTGGATTTGGGTTCATAACCTAAATTTGGCGAAAGCCATCTTTCA
This sequence comes from Bacteriovoracaceae bacterium, assembly GCA_043721975.1. Taxonomy (GTDB): domain Bacteria; phylum Bdellovibrionota; class Bacteriovoracia; order Bacteriovoracales; family Bacteriovoracaceae; genus Bacteriovorax. The sequence continues at coordinate 2,984 of JAYSPR010000269.1, forward strand.
ATCTCAGTGACGCTCATTGATTTTCTTTCAGCATAATCTTTGACTTGTTCACTTGAAATGAGCCCAACATTAAAATAGCTGGCCTCTGGGTGATTAAAATAAAATCCAGACACAGAGCTTGGTGGATTCATGGCAAAGTTTTCAGTTAAGGAAACACCCGTGAGTTCTCGAGCTTTTAATAAATCCCATAATATTTTCTTTTCAGTATGGTCTGGGCAGGCAGGATAGCCAGGAGCAGGTCTCACTCCACGATATTTTTCTTTGATGAGATCTTCAGGTGAGAGATTCTCTTCTAATCCGTAACCAAAAATTTCACGAACTTTTTTATGGGCAAACTCTGCGAGAGCCTCAGCTAGGCGATCGCCAATGGCCTTAACCATGATTGAATTGTAGTCATCATGTTTGTCTTGAAAAGTTTTGGCAAAAGTTTCAACTTCATGTCCAGTTGTCACGACAAAGCCACCAATGAAGTCGTTGTGTCCTTTTGGAGCAATATAATCAGCCAAAGATTTATAACAACCATCTTCACCGATTTTTTCTTTTTGTTGACGTAAGAAATGAAGTTTTGTTTTGTTATTCACAATGACATCATCGCCATGTGAATAAGCGGGAAAAATACCAACAACAACTTGTGGGCCAAATCGATTATTTTTTACAATGTCAGTTAAGAGTCCTTGAGCATCATTAAAAAGCTTTTGAGCTTCAGTGCCATATTTATCATTCCCTAAAATCTTTGGATAAGTTCCTTTTAATTCCCAGGTCCAAAAAAATGGAGACCAGTCGATATAAGGAATGATTTCACTGAGCGTTATATCAAGAGTGAAGACGCCAGTTTTAGTGGGTCTTGAAATCTGAGTTTCATTCCAATTTGTTTTAAATGAGTGCTCGCGTGCTTCTCTTAAACTTAAGAGTGCACGGTCTTGGTTTTGGTTAGCATGGCGAAGTCTCAGGTCTTCAAATGATGCTCTCATTTTTAAAGCGTAATCGTTCTTTTTTTCTGGTGACAATAAATTAGTGCACACTTCAATAGCGAGCGAAGCATCACCAACATGAACGATAGGTGCATGATAGTGAGGAGCAATTTTAATGGCCGTATGAGCTTTTGAAGTTGTCGCTCCCCCAATAAGTAGTGGAGTTTTGAATTCCAATCTTTCCATTTCTTTTGCAACGTGAATCATTTCATCGAGAGAAGGTGTGATAAGTCCCGAAAGACCGACAATATCTGCTTTATGAGTAACGGCTGCTTCAAGAATTTTTTGAGTAGAAACCATGACTCCGAGGTCAATCACCCTGTAGCCGTTACAAGCGAGAACGACACCGACAATATTTTTTCCAATGTCATGAACATCACCTTTAACAGTGGCGATGACAAAAACACCTTGTTCACGAACTGGTTGTTTTGCTTCTAGTTTTTCTTTTTCCATGAAAGGTTCAAGATAAGCGACTGCTTTTTTCATAACTCGAGCTGACTTAACAACTTGAGGAAGAAACATTTTTCCTTCACCAAAAAGATTGCCAACAACCTTCATCCCATCCATCAAAGGCCCTTCAATAACATTGAGGGGACGACCGAGTTTAACTCTCGCCTCTTCAGTGTCGAGTTCGATAAACTGATCAAGGCCCTTGACCATGGAGTAGCTGATTCGATCAATCAAAGGTAAGCTTCGCCATTCATCAACTTTGACTTCTTTATTATTTGAATTTTGATCTTTTAATTTTTCAGCCAAGTCTAATAATTCTTCAGTGGCATTAGGATGGAGATTTAAAACGACAGCTTCGCACTTCACTCGAAGTTCTGGATTAAGTTCATCATAAACACCAAGCATACCGGCATTGACGATTCCCATATCAAGGCCAGCTTTAATGGCGTGATATAAAAAGACAGAGTGAATCGCTTCACGAACTAAATTATTTCCACGAAAAGAAAAAGAAAGATTAGAAACTCCTCCACTGGTGAGAGCTCCTGGACAAACTTTTTTTATTTCGCGAACAGCTTCGATGAAATTTACACCATAAGCATTGTGTTCTTCTATACCTGTCGCGACAGTGAGAATATTGGCATCGAAAATAATATCATTGGGATCGAAGTCGAGTTTATTAATAAGTAAGTCGTAAGCACGTTTACAGATGCGAACTTTTTCACTGAGGCTTGCGGCCTGTCCTTCTTCATCAAAGGCCATGATGACCACAGCTGCACCGTATTTCTGAATGAGGCGCGCTTGGTATAAAAATTGCTCTTCGCCTTCTTTGAGTGAAATAGAATTGACGATGGCCTTTCCTTGTAAGCATTTTAATCCTGCTTCAAGAACTTCCCACTTTGAAGAGTCCACCATGATAGGAACACGAGCAATATCCGGTTCAGAGCCGACGAGATTTAAAAAATGAATCATGCAGGCTTTAGAATCTAGAAGGCCTTCATCAAAGTTAATGTCAATAATGTTGGCACCATTTTCTACTTGTTGACGAGCAACTGATAAGGCTTCATCGAAATTAGAAGCTTTAATAAGTTTGGCAAATAAAGGGGAGCCGGTGACGTTTGTGCGTTCACCGACCATATAAAAAGGCTTGTTGTGTGTATCTTCTATATTAAACGCTTCTAGCCCTGAAAGGCGAGTGGCTTTTTTAATATCTGGGATAATTCTTGGTTTTTTTACCTGACATTTTTTTACAATGGCCGCGATATGCTGAGGAGTTGTTCCACAACATCCACCGAGAATGTTGATAAATCCAGAGTCGACAAATTCACCGACAAATTTTGCTGTCATAACTGGCGTTTCATCATAGCCAGTTGGTGCTAGTGGATTAGGAAGTCCAGCATTTGGATAACAGCTAACAAAAACATCTGAAATTTTTGAGAGCTCTTCTAAGTAAGGACGCATATCTTTTGCACCGAGGGCACAATTGAGTCCGACTGAAAGAGGCTTTGCGTGCCTGACTGAATTCCAGAAGGCTTCGGTCGTTTGTCCTGAAAGAGTTCTTCCGCTGTTGTCAGTAATGGTTGCTGATAGCATGAGAGGAAATTTTATTCCGACTTCGTCTTGGTATTTTTCAATGGCAAAGATCGCCGCTTTTAAATTCAGAGTATCAAAAGTCGTTTCAGGTAATAGAATATCGGCTCCACCTTCAATGAGAGCTTTGGTTTGCTGATAATAATTTTCTGCCATCTCATCAAACGTTGTCGCTCTATAACCCGGGTTATTCACATCGGGAGAAAGAGAGAGAGTTCTGTTGGTGGGCCCAATGGCACCAGCGACGTAAACTTTTTTTCCAGGATTTTTTTTCATGAAATCAGTGCAGGCCAATTTAGCAAGCTTAGCCGCTTCAAAATTTAATTGGGTGACGATATGTTCGAGATCGTAATCTTTTTGCGCGATCTTCGTTCCTGAAAAAGTGTTGGTTTCAATAATGTCTGCACCAGCTTCAAGATATTGAGTGTGAATAGCATAAATGACATCTGGTCTCGTGAGTGCCAAGAGATCGTTATTACCTTTTAAGTCGCAAGTGTGATTTTCAAAGAAACCTTTTCTAAAATCAGCTTCACCCAGTTTATAGGATTGAATCATGGTGCCCATGGCCCCATCGAGAAATAAGATTCTTTCTTTTAGAGTTTGTTCTAGTTCAATAAGTGTAGGATGTTTTTTCATTTTTGGTACTTTTTAACAATATCAACAATCGTATTGGTGTCGTTCATAATATAAAAGTGCACACAAGGAACTCCTCCTTCGAGGAGGCCTTGAACTTGGTTCATGGCCCATTCTTTTCCGATGTGAGAAACATTTTTTGGATCATCTGTTATGCGCTCAACAAGTTCATCGGGAAAATCGATATAAAAGTTTTTAGGAACACTCACCATTTGAGAAGCAGATTTTAAAACTTTAATTCCCGGAATGATAGGAACGGTAATTCCTTGCTCTCGGGCCATTTTTACGAAATCAAAATAATGTTTATTATCAAAAAACATTTGCGTGACAACATAGTCCGCGCCTGCATCAACTTTCTTTTTTAAGTTAATCAGATCGAGTTTTAAGTTTGGAGCTTCAAAATGTTTTTCTGGATATCCTGCGACACCGACACAGAAATCAAATTTTGATCCACCTTCAACTTCTTCAAGAAATTTACCACGGTTTAGGTCTTTGACTTGTTCGACTAAATCAGAGGCATGATAGTTCATGCTGCGATTACGTGAGAGTTCTTTTTTGTAATTAGGCCCGTCACCTCGAAGAGCTAAAATATTATGAATCCCTAGGAAGTTAAGTTCTAGGAGCGCATCTTCAGTTTCTTCTTTCGAAAAACCTAAGCATAAAAGGTGTACGACCGTGTCAATCTTAAAACGGTTTTGAATGATGCCGCAGATACCAATTGTTCCCGGTCTTTTTTTATAAATTTTGCGTTCTATACTGCCATCTTCTCTTTCATTGTAGTATGCCGACGATGAGTGCGCCGTTACATCAATCCAAGCGGGATCAACGGGCCCTAAGGCTTCGACGATGTCGATGATATCTTGAACTGATCTACCTCTTGGAGGAGGGACAATTTCATAGCTAAAGAGTGGGTTTTTGGCTCGTTCTAGATGTTCGGTTACTTTCATGGCTTGAATATAGCAAGAAATAAAGAGTTCTACTAGACTTGTGAGAGAGAGCTAAGCGATTTATACTTAAATTTATGAGTGATTGGTATCAAATTGAAAGTCAGTCTTTAATAATCCAGATTACGACTAAGGGTGCTGAGATGAAGCGACTCTTTTCTCGTGATTGGCACCGCGAGCTATTGTGGCTTGGGGATAATAAAACGTGGAATCGTTCAGCTCCTGTTCTATTTCCTATTGTAGGTAAATTAAAAGACGATGAGTATGAATTGCATGGGAAAAATTATCACTTGTCTCAACATGGATTCGCTCGTGATTTAGAATTTAAATGCACTGAAACTACGCTTAAAGAAGTGGAATTTACGGCCGTGGCCACTCAAGAAACTTTTTTAATGTATCCTTATTTGTTTGAACTTACTGTTCGCTACACAGTCGAAGATTCAAAGGTGAAGATTTTTTACTTTGTGAAAAATACGGATCGCCAAGATATTCACTTTTCTATTGGAGCTCATCCCGCTTTTGAGACAAAAAATATTAATCATTATGAAATTCGTTTTGATAGAGAAGAGTCGGAATATTTTAAGCTGCATCAAGGTCTAGTCAATTGGAAGAGACCTTTTGTTTTTTCTAGTGATCGCATGCCGCTTAGTGAAGAGCTTTTTAAAGAAGATGCTTTGATCTTTAAAAAGTTGAGATCTCATCATGTCGATTTAGTTGATATCAAAAAGCATGAGATGATTCGCATTTCATCAAATACAGATTATTTTGGAATTTGGGGAAAAGATAAAGTGCCATTTGTTTGCTTAGAGCCTTGGTTTGGTGTGAGCGATGGGACGGATTCTGATAAGAAGTTTGCCTCAAAGCCAGGAATGATTACGCTTCCAGCAGGAGAGATTTTTGGTTTTTCTTATACAATTGAAATGAAATATATTGGTAATAAAACTTGAAATTTCTTATTCCACTTATAGATCGAGGCTTATCGACATCATCACGTGATAATGTTTTGCTTCGAACCGGTGGCCCTAAAGAAAATATTTACATCATGGACAATCATCGCCTCGCTCTTTGGTGTTGGTTTCAAAAAATAGAAAAAAATAAAAGATATAATCTTATTCATATTGATGCTCATCCAGACATGAGTGAATCTGCCTTGAAAGATTTTAGTCACGACCTTTGGAATTTATCACTCACTGATTATCAAAAAATCTGGCAAAAAAACATCAATGAACCACTTTTTCGTTGGGATAATTATCTAGAAGTATTTTTGCAGAAATATCCAGAATGTGTTGGGGCAACTTATTCGGCCACTCATCATTTGGGTTCTGCAAAGTCATTATCAATTGATGTTGAATCTTTTAATCTGCCTAAAATGTTGAAAACTATTTTAAGTGGGGAGAGTTACATTAATGAGTTTAATTTTATTGTTAATTTAGATCTTGATTATTTTTTTTCAGCAGCGCCACAAAAATTACAACTTTTTAGTGATGAATATATAGAAAGCATCACTCAATCAATTGCTTTGGGACTAGAATCGGGGATTATTGAAATTCTGACTATTTCTCTTTCTCCTGAATGTTGTGGGTCCTGGGAAAAAGCTGAGGCCATGCTTTCAAAATTTGGTTATAAACTCTAATTTTTTTACCACAAATTTCAAATCGGATTATAATTAGCTTATCAAATACATTTTTTCAAAGGAATGAATCATGGAAATGGAAAGACGAACAATTTTAGAATTTTTAAAAACAAGTGACCCTGATTACGATCCTGGAATGGTCTCATGGTCGATGATGGACTTAGTAGATTATATGATTGATATGATCACAGAATCGGAACTTGATTATTCGATTTTATCGACTGCTTTTGCGAGCAGAGTTCACCCAGATAGATTTGATCAATTTCACGACGCCGTTATGAATCAGTATGAAACAATTCGTGATGGGGAAGAAATTCCGGAGCCGATTTTAGATAGAATAGCTTCGCAGTATAGATAGTTTTTATTCGGGCCAATGTTTTTCATTGGCCCTTTCTTATGCTCAGAATAACAAAGGGAATAGCCCCCAAGAGACTCATCAGTAAAATTAAAATCCAATAATTATTAAATAATGTTGCACCATTAGTCTGATTGATGGTTAAAAAAAGTTTTTCATAGGCCAAATGCCCTACGCCTATGCCTGAAATTGAAATAGGTAAGGAAGTAGAAAGTTGTCCTATGGGGAGTAACATCATGAGGTAGTGAAACTTAATTTCAGATTGATAAAAATTATGATTGATCAAATGAAACGTTGATAAGTTTATAAAATGTGAAATGAGACTAATCATAATCGTTTTGAGAAGGACGGTTTTATTTTGCCCGATAAGAATGATGCCATCGAGCAAGTTTTTTGTGTATGGAATTTTTCCGATGGTGAGATTAAGATTTTTTTCACTGAGAAAAAATAGTGAATAGATAAATAAAGCCAAGCCCAAAAAAGAGAGATTTAATAAAATTAGCGTAGGCATACTTGGGCTTAAGGAGCTTAATTCTGAAAAATAAATAAGTGTCACTGTACCTGAAAATAATAAAAGACCCGTGAAGCCGGCTAAGCGGTCGAGAAATAGGGTAGTAAGGATAAATTGATAAGAGATCTCTTCATCTGGGTTGAATTCTCGCGTAGCTTCGAGTGATTTAATATATTGTATTTTGAGTATGTCGTTGGCAGAAGCCCCAGGTAAAACGACTGATAAAAAACGACCTATCCATTGAATGGCAAGAATTCTTATAAAGCGAGTATGGTTTTTTAGTTTAAGCCTAAGAAGCACATGCCAGCGAAGAGTTGTTAAAAAAATTTGTATGATAATAAACAAAGAAGCGAGTGCGAGTGTCGTAGGATGAGAAAATAATACTAGGGCGGCTTTGAAATCCAATTTACCAGATTGAGAAAACCAATAAAGAAGACCCACGGCCAAAGTGAATTTGATGATGAAGCTTAAAACTTTTTTCACTTCATCATCATTCACAAAAAGTAACTTTTTGACTAGTTCTTTTAATTAAAGCGCCAACTAAAGAGCGAAAAATGATCCGTCTTCGTTAGCATGTTTTTGAGTGATCATTCCGTAACCAGGATAATTCACACCATCAACTTCGAAATCACTTCCAAAACTACCAGTTCCCCAGCTATTTTTGATGTAGTAAACACCTTTATAAGTGAAAACTTTTGTCGTTCCATCATTCATTTGTGTGTTGATTTTAACGATTTTGTTATCATCATATCCAACAACTAAAACTGAGTGACCTGCTGGCTTCGTTGGAGATTTTGCAAGGTCTAAGCTTCCTGGTTCAGGATTTCCGATGATTCCTTTTGACCAGTTGTCCATGTTTCTTACTAGACC
>JAYSPR010000270.1:0-8629 GCA_043721975.1 Bacteriovoracaceae bacterium
TAACAAATGATGTGAGATCTAGGCGTTTTAATAAATCTTTAAGACGCTCAGCTGTTTCTATAACTTTTTTCCAAGGAACATTTTCACCAGGATCCAAATCAAAGATAATTTGATCGGGATGAAGAGATTTACTGACCCTTCCTTGCCAGGTATGAAGCTCCAACACACCCCATTGAATCAACTGCATTAATCCCTCTTCGGAATTAATAGAAGTTACTTTTTGATCTTGTACAATATTTTCTTGGGCCTCACTTAATCCGGAAGAAGTAACGTGTTTTTGATAAAAGCAAGACTTGCCTGCACCTTCAGGGCATCTCACAAAAGAGAGTGGTCGATCCACAATATGTTTCATGAGCCAAGGAGCGACTCTTTGGTAGTAATTGGCTACATCTAATTTTGTAATATTATCTTGGGGGTAAATGATCCGCTCAGGATGAGTAAGGCGAAACATAGATATTTCTTTTGGAAGTTCAAAAATTACATCTTGGGTCTTTTTATCCTGTCGCAATCCTTGGAAAGACGCATGTCTTAAAATGTGATCTCCCGTCCAAGCTTTAAATTCAATTTCTCCTACAAGTAGTGGCTTAACCCAATGAACTCCATTTTTGGTAGGACTTTTAATGTCAAAAGGCGAAATCTTTGAAGGAATTTTTTTAAATCGTCTCATCAGGTCTTTCAAAATTTCTGAATTAAAACCAGTACCAACTCGCCCTACGTAGCGGAGTTGATCTTTTTCATAAATTCCCATCAACAAAGCACCAAACTCTTCACGCTCACCTTGTGGGTCAGTATAGCCACCGATCACCATCTCCTGACGGTTGTAGCATTTTATTTTTTGCCAATCACTGCTTCTACCTTCTTGATGTGAACGAGTGCAGTCCTTTGAGACGATGCCCTCAAGTCCACGGTCGCAAGCCTCTTTGAATAATTCATCACCTTGTCCACGTAAATGTTCACTAAAAATAATTTTATTGTTCTTGTTACTTTCATTTGAACTTTCCAAAGTCTGCTTTAAGATTTCCTTTCGAACCACTAGGCTTTCTTCGCGTAGGTCATGGTCATTTAAATAGAGTAAGTCAAAAACATAGTAGACCATGCTGGTAAAATCTTGAGTTTTAAGTGCAACTTGGAGGGCAGAAAAACTAGAATGTCCATTTTTATCAAGAACCACAATTTCTCCATCGAAGATGGCATTATTGATTTTTAGTTTTTTTAAATCAAGTGCTATCGAAGAATAATGATCTGTCCAATCGAGGCCACTTCTAGTTTTTAATTGGATTTTTTGATCTTTGATAAATGCGAGAGTTCGATAGCCATCTAGTTTTATTTCGTGAATCCAGTCATTACCCTTAGGTGCACTTTTAGCAAGACTTGCTAATTGAGGTAGAATTTCTTTAGGCCATGTATCTTTGGTCACCTCATCATGACGTTTGATTAATAGCCACTGATGTTTTTTACCTGATTCTTTTTTGGTTCTGAGCAAGAGCCATTTACCTTTTAGTTTTTTTCCTTTAAGTTCGAACTCAAGACGACCTTTTAAAAGTGAATCCTTAATATGATCTGGGGGGACCCACGTCCCTTTATCCCAAATTTTGACAGTGCCTGCTCCATATTCACCCTCGGGGATTCTGCCTTTGAATTTGGCATAAGCAATAGGATGATCTTCCACTTCTACAGCTAAGCGTTTTTCTCCTGGAATACTTGAAGGTCCTTTAGGGACAGCCCAGCTTTTAAGTGTGCCAAAAGCCTCGAGTCTAAAGTCGTAATGTAAATGAGAAGCGTGGTGCTCTTGCACAACAAAAACTGGAGCTTTTCCAATTGTTTTTTTTATCACTTTAGAGTTTTTTGGCTCTTTGGTTTTGGAAAAATTTCGCTTCTTTTGGTATTCGCTAATTCCCATGAGCTACCTTTTTAGACTTTAATTTCTTGGAGGTTTTTTTTCGTGACAAACTTTTTTTAAGTAGTGGCATTAGGTCTAAAACATTCTTTGATGAGACTTCTGCCACTTCTTCAAAGTCATTGGAAATTTCGGTAGCTTTTCCGGCCTTAACTTTACGGTTGACCAACTTCATAATATCCATCCGATATGTATCTTTGTAGCTTGAAGGTTTCCATGAGACTGTCATATTGGCGATTAGCTTCTCTGCCATTTGGATTTCTGGATTTTTAGTTTTAAAATCGGATATTTCATTTTTCACAACGCTTAGGTCTTGAAGCTCCTTTACGTCTTCGGCAAAATGTAAAAGTTCTAACAATAAAAATTTTCCTCGAGGAATGATAGCGACTAAATGTTGTTTGGTATGTAAAACGATTTTAGCGATAGCAACTTTTTTACTTTTCTTTAAAGCCTCGCTTAAAAGAGCGTAGCCTTTATTGCCTCCCTTGTTTGGAAGCAAGTAATAAGCTTTTTCAAAAAATACTGGATCGATATCTTCCAGTTTTACAAAGTTTTCAATATCAATTGTTTGAGTTGCTTTGGGATTGGCTTTTTTAAAATCTGCATTAGTCATAATGACATACTTGCCTGTTTTGTATTCAAAGGCTTTCACGGTTTGTGAACGAGTTACATTTTTTCCTGAAGTCTTATTATAATATTTGTAACCGATTGGTGAAAGATTACTTGGATCGAGCATCATAAAATGTAAGTCTGCTTTTTCCCTTGCTGACACGACACGTACGTTGATATTCACGAGGCCAAAGCTGATTGCACCATTCCACAGACCGCGCTCCTTATTTAATGTTTTTTTTGTTGCCATATTCTCCTATGGTAAAATGACATTTTCCTAATTTTAAAATGCAATTACAAAGCCAAGAAGAAATTAAAAATTAGTAATAGCTTTTGCAGTCTAAAAGTTGTGAAGAAGATGAACTTAAAGTTGAATTTAAAGATGAAGTTAAAGATAAACTTGAAGCCAAGCGATCTTAAGTGCAACTTAAGTTATCTTAATTTCTGTTTAATGGTAAAGTTCTACTATGAAAATTTTGTGGCTACCCCTTTTAAAACGTGAAGAGATAAATCTAGGCCATGCCAACTGGATAACTTATTTCATTTTAATTTTCTTTTCAAACTTATTTCTTAAAATTGTGGTTCCTGGCTACATTCCCATGAGTTTGTTCATCAGTGCAGTCGTTGTCACTGCTTGGCTTTGTGGAACTAAGACGGCCTTGCTCACTGTTTTATTAGGAGCGGTTGCCGAAATTCTTTTTTTCACTCCAGTGCATATTTACGACATGAATAAATTATAAGCCTCACCCTTGGCATTTGCACTCACAAAATCAAGATCTAAAAAGTTTTTAGTCTTTTCTGGAAGATCTACTAAAGCCTCTTGTAATTTTATTATATTTTGGCAGAAAGCATAAACCTCGGCCGGAGACTTATTGATAGTATTGCTGTGATAAATTCCTTCATAGATCGCAGGGGACATTTTTGTGTAGATTTGGAGCTTTTGTTCTATAGAAGTTAAATTGCTACCATTCATTATGCACTCCTTGATTAATTTAACATTAGGAATGCAAATCATTAGCCATTAAGTTACGTGAATAATGAAAAAAAGGGAATAGGCGACTCTAATGATTTAGTGAGAAAATTTACTCCTATTTGTTAAATACACTTTTTGAGAAAGTTAATGCTCTCATATTTCTAGATTCAATATTAAAGCCTAAGTATTTTTATGCGACTTTTTTTAGTTTAACTTCGATAGCTTTAATAAGTTCAATTGAAGTCTCATCAAATGCGATCTGAAGATCTTTTAGTAAACTCGTTATGGCAGCTTTATCATTTTTAATTGCTGAACTTTCTAAGTTCTTAACAATTAAAGTCATTTTTGTTGCACCAAGATTTCCACTTGAAGATTTTATATTATGAGCTTCAAAAGCAATTTTCTTAAAAATATCGGAGCTTTCAGTATCTGACATTTTTGCAATTGAAATAGGAACCTTAATGAGAAAAAGCCTGACAAGTTCTCTAATTAAAACACCTTCACCATCATCATCGAGTTCAAAGAGTTCGGCGATAATTTCTTGGTCTAATATAAGAGAGTTCGAAAAAGATTTTATTTCTTGAGGTTGTTTTATCTGTATTAAGTTAAACTTTGTAAACCATTTTTGCAGCATAGAAAATAATTCAGAAGGTGCAACGGGCTTAGAGACATAGTCATTCATCCCTGACTCTAAACATCTCTCTCGATCACCTGTTATTGCATTTGCTGTCATTGCAATGATGGGAATATGTTGAAAATTATGATGCTTACTTGCTCGAATTTTTCTGGTTGCCTCAAGTCCATCCATCTCTGGCATTTGGCAATCCATCAAGACTAGGTCGTAAGAAATAGTTGAGAGGGCCTCTAAAACCTCAATACCATTTGCAACCGCATCGGCCCTAAGTCCCATTTTCTCGAGGTAACGTAATGCTATTTTTTGATTGATGGTATTGTCTTCTGCAATTAATACTCTTATTGGTCGGCTTGAGTTGTCGGCAAAAGATCCTAAGACACCGCCTGAATCCCCGACTGGTTTATCAGCTATCTTTAAACTAACTGTGAACCAAAAAGTGGATCCAATATTTTCCTGAGTTTCTACACCAATTTCACCATTCATTTGTTCAACCAGATGCTTTGAGATTGATAGCCCTAGTCCCGTTCCACCAAAGCGTCTGGCCGTCGAAGCGTCGGCTTGAGAAAATGGCTTAAACATTTTATCAAGACCACTTAAAGAAATACCAATTCCAGAATCCTTCACTTCAAAGCGCATTATTGAGGAATTAGCTTCATCAGTTCGCACTTTCACAGAAATTTGTCCCTTCGTTGTAAACTTTATTGCATTACTTATTAAATTATTTAAGATCTGACGAAGACGACCAGAATCACCATTCAAATATTGAGGAAGAGATTTCGGAAAATCAAATATAAGCTTAAGCCCTTTTCTTTCAGTCAAATAAAGAAAGGACCTCTCCACATTGTGAAGAACACTATGAAGGTCAAAATCGATATTCTCAAAATCGAGTTTACCAGCTTCTATTTTAGAGAAATCTAAAATATCATTAATAACAGTCAAAAGTGATTCTGCCGATGCTCGAGCGGCATCTGCATATTCACGTTGTTCGTTTTGAAGTGGTGTATCTAATAACAAAGTCAGCATACCCAGCACACCATTGATGGGAGTGCGAATCTCGTGGCTCATGTTGGCCAGAAACTGAGATTTTGTCTTGGACGCATGAACGGCTGCACGTTCGTTCAAGATTGATTCAGCCTTTTCACGTTCAGCTTTCTTTTTAGCTGATACATCTATGACGAGTGCGATGCCTCCAGTGTTTACTTCTCCTTGAATACTCGCCCCACTGATGATGATGTTGATCCTTGATCCATTTTTATGATTGAATTCATGTTCATAAGGTTCACAATGACCATGAGTAACAGTTTCGGCCACTGCCTTGGCATCAAGTTCTGCATACTCGGGTGGAGTTAACTCTTTCCAATTTAAAAGCCCATCATTTAGTTCATCGCGAGAGTAACCAACTAATTCTAAGAAGGCATCATTGGTATCTTGGATAGCTCCATCTTGGTCCCAAAAAAGCATACCGAATATTTTTGAGTCATAGACTTTTTTGAATTTAGATTCACTTTTTCTAATTGAAGCCTCAGCTTTCATTTTATCAGTAATATCTATCGAAAGTGCCAAGACACTCGTTACAATTCCATCGACAATAGTTAATGGAGTTGTCGTCGATAGCACCCAGCTCGAAGTATCTTGCAATTCTGCTGTGACAGTTTCCCCTTCAAAAGTTCGCTGAAGTATTTCAAACATTTCTGAATCTGGATTATAAAGATTAAAGCAGGATTGCCCTGTGAGTTCTTCTGGTTTTATACCAAGTTTAGAAAGATATTTGCCGTCGGAATAGGTAAAAACTCTTTCTCGATTAATTTCAGTCAAAGCAATTGGGGCGTTCTGAAGGACAGCATTAAGCCTTCTGGCTGATTCACGAGCACTCTCTTCAGTTTTTCGAAGTGCATACTCTAGCTGTATTTTATCTGTGATATCGTTTGTAATTGCAACCATCCCCGAGGGCATTCCATTTTGATCAAGTAAAGGAGCATATTGTGTTTCTAAAACGTGACCAGCAAAATTCGTGATGGCAACAAAACTTTCACCTAGCAATGCTCGCTTAACATGTTGGCTTGATTCGGCGGCAATATCTGGGGAATTCAGCATATCCCATCCCACCGTTTCTCCAGGCTTGAGTCCAATGCTTGCCAGTCCTTTTCCATCAGAGAGTGTCACAATGCCATTTATGTCAGTGGCCCAAAGAATTACTGGAACTGAAGTAAGATATTGAGAAAGTTTCTGTTCAGCACGGTAAGCATTTTCAATAGCTAGTTTTTGAGCGTGAATATCAGTGCATGTTCCAAACCACTTTATGACTTTTCCTTCTGGGTTTAATTGAGGAACTCCTCGCGCTAAGAACCAACGATAGGTTCCATCTTTGAGCTTTATGCGATATTCAACTTCATAGTGTGATCCAGAGCTAAGGCATTCAATCCAAGTATTCTTGGATTTGGGAATATCGTCAGGATGAATTATATCTTCCCACTTGGCTTCATTAATTAAAACGCCCGTAAGCTCCGTCCAGTTGGGACTCATATAAAGAGACTCGCCGCTAGGGCTGATTTTCCACACGAGCTGAGGTATTGATTCAGTTAATGAGCGCAAATCGGCGGTTCGTTCCTCAACACGATTTTCAAGCTCAGCTTGTATGGTACGCAATTCATCTTCAGATTGTTTAAGATTGCTGATGTCTTGTAGGGCACCGATGTAGCCCGTGATGTTCCCATTAGCATCTCGGAGTTGGTATGATTCCGCATTTACCCAAGTGATTTTTTTGTCAGGAGTGCGGAGACGATATTCGCAAGTGAAAGGACGATTTTCTGCATCTGCTGTCATCCATTCGTTAAATATTTTTTCTTTGTCGTCAGGATGAACGGCATTTTCCCAGCCAGCATTGATGGCCTCTTCCATTGACATTCCAGCTACTTTTTGCCAACGTTCGCTAACAAAAATAAATTTTCCAGCAGCATCTGCTTGAAAAATTCCAGCTGGAGAAAGTTGGACTAGATTCCTATATTTAGTTTCAGCCATTTCTAATGCTAGGTTCGTTTCTTCCAGTTGAAAAAGGGAGATTCGCCTCTCAAACTCTCTCACTACTTGCCGTGCAATAACTTGTAAGTTGTCGGATTCAATTTTTGACAGAGTTCGTGGGATTGTATCAAGCACGCAAAGATTTCCAACAGTTTCTCCATCCTGCATAATTAGTGGAATACCAGCATAGAAACGAATGCCCAATTGCACGAGTTCGTTATCTTTGAAACGCCTGTCTTGTGAGGCATCAGAGACAACTAATGGTTGATCGTTTAAAATTGCGGTATCACAAAATGAACCAGGGCTGGCGATTTGCTTGAGGTTCGTACCGATTTTTGCCTTAAACCAAATACGATTTTTATCGACAAGACTAATTATTGCAATAGGTGAGCCTACCAGCTGGGAGGCGAGTAAGACGATATCGTCATAGGCTTGCTCGGGCAAGGTATCTAATATTTGAAGTTTTTTTAGAGCTTCAAATCTTTTTTCTTCATTCAAGAAGCGCCTCCAAATAGATTTGTCTATGAGACAAAACCCGATTATTTATTCGGTTAAAAAACTTTAAACTTAATGATTAAAAATAGTAGAGTGTTTTACTGGGTGAAGTATGAATTGGTGCCAGCAGACTTGTGGACCTCATTTGCATTATTATATATTGGGAGTTGTAAAATAAAGGAGAAATTGTATGCAAACATCAAAAAATAAAATCTGCTTAATGTACGATAAAGGTGCTGAAGAAGCAGCTCATTTTTATGCAAAAACTTTTCCTAATAGTTCAGTCGATTCAATTCACCTTGCCCCTGATGATTATCCGTCAGGCAAAGCAGGTGACGTACTCACTGTTGAATTTACTGTTTTAGGTATTTGTTGTATCGGAGTCAACGGCGGCTCATATTTCAAGCATAGCGAAGCATTTTCATTTCAAATTGCAACTGATAATCAAGAAGAAACGGACAAGTACTGGAATGCTATTGTGAAAAACGACGGACAAGAAAGTATGTGCGGTTGGTGCAAGGATAAATGGGGAGTGTCTTGGCAAATTACTCCACGAACTCTCACGGATGCTATGGCGAAGGGGGGGGATGAAGCGAGGCGAGCATTCAATGCTATGATGAAGATGAAAAAGATCGATGTGGCGACTGTCGATCGTGCTCGTAAAGGCCAGTGATGACCCAGATAAAATATATCCTTTCTGATCTCGATGGAGTTATTCGAAAATTTCCGTCTAAAAGGGATGCGGTCATTGAAAAAAAATATAATTTAGCGTTAGGAACTTTATTTAACATAGCTTTCGATAAAATTAATCTTGAAAAAGCTGTCTGTGGGCATATAACTGATGAGGAATGGCGATCACGAATTGAAAAATCTCTTTCTCTCCTTTATAATGAAGCAACTGCAAAACAGGCAATAAAAGAATGGAGTGACTTTGCTGGTGTTGTCGATAATGACTATTTAAATTATTTAGAACAGCAATTTCCTAGATGCCCTATTGTTGTTC
>JAYSPR010000271.1:0-1769 GCA_043721975.1 Bacteriovoracaceae bacterium
GGGCCAATTAGTGTCAGAGTGGCACTCATTTAGCACTCTCATGCACTCTTATAAAACATTAGTGAGTTAGATTTGCCAGTTTTCTTACAGTACCTAACAAAGTTTTGACCCTTGTTTTTATTTCTACTAAGGTCCACTTACTAAACTAAATCAGAGAGGTATCTGTGAAATTTTTAATGTCCTCCTTTCTCGTTATGGTGCTTCCTATAAGTGCCATGGGAGAAATTCTCGAGCTCCATACTGTTATGGCAGAAAATAACGAAGTGAAAGAAAGCTTTGTTTTGAATTCTGAAATTGTCACAACAGAGTACCGTACACAAACAATTGAAAGCGTTTGCTACCGCCAAGAAATTATTGGGTATGACACTGTTTGTACAAATCGTTTTAATAAAGACTTTGACGTGAATCATTTGATTGCTTCAGTGGGAGAAGTTAGAGCAGACAGACCGCCAAGAGATCCAGGTGGAAATCCAGAACGTGAATCTGGTAAACCACCGCGCCCACCGAGAGATCCAGGTCCACCAAGAGAACCTAGACCTCCTAGAGAGCCGAGTCCTCCTCCAAGAGATCCTCGTCCGCCTAGAGATCCAAGGCCACCTAGAGAACCGAGTCCTCCGCCAAGAGAGCCGCGTCCTCCTAGAGATCCAAGACCACCTAGAGAACCAAATCCTCCAAGAGATCCACGTCCAGTTTGTCGTGAAGTTCCTATCTATAGAACAATTTCTTATTCTTGTATGAAGACAGAAAGAGTTCCTTATCCGGTGAGAACTCCTACGAATGCGGCCCTTAATATTCAGATGACAAAAGCACCTGAGACTAAACCACAAACAGGAAATTGTGGAATTAACTTTTCACTAAAAGGCCATAAACTCGATGCCTTCAACACTTGTGCAGACTATATTGCAGTGGCCTCTGTTTCTCGTACTTCAACCTATGACTATCAAATTTCACTTTTTGATGGTGAATTACTTTTAGCGCCGCTAACTGGTGGATTAAAAGAAATGAAGTTAGATGATGGGAGATGGTTATCGGCCAAAGTAGGGGATTTATCTGCTTCAACTCGCTTTAATTTAAAATTAACAGTGGTGAGAAAGAGATTACTGGCAAAAGATATTGACCTCATTGATAGAAACTTAAATTCAAGTGAATACACATTTGTCTCTCAAGGCGGAATTGAGAAAGTTGGAGAAGTGAAGATTGACCTAGAGAAAGTTTTTGGTGGAATTGAAGGTGGTAAAAAACACGACATTCGATTAGAGCTTGAAGTTCGTCTACCAGAAGGGACTCTCATTAGTGGCGGAGCTTACAATGGACAAGAGTTAAAGCAGTCAAAAGAAATAACTGTAAGGTAGTTAGTTTGTTTACAAAATAAAAAAAGAGCTTGTTTTTAAACAAGCTCTTTTTTTGTTTATTTATTCGATATTATCTCGCCATTTCGGGTGATGAAAATGAAGTTGGTGATCACAGGCCTTTGAAGCAATGGCCTCTTGTATTGAAATAACACCAATTTTTTTCCAATTTTTTCCTTCGCTCGTTTCTTTGTCGGCCACATAAATACCAAAATCAAGAGCACCTTTATTTACTGTTTCTAGAAGTTCATCTCTAAAATCACTTTCAGCAATTTTTAATTGGCCCTTAAGTGTTTTAATCATCATCCATTTGGGAACTGAGATTGGAAGAAGCTCATCATTGTTAAGCTCTGCGATTTCGTAAACTTGTCTTTTGGTTGGATGAGAGTCTACGCTTTGGAAAGTGGTCGCAAGAGTAAG
>JAYSPR010000272.1:0-1714 GCA_043721975.1 Bacteriovoracaceae bacterium
GTGAAGAGAAAAAATAGAAGACCTGAGACTTGCCCACAGTAAAGTGAGTCTAAGAAATACCTAAAAAACATGACAAATGATAAAAATAGTGCATGGACACTATAGTCTCTAAAAAATAGCTCCAGAATTTTTTTCAAAAAGAAAAAGCCCATAAAAATAAACAAGGCCTGAGAAATAAGCCAGATTTGCCTTGAGGATTTTTCAGTAAAGCTTCCCATCCAACTTATTGTCATGAGAGTTGGTGGTGCATATTGAAATGGAAAAGCTCCATCTTTAAAAGAGTAAATATCAACAACACTTTTTTGTTCAATTCTTTTTGAGGTTCGATAGTAAACCCAATGATCATTTTCTTTATGATCATCAATACGAATAAATTGTGATACAACCCCGACTGTAAAGAAGACGAGCATTAACCAAAACAATTTTTTCTCGGAAATTTTCTTAAACATCATCATGTAATCAAACTTCTCAAAATTTCAAACTCATGCACTCGCTGACTATTGTAACTGTCATTAATCGACAGCATTCCAAAGTCATCACAAGATGATGGATGAACAATAATTTCATATTCCCTTTTACTTTCGATCTTTTGTAAAAATGCCTCTTTACTCTTAATATTTCCAAAGTTTGGATAATAAAACTGATGATAACTTATTCCATTATTTTCAAAGTTCTTTTTTTGAAAAAGAGACATAACAATTAGTAGCAAGCGACTTGAGAAAGTTGATTTCCAACAAATTGGGATGCGTGACTTTTTGATATTTATCTCTCTTAAAAAAGAGATGAATAGAGTGGCAACTCTCGGAAAAATATGGCAGTGATGATGCCCATCTATGTACTGAATATTTACATTATGTTTTAATAAATTGTTATATTGAATTCGAAATTCTGCCCTAATTTCACTTGATTTAGCTTTAAATGAAAATGGATTCAGGGCACATTTCAGTAACTCTAAAGGGGAATTAAACATTGAATTCGTAGTTAGATTTAAATGAAGCCCTAGCTCGATACCTTTGATGCTTTTTAACTCATCAAGATAATAATGAACATAGTCACTTGATGAAAGAATTGAAACTTTTTTTACAATTCCTTTTTTGGCCAATTCAAGTATACCCTTATTGATGGAAGGACTCATACCCCAATCATCTGCCGTTATATATAAGTTGTTTTCAAATTTTCGTTGAACGTAATACCCACGTTTTCTACGCATATAAAAAAGAAAGAACCATTTTATTATATTCATAAACTCTTTTATAAAGATGACTGTGGAATCTTGAGAATCTATATGAAGAACAACGGGCAATTCTTCATGCTTTAAATGTCCATGTTTGCAACTTAAAAAAAACTCCAAATCAAATAAGAAACCTGGACACGAGTTTCTAGAAAAAATAAATTCTCCCAAATGTCGATTGAATGCTTTAATTCCCGACTGTGTGTCTAGAGTATCAATTTGAAGTAATTTTCTTGCAAAAAAATTGAAATAAATACTTTGAGCATTTCTTGCTAATGCCATTTTTAAATGAGGTGAGTTTATTTTGAAAACAGATTTTGGGTGTCTTCGATTTCCTGATACAAATGATGTGCCACTTAAAATTTTTTCAATTGCCTGACTAAAAAAATCTAACGAATAAGGAAGATCGACATCTGTAAATAAAATCACCTCTCCTCGAGACTTAAAAAAGCCATATTTAATGGCCTCTCCTTTTCCTGCCAG
>JAYSPR010000273.1:0-13800 GCA_043721975.1 Bacteriovoracaceae bacterium
ACAATTTTTGCCCCAGGAAAAACTTTTTCAAATTCTAAAATATTTGTGATGTCAGCACCTCTGAAACCGTAAATAGACTGATCATCATCACCAACGACACAAAGATTATTATGAGTGCAAGTGAGGTGGCGAATCAGCTCAAACTGGAGAGTATTGGTATCTTGGTATTCATCAATCATGATGTATTGAAATTTTTCAGAATAGCGTTTGGCTATGTCTGGATTTTCTTTAAATAATTTAAGAGTCAAATAGAGAATATCGTCAAAATCGATAGCATTAAAAAATTTAAGTTTTTCCTGGTAAAATCTATAAGCATACTCGGTAGCATGAGAATAGGGATCTTCAGGATTAAAGTGGTTAGAGTCAGCAAATTCTAGCTCAGTAATTCCAGCATTTTTTAAAAAACTAATTTTACTTTGCACATCTTTGGCATCAAATTTTTTATCATTGTGATAAAGTTTGAGGGCCTCTCTCACGATACTCAATTGGTCAGATTGATCGTAGATTGAAAAATTTAAATGGTAGCCAAGTTTTTCAATTTCTATTTTTAAAATTCTCACTCCTAGGGAGTGGAAAGTAAGAAGTGAGACTTTGCGTGATTTTCGTGAGCCTAATAAAGTGATAACACGTTCGCGCATTTCTTTGGCCGCTTTATTAGTGAAACTGACACCTAAAATGGATTCGCCTTTGATGCCTAAATTGTCCACCATGTGGGCAATTCGGTACGTAATTGTGCGCGTTTTTCCAGACCCGGCACCTGCCAGGATTAAAACGGGCCCTTCGATTGTTTCGGCGGCTTCTCGCTGTTTGTCATTTAATCCACTAAGAGAAATCATAGGGAAAAAGAGTACTAAAACTCGGGGAGTCTTGCTATAGTTTTTCTAGTTTTAAATCCTAAATTAAGCGGAGATTCATTTATGGCCCTTAAGAAAAAAGTTGCAAAAAAAACAGCCAAGAAAACAATAAAGAAAACAGTAAAGAAAACAGCTTCTAAAAAATCCCCTGCTAAAAAACCTAAAAGCGCTCTGAAGTCAAATCCAGAAGGCTCCCTGGATGCTTCACTCCTAGAACTCGTTCGCGTCACTAGTGCTGAGCTTCCTGACGATGTTCAAAAAGTCATCTTAGAAGCCCTCGCTCGCGAAGAAAAAAATACAACGGCCGAATACGCCATGAATATTATCAAGGCCAATATTGAACTTGCCCGTAAAAAATCTCAACCACTTTGCCAAGACACCGGCACAGTTATTTTTTACGTGGCCCACCCAGTAGGATTTAATCAAACAAAATTTAAAGCTAAAATTCTTAAAGCGGTCATAGCCGCTACGAAAAAAGGTTATTTGCGCCAAAACTCTGTAGACTCTCTCACGGGAGAAAACTCAGGTCTGAATGTAGGCCCTGGTCATCCGGCCATCTACTTTCATGAGCACTCTAAAAAGTCGGTTGAAGTTAAACTTATGCTTAAGGGCGGTGGATGTGAAAACGTTGGTGCTCAGTACTCACTACCTCATACTACTCTCGGAGCAGGAAGAGATTTAGACGGTGTGAGAAAAGTTATTCTCGATGCCGTTCATAAGGCGCAAGGAAGAGGTTGTGGCCCGGGAGTTCTCGGCGTTTGTATTGGAGGCGATAGAGGAGCTGGCTATATTGAAGCAAAAGAGCAACTTTTTAGAAAATTAGATGACAAGAATACGATTTCTTCTCTTGCTGATTTAGAACAAGAAATTGTCGAGACCTCTAATAAACTTGGCATTGGTCCTATGGGCTTTGGTGGGAAGACAACACTTTTAGGTTGTAAAATAAGCGCACTCAATCGCTTACCTGCTTCATTTTTTGTATCTATCAGTTACATGTGTTGGGCCTATAGAAGACAAGGAATTGAACTTGAGAGTACAAACAAAATTAAAAAATGGTTATACTAATTTAAGGAAGTCATCTTTATGAAAAAAATAAATTATCCTTTTTCACAAGAACAAATGAAAGACTTAAAAGTCGGAGACATGGTGCTCATAACGGGTAAGCTTTTTACGGGAAGAGATGCCGTTCATAAACGCCTTCACGATGGAGTGAAGCCACCTATTGATTTAAAAAATCAAATTATTTATCACTGTGGACCAGTTATACTTCAAGACCCAAAGACGAAAGAATATCGTGTCACGGCCGCGGGTCCCACGACTTCGATTCGCGAAGAACCCTATCAAGCTGATGTTATGAAAGATTACGGTATTGTCGGTGTTATTGGTAAAGGTGGAATGGGAGCTAAAACCCTTGCTGGCTGTAAAGAGTATGGCTGTGTTTACTTTCATGCCATCGGTGGAGCTGCTCAGGTTTTGGCCGAAAAAATTGATAAAGTGAATGCTGTTCACTGGCTTGATCTCGGGTCACCTGAGGCCATTTGGGAGTTGGCAGTGACTGAATTTCCAGTTGTCGTCACTATGGATGCTCATGGAAATTCTCTTCATGCCAAAGTTGAAGAAAGTTCAAATGAAGCACTTAAAAAATTACTCTAATGACTGAGTTTTTATGGCAAGCTGATCAAAAACGAAAAGAGTCGACTCAGATGTGGAAGTTCATGGAGTCCCTTGGTTTTAAAAGTTATAGTGATCTCCATTCTTATTCTATTTTAAAAAAAGAAGATTTTTGGAAAAAAATACTTCTCGATAATAATGTTGTTTATGAGGGGGAACTTGATCCCGTCCTTTTAGAAGATAATTTTAAAAGTTATTCTTGGTTTGCAAATACGAAACTAAATTTCGCTGAAAATTTACTTAAGCACGGGAATGACGAAAGTGTTGCTCTAAATTTTATTCATGAATCTGGTCTTCAAAGAAAAACAAATTACAAAGATTTGCGAATTGAAGTCAGTAGCCTCCAAAATTATTTGAAAGACACTTTAAAAGAAGGTGATGTTCTCGCTGCTTTTATGCCTAATCTTCCAGAAACCATAGTTTCAATGTTAGCGGCTTCTTCACTAGGTGCAATTTTTACTTCGACTAGTTGTGATTTTGGTATTGAAGGTGTTTTAGACCGCTTTGGTCAGACTCGGCCTAAAGTCTTAGTCGCAGCAGTTGGTTATGAGTACGGCCAAAAATATTTCGATCTTGCGGATAAAATATTGGCCCTAAAAGAAAAAATTCCCAGTCTCGAAAAAATTATCCTCGTGGATTTTTTGGGCAGAGGTTACGATAAAAATAAATTTGATGGTACCATTGATTATTTTATTGATTATAAAGAAATACAAAAAAATTACCACCGTGAATCTTGTGAATTTAAGAGACTTTCTTTTAGTCATCCTCTCTATATTATGTATTCGTCAGGAACGACGGGTAAACCCAAGTGCATCGTTCATTCTCAGGGAGGAACACTTCTTCAACATATAAAAGAATTAGGACTCCATTGTGATTTAACCGCTTCCAAATCTATTTTCTTTTTCACCACTTGTGGTTGGATGATGTGGAATTGGCTCGTGAGTTCTCTTTATTTTGGTTCAACAGTGACTCTTTATGAAGGTTCTCCTGCTCACCCTTCTCCAGAATATTTTTTTAATATAATTAAACGTGAAAATCTTCATATCTTTGGAACGTCTCCAAAGTTTCTTAAGGCCTTAGAAGATACGAATGTAAAATTTAGTGACTATCCTACTTTAGAGACTATCCTTTCAACGGGCTCACCTCTGCTGCCAGAGCAGTATAGTTTCGTTTATAACAAAATAAAAAAAGATGTTTTACTCGGTAGTATTTCTGGCGGCACAGATATTATTTCCTGTTTCATGTTGGCCTGTCCGATACTGCCAGTTTACGCTGGAGAAATTCAGTGCATGGGGCTTGGAATGGATATAAAGGCCATGGATGAAAGGCAAGCTTCATTAATTGAAAAAGAAGGTGAGCTGGTTTGTGCTCAGACTTTTCCTAGTCGGCCGCTATATTTTTTAGATGATCCAAAAAATGAAAAAATAAACGCCGCGTATTTTGATCAAATTCCCGGTGTTTGGGCGCATGGTGATTTTGTTAAAATTACAAATCGAGGTGGAGTGATTGTCTACGGTAGATCAGATGCGACACTCAATCCAGGAGGAGTGAGAATTGGAACAGCTGAAATATATCGCCAAACAGAAAGCTTAAATTATCTCACGGACTCACTTTGTGTGGGAAGACCTAATAATGGAGATGTGGATGTCCTTTTATTTGTGAAATTAAAAGTGGGAGAAATATTAACCAATGATCGAAAAAAACAAATCAAAGAACTTATTAAAAAAAGTACAACACCAAGACATGTGCCGAGAGAAATTATTGAAGTCAAAGACATCCCTTACACTCGTTCAGGGAAAAAAGTAGAACTTGCCGTGGCAAGAATAATTTCAGGTAGGGCCGTGACTAATATTGAAGCTTTGATAAATCCTGAATCTCTAGAAGAGTACAAACAATATAAAATACCAAGTCTTTAATTATTATTTAAATATTTTTGCTCGTATTTCTTTTATTTCATCTGCCGTAGGGTCCGTCTTATATTCGTTTTTATAACTTTTTATAATGCGATCATATTGTTCTTCTTGTAATTCTTTTTCACTTTTAATAACTTTAGAACTTGCTTCCTTGACAGAGTCAGAGAGATTTCCAAAATCACGTAAGAATTCTTGTTTTTCTTCTTCTTGTTCTTGGTCTAATCTGCCGGCCATCTTGTCATTTATTTTTGAACTATATAAATAAAATCCGAGAGAAAAGGCCATGGGCTTATAGACTTTTCTGAAGCGCTGATACTGATCAATTTTGTTTTGAGATTTTAAAAAAGTGATAAGTTCACTATTATGTGCGGTTAATCCATCAAGGAGAATCTTTTCCAAAAGCTCGTCAGGAATTTTGATTGATTCAACCCATGGAAGATCATAGGGAAGTATGAAAAATTTCCCTATTTTATGTTTGAAAAATCTATCGATAAGATATTTAGCATTCTGCAATCGAGTGTAACTATTTTTTTCCGGTATTCTTTTTACAATACCTTTAAGACCCATAAGTAGTACATCTTCTTGAACCATTCTCATTAGACGTTCATTCATTCTTTCTGTTTTATTTTTTAGAAAATAATCTAACAATGTACTTGGCGGACCTTTTATAATTAGTGCAAACTCACTAGAGAAGTCAGCTAACTGATTTCTGGTTACTTTTGAAGTCAGGTCCATAGATTTAAGAAGTGTTTGTAGTTTACTTAATTTGTAGTCGTTAAGCTTTTCAATATCACCAAGAAGATTATTTGAAAGTGGCATCGATTTTTCGATCAATCTTGTATTGATGACTTCAATGAGAGCTAGCTTTTGTTCGATGCTTGCTGGATTTAAGTTTGAGTAATCACTTTTTGCATCTTGATAGATTTCAATCCATTTAAAATATTCACTATCGTTAAAATTTTCAAAATCTCTCGTTGAGAAAATTTTATTCCAAGTGAGGTTTTTAATTTTATAAGCAAGACTTGTTTCAGAAGCAGTTTTTGAAACTTCTTTAATTGATTTTGTAGCTATAATTTCATCTGCAATAGTTTTACAGTCCTCAGACGCGACTGCGCGAAATTGAAATGAAGCGATTTTATCATCTTTGGTTGTCCACCAACTCATGAAGCTAAAAATGAGCACAAGAAATATATAGGGTGTAAAAGTCTTTATGGTTATCTCCGTTAATATCTTTTCGGATAGTTTTGATCTGAAATGTAGTAATTTTTTGTACAAATTTGCTCACGGGGATAATGTTGCAAGTTCTTGTAATTTATAAGATAATATATCAAGGAACGATTTATTTATTCAATTACTTCCAATTCTCTAAAGCTAGAGGATAATGAGAGTAGTAGTTTGTTATTTTCAAGGAGGAAATATGAGATTTAACAATTGTATGAAATGGTCACTTATTGCTCTTATTGTAATGATTACTCAAAGTGTAGCTCATGCTTCATTACTGCTAGAGCCACACCTCGGATACAACATTAGTGGTTCAGGGGATACAGGCAGTGGGACTAGCTTAGTCAAGTATAGTTACAGTGGTGTTCAATTAGGTGGGAGAGTTGGTTATCAATTGCTAGGACTTATGACTGGTGTTGATTATACTCGTTCGTCTTACACTCTTGAGGCTAAAGGTCTATCTTCAACGACAAACACTGATCTTGATCGCAGTGAAATCGGAGTATTTGTTGGATATAATTTCCCTATTCTCCTTCGGGCCTGGGGGACATATTACTTTAATAACACTTCTACTTATCCAAATGGAAATGAAGCTTCTGGAAATACAACGGAGCTAGGAGTAGGGTTTACTGGATTGCCATTTGTAAGTTTGAATTTAATGGTGAGAATGGCAAGCTTCGATGAACTTAAATCAGGAACAACGACTTCTGCCATATCTCCAAAACAAGATTTTACTGAAGTTGTCGTTGGTGTAAGTCTACCTTTTACCTTGTAATAATACCGCTTTCATTAACATCGGGAAGAACAAAAACTTCTCGATGTTCTTTTAGTCTTTCGTGAATTGTTTTATCCCATGTTTCAAGAATTCGACCCGATTCAGAATCCACTAAGGCCTTAAAGCTATTTGTTGATCCACTGGCCAGTAAGAATGTAATAGTCACTTGTTCAACAAAACGTCCTTTGCCATTTTCTATTTTTATCATTGGTGCATCTTCTCTCACCATGATCTTCGTGTTGGCCGATTGGAACCTCATTAAGTCACTGCCCATCTGTTCTTTCCAGTCAGGTCCCACGACATTGAGCATTTCTAATTCAGTGTCATTATCAGCATATTTAGCATCGACATTGCCCATAAGTTTTCTATTGTTTCTGGTCAGAAAAGTGACAGGAGGAAGACTGCTAGGTTGTCTGGCAATACCGCTTGGAATATCTAGGGGAGCAGGTATTTTAGCTGCGCTATATTCATCCTTCGTTGTTTGGTAACCAACAACTTCATTTAAATTATTTTTTGAAAATGTTTTCCAAGTTGATGCAACTCTTGTTGAGGAATTTCTATTAGGATTACGACTCTTACTATAGATAGTGATACCTATAGCAATCAAGAAAGAAAAAATAAAAGTAAGGGCTCTTCTCATAATTAATCAATAATTGGTATTTGCAAGTGAATAATTTTAAAAGGTACCGATCCGTTATAATCAACATCTAGGAAATCATTTAAGTTCGTCGAACTTCGATGATAACAGTCTTCACAATTTGTAAATCTAGCTCTCAAGCGGCAATCCACTATAGTCCCTGGAGGAATGTGCTTGGAGACTTCAAATAAAATAACGTTTCCAAGTGTCAGACCTGCGGCCGCTCCAGTCTTTGTATTGGCGAAAGTCGTTCCCCAATTGGCCTTTGGATTTATTTTTGAAAATATCGCTTGATCTGCTCCTCTGATTGCTCTCATGAAGCAGTCCTTGTCATTGTCTTTATCAAGGCAAAGAGTAGAGTCTAGTTCCAGTTTTGCTTTAAATTCTTTTTGTGAAATCCATCTGGTTGAATTGGCTTCATTCGATTGGAAAAAACACACAGGAGCAAAGTTTGTAGCTGTAACAGTATTACAGCTAGCAGTATCAGTTGATGCCCCTTCAGATTCTAAAGGCCATAGATCATTTGAAAGTCTGCAAGGTTTACCGCTACTATCTGCTTGGTCCCAATCGTTAGCGAGAATTTGAACTCCGGCCATTGTTGAATTGGAGTTGTTGTACATATTGAGAGCAATACCGACAATTTCCCCTGGGCTTACTTTGTCATTATTATTGTTGTAGTCAGTACTGACTTGGGGAGAAATATATTTGATTGATCCAGCACTTGAGAGGTCTTCAATAATTTTTTTCATGGAGTCTCTGTTATCAATAACGAAAGCAGAGCTCGCACCTGTTGTTGGATCTAAAATGAGATTATTTTTAGCAATCAAAACAGATTTTTTTCTATTGGTAGCATTAATTGGCGTATTGACGTTTACATTGCTGGTTAAGTTTCGGTGCTGGTTATAAGTTTTAAATAATAAAAGACCGTAACTATCAAGAAGTGATTCTATATTGTCTTGGGAATAATAAGTTCCATTACATCTAGCAAGGAGTGGGTCCCCGATAGAATTTAATAAATTTTTTGCTATAGTTTGAGGAAATGATCGGTAATTAATTGGATTAACCAATGTAAGCCAGAGATTAGAAAGTGTCGTATCTTGATTTAAATTAACTTTCCCTGCACCACCATGTCTTTCTGTACCATATGAAGTAAGGTCTCCCAGTTCAGCGAGAGATTCATTTAAAATATAGGTAACGAACTCTCTTGATTCAGCAGAAGACATTGCACACTTCGTTTGAATGTCTTTAGTCAGGGCATGTAAGTAGTGAGATATAACACCACCACCAATATGTATTTCTTCATAAGGCTGAGTTGGGTTATGTGGATCGTAGTTTAAAAACTGTGGGTAACTTAATCTTTCGTCTTCAGATTCTGAAAGACCGGCCACGTGGATTGGATCTGATTCACTGATAGGTCTAGACGCTCCTAGTTTTCCAGCTGCCCATTCACCCCAGTGAGTTCTATTATTGACGTAGTAACTATAATAATCTGAAAGTCCTTCACCAATAGCTCCGGCTTCATTATAGAGAGTATAATTACCGAGTTGTGACTTCACAATATTGATATCAGGATTTCTAAAATTCATTTGAAGGCGGGCAAGAAAATGTCCAGTCTCATGATAGATAATGGTGCTGTCATGGGCCCATCGAAGTTCTTTTTTATCTCCGCTATAGCCAAGACAAAGTGTTTCATAGGCTTGGTTGTATTGAGAGTTATTTCTTTCATCACAATCAGCAAAAGCAACCAATGGAGTAGAGTGAAGAGCAGTAGAATCATTGACATGAAAAATTGTGCTGGGAATGGCCGTATCGTTAGTGACTAAACTATAACCATAACTCATACCCAAGTTAGTTAAAAACTGGGAGATCATTTTATTTAAATGATAAAAAGTATTTACTTGTAAAAATTCTTTAGACTGAACATCATAGCCCCATTTTCCATTTGTCGTTTGAAGGGCAGAGACCGAATCTTTTGTGGCCTTCACTTCAAAACAATAGGCGAGTCCATAACAAGAAGTCCCACCACCACGAAGAAATGAATCGCTGGTAATGGTAGCGACACTCACTAATCTATTTAAGTCATATGTGGTTGCTAGCCCCGGATTTTTTGAAAGTATAATAGGATTATCTAATAAGACTTTTCCTTGTGTGAGACCAACATTAGAATTTCCAGTTGTTGATCCAGAGGCCACACGCCCACGAAGACCACTGGTAGAAGACGTAGGTACACATGAAGCAAAAAATATTGCAGCTATAAAAAGTGGGATGAATGTTTTTACTCGCAAGTTCATCATCATATTTTCTTAATTACCTCGTTAAAGCATCTGTCGCAAAACCTGGGGGCAAGAGAGAAGGTGTGCTGAATGTTTTTGGCATTCCTGTCGTCGCTCGCACGTCGCAGTTCGCGGTTGTTTGTTCACCGATACGTTGGACGTCTTGAGCAGCTTGTTCTTTCTTTGAAAGTATTGTCGGACGGAGTGCCATTAAAGCAGCTTTTAAGCTTTCTTTGGTACCGCCATCATCTTTTTTATCTAGCAAAGCAGCTAGCTTTTTGTCTTTTAACTCTTTTTCTTCTTTTAAATTTGCAGGTTCTAATTTGGCATCATCACGTGCCTTTTTTGCTTTTTTAAGTTTTGCAGTTAAATCTATTTTATCAGCAGGTTTAACATCATCTAATTTCAACTTTGCTTCAATTTCACTCACATCATCTTCAGCTGATGATATTGCCTGTTCAGCTTTTCTTATTTTTGCAGGATACTCAGCAATTTCAGCTTCTAATTTTTCAATTTTCTCTTTAGGTTTATCTGTTCCTGAGCTTTCAAGCTCGTTGATTGCATGAAGTTTCGCACAAATTCCAGCTTCCTCTGCTTTTCCTTTGTATTTACCTAAAGCATCTTTGATACTTTGGAAAAAGCCTTTGTCATCAAAACTATCAGAGTTATCTATAGCAGAGCTGAGAGTTGTATATTTACTAATTTCACTTTGAGAGTCAGGGAATTTTGAAGCAGCTTTTTTAATGAAATCTGCTTCGGAAGTTTCTTTACTCGGACATACAGCGCCAAGTTGAGCAGGTGGAGAAACTTTCTGTCCTGATGCATTTGCTTTTTTTAATATTGCCCTATTCTTTGACTTACACTCTTCTTTTGCTGTAGTTGATTTATAAACAGTGTCATCACTACAGTCTAAAGTTTCTAAGCTATCAACATCTTTCTCATTATTATACCCATTACAAGCTGCTCTAAAATGACGTGTTAGCGTCGTTGCTTCGTTTGTAAGACGGGCAGCAATAGCTACAGAATCTTCAGCTAAAGATTTCGCATCTTCACAGGCCGGCACCGGATTTTCTCTAAGCCCAGCATACTTTGCACAAAAATTGAAAACTTTGGCATCTAGGTCTTGCTGCTTTTTTTGTCCTTCAGCATTGATTTTAGCAAGCTCTCTTGAAGAGGTGTCAATCATGCTTTTACATTCACCGGCCAGTGCTTCCCATTTAGCTTTTTCTCTATTCATGGCCGCAGTTTGCTTACCTATATAGTCAGAAATTTCATCTTTAACTTTGGTTTGCTGAACTTTAAACACGTCTTTTAATAAATCAATTTTTTTAGGAAGCTCTTCCATGAAGGCGAGGTTTCCGTCATTGGCCATAGACACACCAAATGTATCCATTTTCATTTCAGGCATAGAAACAAACATACCTTCTGGAATTAAAAAGTTAGTCCCTGGAAAATGGGCCTGAACATTTTTAATCATGTCCATAACTCCAGCTTTTTGCTGATTATAAAGAGCATTACTTCTAGCAATAAGTGCAGTGACATTATTATTATAAGCTTTGGCCAAATTATCCATTTTGGCTTTTCTCACTTCAACGTGTTTTTCTGCTTCAGCGAAACAGCCATTGACTTCGTTGGCACAGGCCGAAGCGTGGTTGATACAAAAAGAATCTTTGGTGTGATCAAAAGCTTCTGGGCCACTACAGTTGGACCCTGATTTTTTTGTTTCACCATTACAACTCAAGGCCTGATTAAGCGCCTCTGCACCAAGGCTTGAAGCATAGTTATCATGAAGTCCTTTTATTTCTCTTAGGAGCTCTTGGCCTCTAGCAATTTTTGTTTGTTGAGAAAGTCCTTTTTGATTTCCAGTTGCAAAAGATTCATTTTGTGTGAATTTTTGATTACATTTTTCCAAGGTTCTCATGTAAAGATCGTAAGGAGTTTCTGTCACTTTCTCAGCGCTGTTATTATTGTAAGTGATAGACATATCTTTATATGTTTCTTCTAACTCTTTAATAAGTTCTAATTTCTTTTCTGCTGAGACATCTTGTCTAAGAACGCCGGCCAGTGCTACTTTATATTTATCTCGAGCATTACCTTTATTCTTTGTTGATTTTTGTTGAATTGATCCTAATATTTGATCAGTCGTTAGAGCAACTCCACTTTGATCAGCACCGCTCACACAATCATTGATGTATTTTTTCTTAAAAAAGTTTTGAGAAGAGGCAAGGAACTTATCAAAGTCGACAGAAAACCCTTTGCCCATCTTTGGTACTTCATATCCTAATTCTTTGAGTTCACCATTGATGCGATCAAGTGAGGTTTTAAACTCATCTGATTTCTTTTCAGCTGCTACACCCAATGATTTAAATTTTGATGGATATTTTTGTTTGTCCATATTCGCAAGGTAATCAGAGAGACCACCTTCGTTAATGCTTTTTTGCATCTTTTCAACATCTGCTCTCATTTCATTTTCTAAAACAGTGCGATTAGAATTAAAGTCAGCAGCTCTTTTATTAACTGATGTAAGGGCCTGGCGTACACCAAGAAGTCCTAATTCTTTTCCTGCCGCGAGTGCTTGATCACCAATAACTGATTGGCAATTGGGAGAAAAGTATTTGGCAAAATCTATAACTTTGGCGTTGAGATTATTTTTTCCAGTTGAACCATTTAATTCATCAAAGGTTGAAGTCATGTCATCAAGAAGTTTTTTATTGTTGGCCTTAAAAGTTTCTTTATCTTTATTAAGTTGATCTTGAAGTCTAGTGAGGTTGTTGACCATTTCAGTTAACTGAGAATCCATGGCCTTTTGTTTGTCTTGTAAACATTTAAGTCCGAATGGCACTGCCATGTTTGATGCTTCATTCAGCATTTGATCGTAATAATTGACCCAATTTTTTGAAATAGATTCGTAAGTGATCATGCTTGAAATTTGATTAGGATTTGGTGAAGCACTCGAACAAACGTTCTGTGGAGTATTACTCATTGAAGCCGGCAAAGGACACTCAGGAAAAAATTTTCCTTTCACTGTGAAGCAAGCTGTTCCATCAGGTTTTCTGCAACTCGGACTAAGTGACTGCATCATCTCCTGATTTTTTTGGGCTTGAATTTGTTGCATGATAGTGGTCGATTTAAAATCGATATACTTACTGTAAATGTCAGTGGCAGCACTCATTACTTGTAAGACATCATTACTGGTGATTCCACTGCTACTTTGGTTGGCAGGAGCACTTGTACTAGGCCTCGATGAGACACCGGCCTGAAGCCCTGATAGAGACATTAATGAAGTGTTCAGCAATGAAAAAATTATTACTGAAGCTTTTAATTGTTCTTTTAATATGTTCAATAATTTCATAGCAGTTATTCCTAAGGCTTAAAGATCAATCTTTAGACTATTCGGTTGATTGTCTAAAAAACTGTGATAGTTGGCCTTATTTTAATGCCGTACTAATCTAATCATCCTCTTTTTCGGTGGAGAGTAGGTAAAGAACTGAAATAAAAAGAGGGGATCGATAGTTTTCAAAGGCTTATATTAGGGGTGAGGTGAGAGGTGATAAAAGGGTCGAAATGTAGAAATGACAAAAAAAGTGGGCAGGTTTTAAGAAGCCATAAAGCTTATAAAATTAGTATCTACGAACACAACGAACGAATTGCCCAGCTGTATTTTTATTTCCAGTGTACATATAACCTTGGCTAAAACTTACAAACCAATTTGTTGTTGCCGAATATTCTGTTGAAGTATAGTAGCCTGAAATTTCTGCAAACCCACCAATGGTTGAACTATTTCTTTGAATAAATAGCATTTCTTGTCTGGCCGGAAGATACCAATCTTGAAATCCACCATAGTCCATATTTTCACAAAATTGCGCAGCTGTCGCAGTAGTAAGAGTTGCTAAAATTTTAGACTGATCAGCTCCATCAATGGCCTCAGTTAAATTTTGCATGACATTTAATTCAGGTGCAGCTGACCCCCAAACTTTAGTTACAGTATCTGTTCCTCCTGCGCACGTTGGAGTTGTTGAATTCGTACATCCACCTGGTGTGACAAAATATTGATGACCGAGGTAAGTCCCAGCATAAATTTGTCCTGCTCCCCAACAAGCTTTTCCTAAAATACAGTCAGTCGTTTGATTAGTGATTGCCCAGTTTGAACCAATTTTTGTAATGGTGACAGATTGAAGGTTATTACCTTGCATTTCTAAGTTTGTTTGTCCGTTTAAAAATGTATCAGTAGCAAAAGGTTTTATTGTGACAGAAAGTGCGACCTTGCGAATGATAATGACCTGCCAGCCATCTGAAAGTGTAGAAATATCTGGTAAATTAATTATTCCATTAGCAGTGTGATTATAACTTAAGTAAACTCTGATCTTCCCCTGTTAAAACGGACACACTTTTAAGCACATAACCCAACAAAGGGTATGTAGATGAAGTTGAAAACAAAGAAAATTGAACAAAAGAG
>JAYSPR010000274.1:0-16505 GCA_043721975.1 Bacteriovoracaceae bacterium
GAGATGGACTTCCGTACATAATGGCCCATAAAAATGGAGCAGATAATAAAATAGAGATAATGCCCCCTATTCCTGGAAATTCTTCAGACCCACTAAAAAATTTAAAAATAGTCATCATGACGTATTTTTCAGTTAAAAGGACAATGGCCACAACCAGAGTTAAGTTAAGCAGCATACGAATTCCATAGGCCCTCCATAAGAGTCCTAAAATTCCAATTTCAGATTTAGTGTTAAAAGCATTTTGATAATCGTTAAGGCGCGTTTGCACCCCTTGAGGAATATTTTTATTGAGCCAAGTATAGAGAAGTGGAGCAAATTTAACAAAATAAGGAGTCGTAAAACTCGTCAAGGCCGAGATAGCAACGATGATGGGGTAGAGAAATTCACTTGTCACTTTCAATGTCATACCCAGTGTGGCGATGATAAAAGAAAATTCTCCGATTTGTGCCAGACTCATTCCTGTAAAAATTGAAGTTTTGAGAGTTTGTCCTGAAAGTAAAGCACCTAAGGTAATGCTTAAGACTTTTCCGCAGACAAAAATGAGAGTGATTAAAAGAATTGTACTAGTATATTGTGCAATGGAAGCGGGATTGATCATCATACCAACCGAGACAAAAAAGACAGCAGAAAAAAGATCTTTAATTGGATTTAAAAGATGCTCAATATTTTTCCCTTCTTTGGTCTCAGCTAAAATTGAACCCATGATAAAAGCACCTAGTGGTGCAGAAAAGCCAACAGAACTCACGATAATGACCATGAAAAGACAAAGACCTAATGAGACAACAATAGTAGTTTCTTGGGTTAAGAGATTTCTAATGTTCTTAAGAGCATGTGGTATGAGATAAATTCCAATTAAAAACCACAAGGTCAGAAAAAATCCTAATTTAAAAACGGATGCGAAGAGAGCACTGCTCGAAAAAGAATTAGTGGTTGCAGCAGTGGTTAAAAGAACGAGAAGTAAAATGGCGATTAGATCTTCAAAGACTAAGACACCTAGAACCAATGAAACAAACTTTTTTCCTTTAAGTGATAGTTCATCAAAAGTTCTTACAATAATTGTAGTTGATGAAATACAAAGTGTTCCACCCAAATAAATACAATCAAACTTTGCCCAACCCAACATTTTCCCAGTGAGATATCCCAAGAGAAACATAAAAGGAGCTTCGATAAAAGCAGTAATGCCGGCACTTTTTCCGATGCGAGAAAGTTTTTTAAAACTAAATTCTAGACCCAGTCCAAAAAGTAAAAAGATAACTCCAATTTCGGCCCAAATTTGCACAGAATGAACGTCTTTAACTGTGACAAAATAAGGAAAATGCGGCCCTAGAAAAAAGCCGGCAATGAGATATCCCAAGACAACAGGCTGTTTTAGCTTTTTAAAAATAAGAGTTGTAATAGCTGCTGTTACGAGAATGACACCGAGGTCACGAATTAAGTCTGGTAAGTGATTCATAAAAAAATTTTAGCAATCCACTTTATGTTTGGCCATCTTTAATATGTCATTTGGCGGGTCATAAATCTCATGATTTTAATGTCTTATCTTAAAAAAGGAGTGATACAAATTTACCAAGCCTATTGGCAATTAAGAATTATTCTATTAGCTTTATCCAATGAAATTTTTCAATTATGTGTGGAGTATTATTCTCCTGATTCAAAGTCCTTTGCTGTTTGCCGACAATGAGCAATCTAAGAATTTGCACGGTCAGTACGAGCGTGTGCAAGTGAATGATTTAAGTGATTTTCGCCACCGAGTGACGGGACTTATTTATGATACGAACCAAAAAACGTTTTGCACTGGAACACTCATTGGGCCTCGTCACATATTAACGGCCGCTCATTGTGTTTATAATTTTGAAAAAAAAATCTGGAGTGAAGGTTTTTCTTTTTCTCCAGGTAAGATTAAAGAAGAAACAACGCCAGAATCAAATGAATTTTCTGGAGTTCAATTTAAACGATTCTTTGTTCTTAAAGAATATATTGCAACTAAAAAAGCGGAGTATGATTTCGCTGTAGTTGAATTAGAAAAACCCGTTGGCGAAAAAATTGGCTGGTCAGGTTTCCGAGCAGTCTTAGAAGCGGAACTGGCCCCAAAGTTATTAGAAATTAATTTTGCTGGTTATCCTGGTGATAAAGATTTTGGAACACTATGGAGTGTGACTTGTCCTGCGACCCCTAAAGGTCAGCTTTTAACTTACTACTGTGACTCTTACGGTGGTATGTCTGGTGCCGCTCTCTATTTAGAAAATGATCCAAATAATTTTATTATTGGTGTTCACGGCTGGGGTGGTCCTGATGTGAATGGAGGAGTTGTAATTAATTCACTCAACTATTACCTGATTAATCAGTGGAAAAATTTTAAGAAATTTTCTGCTAATACTTTTATCTATCTTAAAAAATCTAATCCTTAAAATTTATAATTGAGTTAAAATAATTAAGTCCACTAAATTTTTCTTGGAGAAGAATAAATGAAAAGTACGTTTGCTATTGCCCTTTTACTATCGGCCCTTTTGACTTCTTGTTCATCTATTGAAGATGCAACTAAGAAGTGGAAGACTCCTGAAAGTGCTAATGCTGGATTAGCTGAAGGCGAAAAATCACATTATTTACTTGATCAAAAAACTGAAGACCAAATAGTTAATGAAGTCACAACTAAAAAGTCTCCAGCTAAATCTAAAGAAAAAACTAAAAAGAAATAATAATTAAGCTTTGATTAAATGATCTATTGAAAATCGGCCAGAGCCTTTGAAGACAAACATAAGTGCGATGGCCAAATAGAGAAGTGAGAGTTCTTTCACATCCCAAGCATCAGTTAGGTGTCGTCCAAATGCTGCTACAAACATTGTGAAGCCAACGAGAAGTGCACTAAATCTTGTCATGAATCCTACTGCCAATAAAATTCCACCTACTAATTCTGCAAGTCCTGCGGCCCATGCAAATAAAACAGGCATAGGAAAACCAAGTGCAGTCACTCCATCGATAAGTTTATCACTTGGTGGAATTTTTCCTGAGCCGTGAAGACCGGCCATAAGAAGTCCCATAGTTATTCTTAGAGTGGTTAAAGACAAATCACTTAAAATAGAGTTGTCTGGATAAGTTTTAAAAAGAATTTTTTTGATCATAAAAATTTCCTTGGGATAAAAAACTGTTTAATGCTTATAGACTAACAATTTATTTTGAAGTCTCAACGAAAAAAAATACTGGTGTCACTTTATCACTAGTGACAATACAACATACGGAGATTAAAAATAATTTTTCTCAATTACATACTCTTGCTGCAGATCTGAATTAAATAAACAATGGCACAGTGATTGCGTCTACTACTCTGCCAATTTATAAAAGAGTCAAAGGGGGACTAAATGAAATTTCTCACGCGCTTTGTGCTAATGCCAGTCATGATGGTGATCATGATGGGTCAAGCTCATTCAGAAACATCAAAAACAATTCAATTTGAAAATCAAAGAGAAGAAACTTTTGATTTAGAAAATTTTCTTACAGAAACAAGATACAAAACAGAAACAATCGATACGACTTGCTATCGCCAAGTTCCTTACGTTGAAAATGTTTGTCGTGAAGTGACTCGTTACCGTCTAGAGTGCCGTACAATTCCAGGACACCAAGAATGTAGAACTGTTAGTGATCCAGTTTGCCGTACAGAAAATCGTTATGAAAATGAATGCCATATGGAAAGAGGCGAGCCGAGCTGTCGAGTGGTTGTACGCTATAGACAAGAGTGTTCACAAACTGGTGGTGGAAGACAGTGCCATACAGTTCCAGGTGATGTTGTTTGCCATAGAGAACCTAATGGAGAAAATCGTTGTGTGAAAGTTCCACCTCGTGAAGTTTGTGAAAACACACCTGGTTCTCAACAATGTCGTCAAGTTCCTTACGAAGAAAGAGAATGTACTGATGGTCCAAGCAGACAAGTTTGTCGTCAGGTCAATCATCCTTATCAAGTTTGTGATAACCACACAAGACAGCAGTGTGATTGGGTACCAGACGAAAGAGAGTGTAGCCAAATTCCATACAGCGCCACTGAATGTAAAGATGAAACACTTTATCGTTCTGTTCCATATGACTGTCAAAAAGAAGTTAAGGTTCCTTACGATGTTACTTTGAAAACTCATCAAGCAAGCGTGCAAGTTGAATTTTCAAATAATGCTATAGAGGCTAAACCAAGCTACACGATCTCACTTGATAGCAAGGGAGCTCTTTCATTCGAGGGACAAAGTGATTCAAAAAATATGCTCGCTCTTGTAAAGAAAGAAGTTTCTTTAACGGCCCAAGGTGATGTGAATACGATTAATGCAAAATATAAAGTGACTCACTTGAACTTAGAAGATCTATTCAATGTGACAAATAAAGGAATTACAGACGTAGACTTAAACAAACGTTCACTTCTTTTTGTGGTGAATGGAAAATTTGATGCTTCTAAAACTTCACTTTTTGTTAAAATTTCGAAAAAAGATGATGTGAAATTTGAAAAGACTTTAAAATCAAATCAATTCAAATCAACTTTTGATGGAAATGTTACGAAAGTAGAAATTGATTTAGAAAGTCTAGGTGCTCCAAAATTAGGTGGATTGTTTAATAAAAAACATACAGTTAATTTAAAGTTAAAATTAGATGTTTCAGCACAAGATGGAGAAATTGTTATTCCACGAGTGAATGATGTTTCTGTTAGTACGATAGTGGAAGCTGAAGCTAATTAAAATGCTATAAACAAAAAAGGCCGCATCATTGCGGCCTTTTTTTATTTTACGTGATCAATTAAAATTAAGTATGAAAATTCTTGCTAGAAAAAAACACTCATGGCCGATGGAGTACAAGGATTGTTGATATTTTTTAGTCGCTTAATTTTCTTTTGAATTTCAGAACTAACATTAATCTTGCTCAATAATTCATGGGAGAAGATTCTGAAATTTTCAGCCTCTGCACCTTTTAACCCCCTCTGCTTGATAATCAAATTTGTGAATTTATCTGACCATGCAGAAACAGACTGATCTGGAAGATAGGTTGGAAGAAAAGCGTCATTTAAATCAATTACTGGCATAGCTCTTTTTAAACTAATTTTGTACTCGTGGAATAGTTTTTCAAAAGCTGCAATCTTTGCTTTTTCTGCAGCGCCAAGTTCTGGCACATACAAGCGGTGTTCTAGAATATAGTCTCTGACAAATGGATCAATATTAGCTTCGTTGGCCTTATTTTTAACAATCAAGGCGCGAATTTCTGAAGATGAAGTATCATCAATCGGAGCAAGTGCTTCTGCATTTGCATTTTCTGGTATATAGAGTGGCTCTCTGCCTCTGGGGATAACAATCCATTTTCGATTTGTGTCCAACATTGAACTTGGAGGAAGTGCTTCAAAAGAATCTTGCCCAATAAATTGAATTGTTTTTGCCATCTTATTTATGGCTTCCATTGTCTCATTTACATTCTCACGAAGAATAGGCCTCACTTCAACTCTATCAGCATCTAATCCAAGCATTCCTAAAATCATTGCACGTCGTTCGGCAAAAGAAGATTTAAAATCTTTAGAGCCTGAGACATTAACGAAAATAAGAAGTTTTTTAATTGGATAATTATCTAAGGCCTGAGTCATAATTTTCTTATGCGCATTTGAAGGAGGATCAAATGAACCGGTATAAATTCCAAAAACGTCACTGCTTGTCTGGGAGATCGTTTCATTAACGCCTTGGGCAGGGTTCCTTAGGACATTTAAAGGTGAACAACTTGAAAGTAAAGCACTTAGGAAGCTTAGTAAAATGAATGATAAAACAGGCCACTTTCTCATAGAGAATTGATCGACATTCTTGGCATTTTCTTTAATGGTCATTCTGAGGGTTTTAGTCAAGAACGAATAGATGCTTTTACTGGTAACTGCCCTTTCTTATAATACTCACTATCTTTCTTGCCATGTCTTTAAATTTTGGATTAACGCTTTCATAAGTAATCTGGTGAGGAACTTTAAAATCTTTTCCAATACTAAAATAAGTGATGTCAGAAAAATGTTTTTTAGGAAGATCAACTGCAGCACTCAAACTTATTGTCACATCAGCTTCACTCGTTGCTACAAAAACTGGAAAAGATTTAAGAGTTGCTGGTACTTTATTTTTGAGCTCTTCACTGAGGGTAAAAATCTCTTTTAGGGTATGAAATGGCATGATTTCAGAATAAAATGGCTTATATTTTATAACTTCAGTTAGATCAGATGACCTAGACATAGAAAAAAGTGTAGAGAGATCAAAAGAGTCTTTAACACTTAAGAGTGGGCCAATAAGCATCTTGGCAACATCCTGAGAGATATCAAAATACGGTGAAAGTAAGATGAGAGATGTAACATTATCTGATTTATTATTTAAAACATAATCGGTTGCCAGTGCCCCACCAAGAGAGATTCCACCTATAGAAATTTTCTTATAGCATTGTGAAAGTTTTTTTACTGAAGATTTAATTTGCTCTCTCCATATGGCAAGCTTTCCGTAGTTCGCAGTTTGTCCAGTTCCACCAAACCCATAGAGTAAAGGCATATAGACAGAGTAACCCATATTATTTAAATGGGTGGCCACTTCCTTAACTTCAAATGGAGAGGCCATAAAACCATGAATTAATATGACAACTTGGTCTTGAATCGTGCCTTCTAAGAATTCACTTTCATTATCAAACTTTATTGTTGAATAAAATTTTTGTCTATACTCGACGGACATATCATATCGGTCTCGCTCTAATTCTTCTTGAAGTGATGTGAGGCAAGTGCATGAGTAAGCTTTATTATTACTAACTTTTCCGTGAAGAATAGTGCTTGTGAGTAAGAAAAGTAATGTGGAAATAATAATATTTTTTATCATAGTCTCATCGTACGCCTTTTCGCATGCGATGAGACTGGTCTTTGTAAATCCTACCGGGCCGTCAAATTTATAGACAGCTTGAGATCATTAAAAAAGTGATTTAATCTTATTCCAGAATGAAGCAAACCATCCAGGTTCTTGGTTGCTCTCATGGTCGCTTTCTTGGCTGGCAATGGCCCGACCTTGATTCTCGACTTCTAAATCAGCAATTTCTGGAACATCGAGTTTGATGGCATTGGCATCACCAGGAGAAATAATATGTCTTTCAATCGCTCCATCTCGCAATTCTTGCCTAAATTTCGGATGGGCTATATTGATGAGGGCCACCGCTTTTTCACTGGTATTTTTTCCCTTTAATATAGCAATCCCGTATTCAGTTACAACATAGTGAACACTTTCGTCTGGAGTGGTAATATTTCCACCGTAAAGATCAAGGACAATGGCCGAGATTTCATTTTTTTTGGCCGTTGACCTAATGGCGATTATGGATTTACCACCATTGCTTCTTGAGGCACCAGACATAAATTCAACTTGCCCACCTGGGCTACTTAGTCTTCCTTCTGGCCCAATTTCGGCATTGACGTCACCAGTAAGCCTTACTTGAAGTGCAGTATTGACGGCATGGTATTTCTCAGTATTTTGTATGGTTGCTGGAGAGTTAACGACTTCAGTCGAGATAAATTTAACGGCCTTATTTTTATTAAGCCATTTATAAAGATCTTCAGAACCGTAAGCAAAACCTGTTTCGGCCTTAGCCGCAATTCCTCTTTCCATAATATCTTTTAAACTGTCCCCAAACATTTCGCTGGAAATAAAGAGGTCTTTCTTTTTGGCCTTAACTAAACCATCGGCAATTCCCCCAAAAATATTTCCTATTCCGATTTGCAAGGTTGATCCACTATCAATTAATGTTCCAAGGTAAAGTCCAATTTGCTTTTCAACTTCAGTGAGTGGAACGACTGGTGGGCCAGCAAGTTTAGCCGTGCTTATAAAACTTCCAGCGATCTTACTTTTATGAATAATATTATCCCCGGTAGTGAAGGGAACGTTTTCATTAATTTCCGCAATGATTTTTACTTTTGGATTTCCTTCTAAGATGGCATGAATCATATCATGGTTTGGTCCAAGTGAATGATTGCCTTTAGCATCTGCAGGGCTCACGCGAACCACTATCGCTTCATATTTAAAATCCTTCATGGTTGGATCTTTAATGTAGCGAGGGAAGTCACTTAGGTAACCAGGAATGTATTTCACTTTCCCTTCACCGTGTAGCTTTCTCATATTGCTTCCGACGAAAAAAGAAGAAAATCTTATTTTTCCACCGGCGAGTTCGGCCCCTTGTCTTAGAGTTGATTCATTAATACCGTTAACTAAAATAGAAATATCAAAACCTTTTTTTAATCCAGCTGCTTTTTGAATCAGAGCACTCATGGCCTCTGGACTAGCTCCTGCTGCTATAGGAAAAAAGATTCGAGCACCATCTGGGACGACATTCAAGGCCGTCATCAATTCCCCTTTAGGGTCATGACCTAATCCTTTTATAATATTTGTATAGGGAATTTGTGGTTCTGGTGGAAGATATTTTGCTAAATTAGTATCGAAGGCCTTGAGACCTTTATCACCATTTAAGAAAACAACAACAGCGGCATGTCTTTGGTTCGCGGCATGCATAAGTCTTCGACCAATTTCATAGTGGGCCGATGAACGTGAGACGCCTAGTTCGTTAAATAAATAACGGCGTTCTTCATCAGTTGCATCTTTTTTAGTAACCCCAAGTTCTATACCAGTTGTCCAGGCAATACAGTTATCAGATTTACATGGCCCTCGGTCATTCGGTTTTTTCAAAAAGACTTTGACGTTTTTTCCTTCGTCTGGTGTCAGTTGAATAAGGTGAGAATAACCCCAAATCGGATTTTTTAATCGCTCGGGATGATCAGTGTGCCCATTATAATCCCCACCACCTTGAACCATCCAGTCACGGACCCATTCTTTGCGTGGTATATCTTGTTTCCCCCAGCGATAAATAGGAGCGTCAGGATCAGATGAAGTTCTTAAAACCCCAGAAATATACTCGTCAGGAACTTCAAAGCCAAACTCTAAGGCGAGAGTGGGTTGATCAGTGCTTTCAAGATTAAATTCTTTTAAATATTTATTAACTAAAGCTTCATCAGTCATATCTAAACCTACGAAAAGTTTTTGAACTCTTCTGTTGGCCGGACCGACTTCTAAAATTTGATATGGCAGTTTATTTTTTTTGGCAAAGGCCTCTAGTCTTTTGACGACTTCGATAGTCTCTTCGAGAGAGGCCATGGCCTTTTGTTTCGTGACTAATGTTTTGATGAGATCAGCACAGGTCTCAGCAAAAGCAGTGTGAGATGTTAAAAATAGTACGAATGAGAATAAAACGGAAAGTAATTTTTTTTTCATATATTAATCCACAGGGTACTGTTTAGTTGTTGGCCAAGAAATAAATTTTCCATAATTACTGTAGGTCGCATTACTAAAGGTGCTTACTTCTGCATTTTCATCATAGACAAAAATAACACTGACTCTAGAATTGATGGCATCCTCAACTCCAAGATCTTCTGTGACTCCTAAAGTTTTCATTGCTGAGTTATATCTCACTGAACTGTCATAAGAAGTCAGCCAATTGACGAAGGCCAGTTTTTGATCATTAGTGGCGACTCCTTTAGGATACAAGCCACTCAAGAGATCTAAAACTTTTTTATTATTTAAAATGTTTGAATTAAGACTATCTGGATCTGTGTTATTAAAAAGTTCTCTAATTTCTTTTAAGGCCAAAGCGACTTTTGGATCTTTTAAAAATTTGTTTGGATCTTTTACTCCGAAAGACGAAAGCTTTTGTTTAATTTCTTGAATATGAGTTGTCACTTCAGTAGCTTTACAAAATAAGAAACAATGCTCGCCACCATTTTTTAATTGACTGGGAAAATTTCCAGCATCATAGTCAGCAAAAGTAAAATTAACTCTAAATAAAGCGGCTCTCCTTACTTTTTGATAATAATCAACTGTGCTTCTTTCATCAG
The DNA here is from genome assembly GCA_043721975.1 of Bacteriovoracaceae bacterium. Taxonomy (GTDB): domain Bacteria; phylum Bdellovibrionota; class Bacteriovoracia; order Bacteriovoracales; family Bacteriovoracaceae; genus Bacteriovorax. The sequence continues at coordinate 9,893 of JAYSPR010000274.1, forward strand.
GAGTTAAAAGATAGGCCACTTCTAAAGTAGGACTAGAGTCCGGACCTGTATGGGTCAGGTAGCTGTGAACATTTTTCCAAGCAAGACCGGTTTCTTCAATCTCACCAAATCCTCGGGCACCAGGTGTATCAAGATCGATAATATAATTTCCGGCACGAAGAAGTCCGTGGTCATTATTCCAATCTTTTTGAAGAGCTATTTGGGTTCCAAAACTATTTTCAATAAGTCCTTTGAGCTTAGGGGAGGTCGTTTTATTTAATAAAATAATAGGAATACTTTCACCTTTTTCATTTTGTTTTAAAAAAACTGGAATATTTTTTTTCTTTGCCAATTGAGCAATAAAATTTCTGTGATCAATGTGTGTATCGAGACCTGCTATTTTACCTGCGACAGGTCCATCTATTTTGGTGAGTAGGCTTTTAATGGCCAGCATGCATTCATCAGCATGAGCATCGGTATATAAAAGACCAGAATTTCCACCCAGGATAATTAAGATTAAAACAAAAACGATAGTCTGAAGCTTCATTTTCCAGGGCATTGTGTAGTTTCCATTTTTGTAGTTTTACATATCTAAGTCACTTAACGGCATACTTGACCACAATGTTTAGTTATTTAAGTTATTTTAGTAAAACTTCGATAAGATATTGAATATTTTTAGGAGTTTAAATTGAAAATAATGACTATGGCCTTAATTCTACTTACGCTAATATTTGTGGCCTCAGGTTGTAGTTCGCCTATATCAAGATCAAAAAGCTCGATAGGTGAAGACAGAAAAATAGCTAATGACAATTTCAAATGCAGTATTAAAGAAGATAAGCGTGAATATACTTTTACACCAAGTTTATTAAAGTTGGAAATTAAAGAAGGTGTATCAACTGTTGAGACAATCTTCTTACAAGAAAATGATTTATTGTCAGGAGGTTTTTCCTATATCCCAGATGACAATAATCGCGGAAAAGGGGACATTAAGAAAATAGATTTTTATTCATTTGTAAAGTCACCGAGTTTGTCTATTGAATTTAAAAAAAGACTTGGAATGAAGCCTTTAGTTCTCTCTGCTCTATGTATGAGTGAGAAATAAGATCATGCTATCTTATTTGAATATAGTGTTTTCATTATTTTCTAAAATATTTTTAAATCCTATCATTTTTATTTTTTATTTATTTCTTTATCCAACTTTTGGTTTTATTTACGGAAGTGACAACCATTCCTTTATAAACTACAAAAGGTTTATACCCTTTGCCATTATTGTTTTTTTAGTGTGGTCACTTATTGTATACGGTTTTAATCAATTGCTTAAAACTGATCAACAGTCATTGAGGGAGTATTATCGTTACTTAAGCCATTGGCGCTGGGGTCATCTCGTGGCGTGGTCATTAACCGTTTTTATTTTTAATATTTATCGCACTGGAATGGAAGGCAATATTTTAGGCTTTATTGGTCTTCCCATATTAATTCTGGCGTCAATTTTTCAATTTTTTGGAATGTGGACAGAGTTATCAAATGAATTTTGGCCAGCTCTTTTTAAGCTCTATGCTCCAGTCTTTAAGAGCTATGAGAGCTTGTCGATGACAGGAATGATTTTAACGGTTGTTATCTTTAATCCAGTTTTTATATTTTGTTTTAAACAGTTTGCTGAGGAGAAAGGTAACTTATTTCTCAATTTATTTTCAGGATTCATTGCAAATATTTTAACTATTGTCTTAATAACGACAACTTGGATTGGATTACTATGGATTTTAAAATCTCTATTTGGAAGTACCTCTAGTTTTAGTCTGTTTTTTAGTTCTTACTTTGAATCGACAAGTCTCATGAGGCTGATTATGATGACTTTCTCACTTCTTTCACTTTTTCTATTTGTTTTAAATATTCTTCTAAAAAATCAAATAAATACTTATTTCAATTTCATCTTATTCTGCACTTTTATTCCATTTCTCTTAGGAGAAGGACAATTTCTCTATCAGTTATTTAAAAAAAGCTAACATTTTGCAGCAAAGAGTCTTTGCATCTTTTTAAAAGAATGATCTAATTTTACTAATACAAGTGAAATGAGAGAGTCGATATTGCCTCGTTTTAATAAGATTATATTAATCACCAAAGAAACGAAATCATCTTGGATAAGTTGTCAGCTGATAACGTCTAATCTACTAAAAGCTTACTCAAGAGCTCTAGAAAATAATAATTTTGAGATTGTCACTGTCCCTGAAACTCTCAATCGTTATACTGCTTATAGTGCGATCGCATCGATTAAGCTAAAAAAAGCAGATCTAATAGTTTGGCTTGATCATCAACCAAATCCAGCTTTATTTCTGCAAGAATTATATAGGCATTACAAAGACATATCTTTTGACCTAAGACCAAAAATTATTATTCATATTTTTGGTGACTTCATTTTAGATTGCAGGCAATGGGACAATTGCCGGGAAGCTCTTTTGAATTTACCAATTCACTTTGTCACAGCTTCTCACAAACAGCAATTGCTGGTTGAATCACTTTTTCATTCCGATCAATCGATTGTCAGCACACGTCCTTTTCCGGTGGATGAATCAATTTTTAATTTTACAAACTTTGAAGTCAATCGCCTTCAAGTGAGAGATCGATTAAAGCTGAGTCCAAGTGAGAAAGTTTTAATTTATACCGGAAGAATTTCACTACAAAAAAACGTAGATGCTCTCATTAAGTTATTTGAATCGACACAAATATTTTTAGAAGAAGAAATCACATTGTTAATTGTTGGTCCATGGGATGATATTTTAATTCCTTATTTTGGAAAGCGTGGAGTTAGTGGTTCATATTTTCATTATTATTTTAAAACTATGAAAAAGACTCAATGTGAAAAAGTTTATTTTCTTGGTAATCAAAGCACTGATGAATTAATGAAATTATATCATGGGGCCGATGGCTTCGTGAGCTTGAGCACTTACAATGACGAAGACTATGGAATGGCCCCGGCTGAAGCGCTTTGCTCCGGACTTCCTTGTCTCTTAACTGACTGGGCCGGCTATAGTTCTTTTGCAAATTATTCTAAAAGTGTCAGTCTGGTTAATGTCAAAAAACTCACATCGAGGCCAAGTGCTGATTCTGGCGATGCTCGCCAAAAACTACTCTCATTAATTAAATTGGTTCCCAAAAAACGAGAAGAAAGACAAAAAATTAGTGAAGAAGCTTTCTTGTCACTCTCAATAAAGGCTTCAAGTCAAAAACTTGCTTTAGAATTGAATGAATGGCATTTTGGAAGTGTGAAGTCATGCGCTGATAAATTTAATAACTTGTGTTTGAGTTTTAAAAAAAATCCTAATTCTCCTTTTAAAGACGAGTTATTTCAGGAGATTTATGAAGCATACTGATTTTGAATGTCTCATTAAAAAAATTCAGGAACCACTTTATACACATAAACTACCCTCTGTGCTTGAAGACTTTTTTTCACGTTATCAATTAAATAAATTTAAAGAGTATCTTTCTCCTGATGCTGACCACTATTTTTCTCCACTAAACCCAAGTTTTAGTCTTGAGTTGGAGTATTCACCAGCAAGAGTTCAATTTCTGAATGTTTTATCATTGCGTGATGGGGTCATGCCTTTACTTAAGTTTTTCACTTTAAATCCAGTTCCAAAAAATCAAGATATTGTTTATATCGTAGATAGTAAACTTTCTTCACTCGTACCCCTCGAGTGGAGGTCTTTAGTTTTACTGAGAGATTTGAAATTTGAAGAGAGGCGAGAGTATTTAGCTGATAATTTTTCAAAAAAAATTTTATTTATTTCTCCTTCACCACTATCTGCCCCTCTCGATTTAGTTTTAGTTGAACTAAGAAAATTAAAAGAAAAGATATCAACATCTGATGAGATTGTTGTCTTCTTTTCATCAATGAAACTTCGTGGGCAGGGGCAATCTCAACGTGATGAAATGTGGGGCTTTAAAATTTTACAGCTCATTAATAAAGAATTTGAAAACGAAAAAATACGAGTTGTAGATTGGAGAGAATACACTTCAATTGATTTATCTCATTTTAAATTTCATTTTATAAATCCACTCAAATATTATTTTTCCGATTCATATCTGCTTCACGATGCTTGCCAGAAAGGTGCGAAACCAATCTTGAAAATCCCTCATGTTTCTCAAGGGAGAGAAACCTTTTATCAAGCTCTTTCAATGGAGCATGGTTTTATGCTTCATCAAAACTTTCAAGATTATGATAGTTTCAAAAAAGAAAATCTTGTGGGCATTATCGAAGAAATAGAGATGAGTCTTGAAAATAGAAAAAAGAATCTTAGATCTAATCAATTTTGCAGTCCCGAGTTTGCAAGTTGGTCACTTGATGTTGCAAAAAATATTTATAATAAAGAGATTAAATTGTCATAAGATCTTTTAACTCAGGATAAACACTTAAGAAGTTTTCATTTCTAAGTATGTCAAGCTGGCCGGTTTTTAAAATAAATTCTTCTTTTGAGAACGTTTTATCAGAAAGATTCATAAAGTGAATAATATTATCAATGTCTTTAATATTGCTTTGATGTTCAGGAGAAAGACAGCTTAGCTTGAATTTAAATTTTGTAAGCCTGATTGTGACTAATTTTTTAAGATGAATAGGAAGAGCATCAATACGTAATTCATGTGGATCTAAAAGCAGATTAATATTAAAATGTTCTGGTTTAATATAGTTCTTGAGGACTAGGTATTCATAAATTTCTATTAAGTAATAAACATTCATGATGTTAACCGTGCAATTAACGGAACGATTTATCTCTGGATATTTATTTTTTAAGATTTCAAAATTTTTTTCAATTTGGCTCCATTTTGTTCCATTTCTGAAATACTCTGCACGAGAACCAATGTCATCAATACTAACACTTAGATTAATCTTTTTAAATTGTGACCAAATCTTAGTCAAATCATAGTTGCCGTAATTTAGTTGTGAAAGGTTTGTCGTATAGCGTAACTCAATGTCATTTAGCCCAAGTTCATTTAGATAAGATAAAATTTCAAAATGCTCTTTTGTGATTAATGGTTCTCCACCACCGAAATAAATCACATCGGCGTGAGGTATAAGTAATTTTAATTCACTCCAAAAATGTGGTGATTCTACCGAAATACTGTTTACTCTTTTTCCTAGGAATTCTTCGGGATACAAGGCTTTATAATCATCAAACCAGGCACTGCTTAAGGTCGGGCCACAGCCTCGACATTTGAAATTGCATAAATTGCTAAAACGGATATCAATGTATCTGAGTTGAAGTTTTTCGATACTGCCATCTTCTTTTGTTTCTTTTGTTAGATCTAAATATGAATGAAAAAATTGATTCATTTCATTACGCATACTTTTAAAGCCAGAATTTTCTAAATGACTGCAGCGACTACAGCCAGGAATCGCTTCTCCGGACAACATTTTTAAGCGAAGAGATTTAAATTTTTTTGAATTCCAAATTTCTAAAGCAGTTTGCTCTTTCCCATTCCCATAACTTTCATCATAAGGGGATATGCAGCATGGAATAACAGAGCTATCAGGCATTACATTGAGGTGTATCCAAGGCAGAATACAAAAAGACGGTGAATTTAAGGGGGAGTCTAAATCAATATTCACATTTTTCCTCTAAGAGTTATGAGAATAATTTTGGCCTAATTGTTTAAGTTAGTTAAGAATTAAATAGTAAAAGCGAGGAGTTTTTAATGTTAATTTTAAAAAAGAAAGCGTTAGTAGAATATGAAGAATGGTCCAATATAAGCCGTGAGTCCTATAAAGATGAAATTGTAAAAAATGGGCACACAGAAGAAGAAGCTTTAAAAAAGACCAATGAGGATTTTAGTCGATTGTTGCCTCAAGGCCTAGAAACACCTGACCAATATATTTTTTCAATTGTTGAAAATAACCGCTCCGTAGGCACACTGTGGTTTGGTATCCGCGGTGCTTCTAGCAATAGAAAAGCATTTGTGTACGATATCGTCATTGACGATAACTCGAGAGGTCGTGGATATGGAAAAATGGCCATGGAGCTATTGGAAAGTGAAGTGAAAAAATTAGGATTAACCCATATAGGTCTGCATGTTTTTGGTCACAATCTGGTTGCTAGGAATTTATACGAGAAGCTTGGTTATGAAGTCACAAATTTGAATTTAGAAAAAGTGATATTGTGAATTTGAATAAATAGTTTAACATTAAAAAATCTATTACCCACATTTAGGAGTTTTATGAAAACATTACTAAGTCTCGCGTTCATTTTATCAATCTCATCGGCCTTTGCAGCTAAAGCCGATATGTCTAAAGTTCATTTTACAAAACCTCTTGATAAAGAAGTTGTTCCAACAACTTTTCAAGTTGAGTTTGTAGTAGATGGGATGACTGTTTCAAAAGCTGGAGATTTAAAAGCAGGAACAGGACATCACCATATTATTATTGACGGTGCTCCAGTGGCCAAAGATCAAGTGGTTCCGAAAGATGAGACTCATAAACATTTTGGAGATGGCTCGACATCAACTTCGCTTACTCTTAAACCAGGAAAGCATACTTTAACTCTTCAGTTTGCCGATGGAATGCATAAATCTTTTGGTGAAGAATATTCAAAAACGATTGCAATAGAAGTTAAGTAAAAAATAATTTTTTACAGGCAGGTTTAAT
>JAYSPR010000275.1:0-2422 GCA_043721975.1 Bacteriovoracaceae bacterium
AAGATGGACTCCCTATAATGCAAAAAACAGCGGGCATGAAAGATAAAGATAGATACCAACTCGCTATCGGCACTCCTAATCATAAAAAATTTAACGAGTTTGTTTACGAGTCCCAAAAGTACAATCATTTTTCATCACCTTTATTTCTTTGGTTGCTTGAACAAGAAAACTTTTCGGTTTCTCCAGAAAAGCTTTTTGACAAAGCCGTTGAGATTTATGGAGATCCAATGGTTGCTCTTGGTGTAATCCCTTGGGTCTTTAGTGGAGACGCTCTTACCGTCGATCGTGGAACTTCTTCTGTTGTTTCATATAAAATCGAACGACTTGTTGATGGCGACGACATTCCAGGACTCCAATATCATTTTTGGGGATACCTTACTCAGGGTTTAATTGGAAATAGACTTCGAGTTGGTGCTCTTGCTTTCATTTACGAAAAGCTTTATCAAAATGATATTCAAGATTGGTCAGTTGACATGTTGTCGTTAAAATTTAGTGAACAGATTCGTACGGCGTTTAAGAATCCTAAGAAGTGTAACTAGAAAAGGTGCCAGCAGACTTAAAGTCTGCTGGCACCTTTTTTCATAGCTTTTTTGCTGAAAATAATCATAAAATATCTAATGACCGACTCACTCACCATACTCAAAACAATTTTTAATTTCGATCAGTTTCGTGGTGCCCAGAAAAAAATTGTTAATTCCGTTATCGCCGGAGAAAATGCACTCATCCTCATGCCGACTGGTGGAGGAAAGTCCCTTTGTTATCAAATTCCTGCAATCGCCAGACCTGGAACTGCCATCGTTATTTCTCCACTCATTGCTCTTATGAAAGATCAAGTCGATGCTCTCCTTAGAAAAAATGTCAAAGCTGCTTTTTTAAATTCATCAATAACAAAATCACAACAGAAATCAATTGAAAAAGAGCTCCTTGATGGAAGCTTAAAAATACTCTATGTCTCTCCTGAGCGAATGATGACTTCTTTTTTCCAGAATATTTTAGACAAAGTAAATATTTCCCTCTTCGCCATTGATGAAGCTCACTGCGTATCCCAATGGGGCCATGACTTTAGACCTGAATATATGGAACTCGCGATGCTTGCCACCCGCTATCCTGATATTCCAAGAATCGCTCTCACGGCCACTGCGGGAGCTGCTACCAAAAAAGAAATTATAAGTTGTCTTTCATTAGAGAATGCTCCCGTTTATATTAGCTCTTTTGATCGACCAAATATTCGCTATAGTGTTGCAAAGAAAAAATCAAAAATCGAAAATCGAGAAAAGCTCTTAAGTTTTATTAAAACCGAGCATCTTAAAGATGCAGGCATTGTTTATTGCCTATCAAGAAATAGTACTGAAGAAGTCGCCAAATTTCTTTGTACCAAAGGTTTGAAGGCCATGCCTTATCATGCAGGCCTCTCGCAAGAATATCGAAACTCTGTTCAAGAAAAATTTACGAGCGAAGAATCTATTATTGTCGTTGCGACTATTGCCTTTGGAATGGGTATTGATAAACCTGACGTTCGTTTTGTGGCACACATGGATCTCCCAAAATGCCTCGAGTCCTATTACCAAGAAACTGGTCGTGCTGGGCGAGACGGCTTGCCTGCGCAAGCCTGGATGCTCTATGGCCTTTCTGATTTGATTCTCTTAAAACGAATTACCAATAAAGGATTAAAAACTGCTGCCAGAAAACGCGTTAATGATGAAAAGCTTGATGCGATATTAGGATTTTGTGAAAGCACGACGTGCAGGCGTGAAGTATTGCTTGGATATTTTGATGATCCTTATCTTGGCCCTTGTGAAAATTGCGACACTTGTTTGGTTCCAACTGCCAAACAAATCAATGCCACTCAATTGGCCATTACAGCGCTTCGTGATGTTTACGAAACAAAACAAAAATACAACGTTCAATATATGGTAGACCGTCATGAAGGCGAGCAAGCACTCTGGTATTCTGTCTATCGCCAGCTGATTGCTCAGGGCCATTTAAAAATGCTGATGGATGGTAAGTCTGAATTAAAACTCACCCGTAGGGCCATTAAAGTTTTAGAAGGAAAGGAAGAAGTATTTCTTAGGGCCGATTATAAAAAGACCCTAGATAAAGTTTCTCCTACAATAAAAAAGAAGGTGGCAAAAAAGAAAACTAAGAAAAAAGTAACAATATCGCTATCAAAAGAATTTAAAACTGCCGATGGAACTGAACAAACTCTTTTTGAAAATCTCAAGATATTTCGCACCAACCTAGCAAAAACAAAACGAACTAAAAGTTATAAAATTTTCCCTGATAAAACTCTTTTGGAGATGGCACAAATTAAACCAAAAGATTTAAGTGAACTAGAAAGTCTCTTTGGAGTTGGCCCTAAGAAACTTAAAAAATTTGGGAAGATATTTATTGAGGCGATTTTGGAATTGAGTTAGGTGCCAGC
>JAYSPR010000276.1:0-3356 GCA_043721975.1 Bacteriovoracaceae bacterium
GATTAATCACTGTCTCATACTGACTTCCTGCATAGGGATCAGAGTCACCTGAGTTTATACAACCTGGCAGATCTTTTCTACTGAGTGCCCCATAAAATCTTAAGATTTTATTTCCAGGAATATATTGAGACATTGTCTTAACAAATGTTGGTCCATCGTAAGCTTTGCCAAAATCTGTTTGGCTTTGCTCTATTTCATCAGTAATCATGATAACAACTAAATGAGCATCGGATCTTTGAAAGGCAGGTCTTGAAGGAGATCTGCCATTATAAAGATCTAGTACACGCTTTACGTTGTAAAAAACATATTCAGAAGGATCCCCATTAATACCCAAGGCTTCCACCGCTCGTTGAAAAATAGTAACCGTCTTATCTAGGGACGTCGGATCTCGATAATCGATCATCGTTGAATCAAAGTTTTTATCAAATCCTAAAAATGGATCTTGGGCTTTATCAGTAGAGACAATTCCAATTTTCCAATTGATATAAGGTTGCTTTGCAAATTGTTCAAGAAAAATACGAGAATTTTTAATAACATTCTGTTGAATACTTCCCATACTTCCAGAGTTATCTATGACAAACAAAACATCAATATTCTTATCACTCTCAAGTAAGCTTAGAGGATAAATTCTCTTATCGACTTCAATCGCTGGAATATTTTCGTAATAAGCATAATTAGTTTGTTTACCACACGAAGACAAAAGCAGCAGGGACATTAAAAATAAATATTTCATTTTTTATCACCTTTTAATTCACCCTTGATGCATTTATTAATAACTGTCGCACTCATATTAAAGAGTTCGTCTCCCCAAAGTGTCCCATCATTTGGAAAACTCAGTTGATTGTTGCGAACTGGAGCTGCCCTTTGAAGACTCACTTCATCTGAACCCGCAATTTTCATATTCATTTCAACTGCTCTCATTCGTGAGATTAATTCAATTTTCACAAACTGCATTTTATAGAGAGCAGACGAAAGCATTGCTTTTCGATTAGACCATTGTTTAGAAATTTCTGATCTTAAACTTGAGTCAACTTCTGCCATTGTAGTGTCAATTGGCGGGAGATAGCTTGCATCCAGCTGCAATTTCACTAAAAGAGCTTTTTCTTGAGCAAGAGAATCCTTAGCTTTTTCTAAATTAATGAGGATAAAGTTTTCTGTTACTGGAACTGCTTTGGGATCATTGATATTTTTTTCGATTAAGGCCGCCCATTTCTTGTTAACATCAATAAAACGACTAATCGCTTTTTTCGATTCGACAAACTGGCACAACATAACATTGGCCATAGCACTAACAAGATAGGCTTCAGGATAAAATTTATCATTAAATAAACTTAACTCTAAGCTAGCGAGTTCACCTTTAGTGCGTGAGTAATCTTTAGCTTTTAAGTGAACCCAAAGTGCTTCTGTTTTAGCTTTTAAGAAATAGCTTGATGATTCTGGAATCAGATCAAAATATTTTTTTGCTTCACCTAGTGCTCCTGCTTGATAGAGTAATCGACCAAGTGTCATAAAATAAAGCGATAACTCTTCTTCATTGCTAGATTTGCTTAAAATAGGCTCAATGACATCTTTAATAATTTTTCCAGAGGCACCCAGTTTTCCCTCAGTGGCATAATGAAGTAGGGCCGTCTGAGCAAGTGGCATACGAAGAGGGTCACTCTCATCTAATTTTCCAATCCAAGAAACAGCATTGTCTCTCGTTCTTAAAGCCTTGAGGGCCTGAAGTGAATAATTGATTTTTGAAGGAGCATTTTCAATTTTCTTTAATTTTTCACTCAATTCTTTTGTAATTAAAAAACCATTTTTCATTATTAATTGAGTCGTCTTTTCACCAACAATTTGATCAAGAGCTAAGCCAAACTCTGTTTGTAGAAAATTAGAGCTTGATGCAAGTTCAATCCATTCATTGAAAAAAGTCTGAGTCATACTAAGTTGGTATAATAAATAAAGCTCGCTCGCCTGTTTGATCGATTTAAGTTTTGGATCTTTAATCGTAGGGAGAAGTGCCAATGCTTTTTCGTGGTCTTTATTTAAAATAAGCTCTACCCATTCATTTGTTTCAAATGAAACCGCACCGAGTGCCTTCCACGATGAATAAAGCTGGATGACGAATGGATTATCTAAAGTAAGTTGTTTTTGCCTGGCCATTTTCACAGATAGATCGATTTCATTTCCTGCTTGATTTAAAAGTGTATTCGAATCAGCAAAAGCGATTGAAACAATAATTGAATTAAACAAGATGGCTGAAATTAATGACTTGGCAGCAAACGTAATCATCCTCTATCTCCACTTCCAAATAAGTATCCGAACTCAAGGTAACCTACGCCGTTATGAATATTGCGTGGGCCGCTTCTTTGAGTTTGTTTGTAAAACTCATTCTTGATTCCAATTCGTGAGCTCATGTGATTACCGATCCAGAATGAAAGACCAAGATCTAAAAATGCTAAATTTGTCGGACCTGATGCTAGTTCAATTTTTCCCGCACCAAGCGAAACATACTGATCAAAATAAACGACAGTGTCTTCATTCCAGCGAAGCTTTCCATAGATCGTATTATAGTTCACAAAAAGTTCTTTAGAATTTTTAGCAAAGTCAGTGTCTGGTAACATTTTTTTGTCATTAAATAATTGCTGACCAGCTGGAGTTAATTTATTTGAGTAGCGGTTGTATCTCATGGCAAAAGACCACTTACTATTTAAGTGGTAGCGATAAGCTAGGGCAATTTGCTGAGTCGACAAATGACTGTCGGCCGTAAAATTATTTGCCCCTTGAAGAGTCACTTCATGTCTATTGACTAAACTCGAATAGCGCGTGTTCACAATATAAAGCTTATCTTCACTTAAAACACTCGTGACCTTGTCATCGGGAATATTAAGAGCATCAAGTTTTTTTTCTAACTCATTTGATTCTTGTGCCCAAAGTGACGATTGTGAAAGAAGTAAGCATACACAAAATAATTTTTTCATAATTTACCAACCTTAAAATTGACCTTTAATCATTGTATTGAACCATTGAACTGGAATTTGCTCATCGCCAACGCCGACCTTAAGATCTGCCCACTCAGTTCCGAGCAATGAAATACGGCCTCCATTTTCTCGATTACAAACAACACCTATGACATAAGGATTATTTCCATTTAAAGAAAGTCCTAGAACACCTTTACAAATTTTCTCTGGCTCATAAAGTCCACCATTAAAAAGCATTGGGTCTTTTGATTCACTTGAAGCACTTCTTTTTAAGAAAACTGGATTCACTGAATTTCCAAATTGTTTAGTTTTGGCAAATTGCATTGTTTCAATAGGAGGAAGATTCGGAAGCTCACTATATCTACCGATCGTAATAAGGCCATAATCAAT
>JAYSPR010000277.1:0-8648 GCA_043721975.1 Bacteriovoracaceae bacterium
AACGAAAACTGAAGCTTTTGAAAGGTATTCATAAAGCTCGCGATCAAACTCGCCATTAGACGCCAGAAGACCCAAGTCTCTGGTTGATGTGGCAATGATACGCACATCTAAAGTAAATTTTGTATCGGCAATAAGGCGTGTTTTAAAAACATCCATCAACATTTTTTGGTGCTTTAAGGTTAAACCCCAAATCTCATGAAGGTGAACTGTTCCACCTTGGCACGTAATGAGCTTACAGTCTTTTTCATCTGGTCCAAAAAGCATTTTACCGACAGCGTCTTGGTCTTTGTCACTACAGTGAACAATCTCATAACCCTTGAGTCCTCTTTGCCCTTCAACATGAAGAATTTTAGCATAAAGTGACTTCCCAACTCCTCTTTCCCCTTGGATCAAAACAGGAGCTTCTATATCTTTTAATTTCACGATCGTGCTTCTTAAGCTTGCCACGTGAGGCACGCGTCCAATAAAAGCATTTTTACGGTCAAATGGATTACTGAATCGTCTGATAAGAGACTTATCTGACATTGGTGTAAAATTATAGAATACTGAAGAGAAAATAAGTGAAAGAACTTTCATCGTCTTTTCATCTTCTATTGTAAAGCGGTCTTCATTTCGTTTATTTAAAACTTCGATAACACCAATAATTTTATCTTCGCGGTTATGAATCGGATGACAAATAATAGACTTTGTTTCAAAGCCAAACTTTTTATCGAAAGCTTCATTAAAACGAGTGCTATCATGAACCGTATCAATATTGAGCGCCACCCCAGTCGTAAAAACAGAACCCGCAATCCCCACTCGATAGTCAAACTTCAACTGCTCTTTTCTAATCCCGAGAGCGCAAATCGCCTCGAGTTCGTTAGTATCAGGATTAATTAAAAATAATGAAGCTCTTTGAGCATTTAAAACACGAATAACTTCTTCGAGCATCGACTCAATAAATCCTTCTTTATCACCAAAGTGAGTGATGTCTTTAAAGAGAGATAAAAGGAGTGAGAAAATTTCAAATCCATCAGTGGCCTTTGTGTAACGTTCTTTAATGGCAGAATCCACTAGGCAGTTTTTCAATCTTTCCGAAGAAAAACCTAGAATATAATGTTCAAGAAATTTTGAGATAGATTTATCTTCATCAATTTCAAGACCGTAAATAATTTTTTGATCATCTAACGTTTGCGAAAAAGCTCTTACAATTTTCCCAGTCAAATCCAGGTGATGTTTTTTAAATTGTAATGAGATCGTTATTTCTCTACCAACTGAAATTCTCTCCGCTGTGGCAAAACCCAATCCCGTAAGAGAGATATCAATCAACTTAGCGTCATCAATATACTCTAGTACGCCCTGCTCTCTTGGAATTTGCACCAAAAATCTTAAGTCATCAGCTTCTTCAACCGGAATTCTAAATGACTGATAGAATTTAAACTCAGAAAAACTTGCTAGCATGTTAAACTCCTAAACTAATCACAATGAGCTCATGATACTTATCGACTAATAAGTGGAAAACTTAAATTTTGTGCCAACAATAATTTGCAGCCTAATCTTAATTAGGCTTAAGAGTTGAATTTTGAATAGTAGGCAATTCGTCAGTTATTGGTGCTTTGGCAACATTCTGTTGCCTAATACTGTGAACGATCACTTTATGCATGGCCCCTTTAAAAAGCGACCAATACTCTCCATTTTTTCTAGGATCAGATGAAGGTAATTCTAAAGTGTAAGTAGGAATATTTCTTTCTTGTCCGGCCCAGTTCCCTAGAGAACCTGGAAAAAATGGGTAATCTTTAATATTATAACCATCAGCATCCTTACTCATCTGAATGAGAAGTTCCTGGGCCTTACCACCATCTGCTCCACTGCTCACTAAATGGCTAGGCCCATCGTAATCTAAAACAGTCAAAGGCGAATGCACTGAAACAATTTTGTCGGGATTGAATCGTTTGATAAGATTCACTTGAAAGACAACTTCCGGTTCACTATTGGCCTTCATTCCAGGATTTCTGCGACTATCTCGCTTAAATTTTTGAAGCCAAATTTTTCGGGCCTCTAATTGCCAATCTGAAGTGGGAAAATTGCGGTTAGGGTCTACTCCTCTCGCATTGACTCTCGTGGGTCTCGCCTTAAAAAAAGAATCTGGATTGACTATGGGTGAAACCAAGACAACTTTATTTTTAAATTCTTCTTTAACTTTTTCATCCTTATTGTCACTCGAGTAAACTTCTTTCAAATAATTCATTAAATCAAAACAAAACTTAATAGGAGTGATTTCATCTCCGTGAACGCCACACATCACAACAGTGACATCTTTATCTTTAAAACTAGGAAGCTCTTCATCAGAGACATCACCGAAAGTCGTCCACATGAGAGGATCACCTAAAACAGAATTTCTATAATGGAGCCAACTATAGCTATCACATTCACTTTTATCCCAGCCGTATTTCTTAAAACTCTTATCTAGTTTTTCGCAGTAGGTTTTAATAACAGCAGGCTGCTCAATTGCCCCTGCACTGAGTGAAAAAATTGTGAGAAATAGGATAAAGGCATGACTGAGTTTCATTGTGGATGTTATTATACAGGTCCATGATTTAATAATTCAATGAATTTAGTGAGGCTTATGAGAAATTCTATAATAACTAAGCAGATTATTGTCGCTAGCCAATCACAAGCTCTATACACAACTAAAAGACTCTTGATTGAAGGAAAAAAGCTCAATTTAAAGACTCAATACTTAAACCCTTATGAGCATTCTATTTCTATAGAACCTTTAAAAAATGAACGAAAAAAATTGAGACCTTTAGATGCAAATACTCTCTATTTTCATCGCACCACTGGCATTAATTATGATGATTTTGATCTCGTCGCCTCAGCTGATTTTGAAGCTAAAAAAATGAAAATAACTAACCCTCTCGATGCCCTGAAATTATTTAGGACAAAAGATCAGCAGGCCCTCTATTTCCAAAATAAGCAATTATCATTTATCCCAACAATTGTTTTTCGGGGAAACTTAAATGACGATCTTATTTATAGCATTAAATCTCTTTCATTAAAATCTCAGAAATTCATTCTTAAGATGAGCCGTGGCAACGGTGGAATCGGTGTCAATTATGTAGAAGGTTTAAAATCACTTCTGAGTCTTCTTGAAACTTTTAAGGCCCTAGGTGATCAGAAAATGTTGATTCAACCTTTTATTCCTCACCAAAAAGAATGGCGCCTATTCGTTATAAAAAATGAAATTGTTGCTTGCATTGAAAAAAAGATTGCGACTTCTGATTTTAGAGGAAATAGTAAAAAATCTCAGGGAAAATTTATTAAAAAACCTAGTGGTTCTTTGTTAGATTTGGCCCACCAGGCTTTTCTCCCTAGTGGTCTTGATTATGCTGGCCTAGATATTATCCAAAACAGTGCTTCAGGAGAACTCCTTCTTTGTGAAGTTAATGCTATTCCCGGCTTTGAGCAAGTAGAAGAACTCTCTAAAATTAATATCGCCAGAGAGCTCATTACTCACATTTAATAGCTGAACTTAAAAGCTGATTATTTCTATTATACTTTGGGTTTTTTTGAAGAAACTTTTCAATCATTTGATCGTTGAAATTAGCTTTAAGTCTCGGCAGGTATGACTTCACTCGATTTTGAAAATTTACGTTTGATTTGTTAACACAATATCCTTGAACAATTTCACCTTTCATTTTGCGCCACATACGTTTAGACCAAAGACTGACATTGTAGGCTTCATCAAATTTTGGATTCACATAATTTCTTAGATCAAAAAGATTCAATTCATTGTGAGTCCATTTTCGATTTTTTATGACGAGGTGAGGTTGAGCCCCTTCACACATATTGCGACCAAACATCATCCCTTGGTAATTGGCCTCTAAATCCCCAAAAGAAAGTGTACCGCCAATAGTATAACCAAGAACTGCCACTTCTTGCTTGAAGCCCTTAAAAATCGCAATTTCTGAAGCATCGTCGAGAGACTTTCCTTTCTTAAGTTCCTCTAAAAAATTGCTATAATAAGCCTTTCCAACAATAGAAAAATGTCCAATTTTATCTGTTCCCATGTAAATGCCGTCAACATTAATCGACCTAGCGATCCCAACGATATTCACTGGGAAAGGACGATTTTTATAAATAGAATTTTCTCTATAAATTTTTTCATCAAGTGTATCTTCAGGAAACCGATCAACTGAGGCATCGGCTTGAGTGAAGCGACTCACCTTACTAAAAGATTTATCTTTAATGTATTCTTTAAGATCAAATTCACCGAGAACTTGCTGTAGAACCTCTGAGGCCACTTCACGACAAGCTGGTAAAATTGATTGATTGTTAGATTTATCAAGAGCTAACTCTAGACGTCTATGAAAATAACCATTGAGTTCATTCACAGAATCTCGAATGACAGCGTCGCGAGCATAAAACTGATCGGTTTCTGCAGCATGAATAGGGTTCAGTAAAACACAAGCAAATGCCACTAAAAATAATTTCATGAAAAACCTAAAAAGACTTATTCCAATGATGCCAAAAAACCGTCCAGTTGATTTAGCAAATCTTCGATATGAGGATTCACCTCACCAGTAGCATTGATTTTTCTCATTGGTAAGTCGCGATGAAGAGTCGTCGAATTTTTTTCAGGGTTGGCATATAAAACAATGCGGTCTTGGTCAATTTGAAGGCGAGAAGCTACTTCTAAAGCGTAGTCATTTTCAATAGTTGTATCAGCATCAGTCAAAAACAACATTTTCGGAATCTTTATTAATGAAGCCTTGGGTTTCTTTGTTACATTATCTTTTAAATGTTTAGTTAGCGTATAACCTTGAAAAGTCTGGTTGTAAGCGATATCAGGATAAAAGTGCTCGGCTTCAGGTATTCCTTTTTCAAGTGAGTATCTTACGTGCCTAATAAGTCTGGTGGCAGGTGCCGCCCAAGAATGGTTCATTTTTAAAAGTGGGGCAAGTAAAACGAGTGATGAAATTTTTCCTTCATAGCGACTTGAAACATCAAGAGCGAGAGCTCCACCCATTGAAAAACCAATGAGAGCAACCTTATCTGTATCACTCATAGTAAAAGCAATAGTCATCAATTGATCAATATCTTCTCTCCAATCCTTCAACGTTACACTGGCCCTGATATCGTGGCGGTAAGGGGCAAGCAGTCCGTGATCACGAAGTAAGACGGTGACAACGTTATAACCTCTTTTATAATAAATTTGTGAAACTTCTTTTAGTGAACCCGGAGAATCGGAAAGACCATGGAGCATAACAACGGTAGGGGCTTTTTTATTTTGAGATAAAATAAAAGGCTTACTTCCTTCTTTAACACGATCCATTCTTTCACTTGTGAGTGCATTAAACATTTCTACAGACTTATTAAATGATTCTACTTCATTGGCAAAAAGGGCCTGAGACAATAAAAGCAACGTAAGCGCGAAATATGACAAGTATTGTTTCACAAATATCCCCTAGATTTCAGATGAAAAGGTTTAATTTTTGAATTTTAACCTTTTTTGGGGAAGACAAAGTCCTTCATGTATTTTCTATAGGAAGTGTGCCAAAAGTGATTAAAAATTAATCACTTTTTTTTCCTACAGGAACTAATCGTGATAAAATTTTCAATATTACTCTAAACCAAGACTATTATATGTTCGAAAAAAATAAAAACTCATTATGCCTTATAAGCTTTCCAACTGGTAGTTACCAGTGCAACTGCTCAATCCTCTATTCTACCACCAGCCGCGAAGCGATTATCATTGATCCCGGGAATGATCATGACATTATTATAAAAAAAATTACTGACTTAAATCTTAAAGTTAAAAAATTAATTCACACTCATGCGCATTTTGATCATATCGGTAGAAGCTCTGAAGTTGCCGCATTTACGGGGGCCACTTTGCATTTGCATCAAGGCGATAAATTTCTTTACGATGCCCTCCCTCAACAAGGAATGTTTTTTAGGCAAATTGTTGGAACGCCTAAACCACTCGACTCTTATCTCGAAGATGGTGAAGAATTCAGTTTTGATGACCCAGAAGTCAGTACTTTTTTAAAGACTCTTCATACTCCCGGTCATACTCCCGGCTCTTGTTCATTTTATACCGACTACTTTGATGAACCCATTCTCTTTGCTGGAGATACACTTTTTAGGCGTTCAATTGGTCGAACAGATCTTCCCGGTGGGGATAGTGCGCTTATTATTAAATCCATTAAGACTAGACTTTTAACATTGCCAGATGACACTCAAGTTATTGCCGGCCATGGACCAGAAACAAGAGTGTATGAAGAAAAAAAACAAAATCCATTTTTGTGTTAAATTTAACCCAGTTTATTTATTAGCACTCCTGATATTTTTTCTTTCTGGAGAATCAAAGTCTTCTGAATTTTATAAAGCCGAGTCTTTTTTCCCTCCCGTCTATAAAGATTTTTTAGATATGTTAAAACAACAAGACTTACCATCAGCTCAACTTTTCATTGAACAAAATAAACTTAATCTCAATGAAGAGTTTAAAATATCACTCAACGTCAAACTAGAAGAATTTGGTATTTTAAGTACTTTAATCGCAAGAACATTTTTGGCAATTGTGGGAGGACAGGGTTTATTTCCTAAAGAAGTGAATTTTTAAAGGAGAAATCACCAAATCACTTAAAAAATTTAATTGGTATTAAAAATATTCTTTTGGAAAAAGGAATTATTTTTCCTCCGGCCAATAGATTTGTTAATTTAGAAATTCTAAGGGACTTAGGGTCATAGAAAGTAAAGCGAAGCACTTAAACCAGTAAATGACTTGCCTTATTTCTTATCTTGATTCTTGCCATCTAAGCTTAGAAGCTTCTTCAGACATTTCTGATTTTTCACTCCCTAACCAAGTTGGTCTTGTTTTAGACTCTAGAACTTCTACCTTTAAATCTTTAAGCGTTATTTTAACTAAAATCTTCTCACATACCCAAATCTGCAGATAAGTTTGATTTAAATCTATTCCAGAAATCCAAGGAAAGTTTGAAAAATCGCGATAGGCCCGTGAAAGTTCTTCTAGATTTGGAATTGATTCACGAAGCTTTATGTTAACTTTTTCACCATTCAATTTATAAAAAATGATCTCTCCAAGATCAGATCCCGAGTCTCCTAATCCACCTATCGCAATTAAGCGCTCGGAGCTGGGATCAGAAAAAATGTAACTTACACTCATTGAGTCTGACCAAGTCAGCTTTTCATTTTTTAAAAGTCCTTTTTTCATGAGCCAGGTTTTTTTTCTCACCGGAGAATGTAATTCCATTTTGTTATCGGGGCTTTTAAAAATCATGACGTCAGGTCTAAAAGGTTCCATGGCCGATCCTATTAAAGAAAAAAAAATAAATAAAAACATCTACAATCTATCCTTTTTTAGGGCCGGTAATTTCATTATCATCATAATAGGGATCAAAAGAAATATCGAACCAACTACATAGGGTGACCATGCACCGTACTTATAATAAAGTATCGCTGCGAAAATTGGCCCTACGACTCTGGCCAAGGCCCCCATCGATCGAAAAATCCCCACACTTCTTCCTTGTTCTTCACTTGGAGTATAAAGTGTTATAAGTGTTGTTAAGCATGGGATGATCATTGATGAACCACATGCCAAAAAGAAAAGTCCTGCATAAAGCATGAGTGATGAATAGGCCCCGGCAATTAACAGAAGACCTGGAACTAAAAGTATCATCCCCCTGATGGTCATCGTTTTTTCACCAACAGTGGAAGCCTTTCTTCGAACATAGCCTCCTTGAACAAAAGCAATAATAAATCCAATATAAATAAAGATATAAGCATTTTGCATTGAAGTGTACTGAAGTCTTTCAGCTGCTAAAAATGTCAGAGTAAATTCCATTCCAGAAAAAGCGGCCAGAAAAGAAAAGTAACCAAAGTTAACCAGATTAACTCCTGGATAAGGTAATGGTTTAAAAAGTTTAAAAATATTGGCGCTACGTTCACTGGTCTTCTTTCCTCTTTTTTCGGGAGGTAAACTTTCTGTAAATTTTGACCAAATCCAATAAGTGTTAAAAAGTGATAAGAAAAAAGCGAAAGCCGCTGGCATAGAAAAAGGATTCACCCCATACACCGTAAGGGATGGGTAAAGTTTTGTGAGATCAATGAGGGAAAGAATTCCTCCAAAAGCCGGGCCCACCACAAAACCTAAAGCAAAAGAAATTCCAATAATGGCCATTCCTTTTGATCTATTTTCTTTGCTCGTCACATCAGCGACAACGGCCGTGGCCGTTGAAATATTTCCCCCCATAATCCCGTCGATAATTCTCGATAAAATTAAAAGTGTAAAAGATCCTGAAAAAAACCAAATGGCATAACCTACTGACATACCGGCCATAGATCTCACTAAAACTGGCTTTCTCCCGATTTTATCAGAGAGTGCTCCCCATAATGGTGCCGCAAAAAATTGGAGAGAGGAATAAATGGCCCCTAACATTCCTCCGAATAAAACAATTCCAGAAAAAATACTCGTTGAGCTTGCCGTGTAATTTGAAATGGCCTGAATAGAACCAAAAATTCCTTGTAAGAAAACATTTTGTCCATCGACGGTGAGATAATGTTTAGCAAGGCTTGGAAAAAGTGGAAAAATAATTGAAAAACCAACAATATCTAAAAAGATAGTCAAAGCAACCGTATAGATTGAA
>JAYSPR010000278.1:0-1269 GCA_043721975.1 Bacteriovoracaceae bacterium
TGCTTTGGCCCCCAAATCACTAGACACCTAGTTTAATTTGCTTTTTTATACTCTATCGGGCTCATCATTCCAAGTCCCGAGTGTGGTGCTTCTTCATTATAATCTTTAAACCAATCAGGTAACATCTTTAAAACTTCATCTGGATCAACACAGTCAGAGTTGTAGACGTAATCTCTTTTCATCGTGTTCACAAAAGACTCGGCCATACCATTTGATTGAGGGCTGTAGGCCGCTGTAAAACAAGATGTGAGCCCAAGTACTCGTCCAAGATCAATCGTATCCTTGGCCCTATAAATTGATCCTCGATCGCTCAGCCATTGGAGATCTCTCAATGTTTTTCCACCACTAAATCTTTTATCCACACTCTGGATCATCAAGTTCTGAATGTCAGTTGCAAGAAGAGGAACTTTACTTGCAACATACGACAAGGCTTCACGGTCATGACAATCAAGAGAAAAAGCGACATAGACTTTTTCGCCATTAAAACATTTTATTTCAAATCCATCAGAGCACCATCGAGTATTGGAATGAAGAGTAATAATTTTTCCAGTTTGTTCATGATCTCTTAAAATAACTTCTTTTTTAAGAAGCAGACCATTGAGCTCCATCACTCTGTAAATTCTTTTTCTATTATATTTCGGCAACTCTTTTAGTTTTCTCGTTTTGTTAATCATTGCAGTTACTCTCTTGTGTCCGTAGCTGGGACGAATCAGGAGAACAATATTTATTTCGACCAAAACTTCGGCATCAGTTTCTTTTATATATCTTAATCTTTTCATTTTCACTTCCTTTTTATCCCAATAAATTGATGAACGAGAAACACCAACTGCTTTACAAATTTTTCTCTTTGAAACATTGGCGTTCATAAAAAGAATTACTTCTTTTGTGGTTTCAACTTTTCCGATCGTTGATTTTTTTTTAGAACTTCAACAATCGCCTTAAGGATTTCGTTGTCGATGGCCATGTTGCCGACAGCTTTTTTCAAATGATTATTTTCTTGTTTGGATTTCTCTAATTCGAGAAGAATTTCTGCCACATCGATTGATTCTTTTTTTGTTTCTTGTGACATTTCTCTCTTCCATTTGTGAATAGTAACTGGGTGAATCCCAAGCTTTCGAGCGAGGGTTGAAATGGTCATACCACCAGAGTTGAGTTCATTCAAAATTTGGAGTTTTTGAGATTTTGTTCTGTATTGTCTTGTTGTAGTTCCAGTCGCTTGCATAAGTTCCTCCGGTTGGAGGTGTCTAGTTCAATTGGGGGTTACGAACA
>JAYSPR010000279.1:0-7316 GCA_043721975.1 Bacteriovoracaceae bacterium
GGCCATTATTCTCGGGCAATTTTTAGGTGGACTAGAGTCGGGTGGAGAGTCTTATGTCGATTTTGCTCTCACTCGTTTTGCAATGAATGTGAAAATTCCTGTGTATCAAAATTTAGAATTTGGTCATGGAGAAACAAATCGGCCGATATTATTAAATGGATTCAAAAAAGCGGTGATTGAAAAAAAACAATTGAAAGTCGATTACTAGTTTAGGTGCTCTTTAATGCGAGCAATGGAAATCGTTTCGCCCAAATTAACAAGTGATCCATCTTTCTTTTGTATAAAATATGCCGGCACTCCAACCATTCCATTTCTTCTCAAGAAACTCCCAATAATTTCATCTCGTTTTGTCCAATCACCTATAAGAAGTCTAAGGTTTTGCTCTTTCACCAGATTTTTAAATTCTTCTGTGTCTAAAACAATTTTTTCATTCACTTTACAAGTAAAGCACCACTTTGCCGTGAAATCGATAAATACATTTTCATTATTTGTTTTATGTTCACTCATTTTCGACTCAGACCATGGTTGCCAGTCGAGACCTTTACTTTGCTTATCTTTTATAAGCGCTGTCTGAGTATCTGTACTACCAACAATCGCACTGGTTGAAAGATTGATAAAAATTCCTAGTGCAAAAAGAAAACTCACTGCCCCAAAAAGTTTTTCATTTTTTTTAGTGATCATAAAGCCGCTGTAAGTGAAAATCAAAACAGTTCCGAGTTTGATGAGATGAGATTGACCATCAACTAAAGCATTATAGACATCAAGGAGCCATAAACAAGTAAGGATGAGAGTAAAGCCTAAAAGTTTTTTGACTAGGTTCATCCAATTGCCTGGCTTGGGAATAAAGGCAACCAGCTTTGGATAGACGGCAGTTAAAATAAAAGGAGAGGCAAGCCCTAGACCTATCGTTAAGAAAATGAAATAAATTTCCATACTAGACGAAGTAAAGGCAAATGTAAGGGCCGTTCCCAAAAAAGGAGCTGAGCAGGGAGTAGATAAAACAGTGGCCAGGATTCCACTTAAAAAATCCCCAAAAAAATTATCTTCAGTTGTCACGTTTCCCAGTTTTGATCCACCTGGAGTCGCGAAT
The DNA here is from genome assembly GCA_043721975.1 of Bacteriovoracaceae bacterium. Lineage (GTDB taxonomy): Bacteria > Bdellovibrionota > Bacteriovoracia > Bacteriovoracales > Bacteriovoracaceae > Bacteriovorax. Next base: position 1,091 of record JAYSPR010000279.1, read on the forward strand.
TCAAAAACACCAAAAAGATTAAGAGCGAAAATAAAAAGACCGATAATCATGACGGCAATAAAGTTAGGAGATTGTAATTGGAAACCCCATCCAACTTGTGAGCCGATAGATTTAAGTGATAAAACCACTGTGGCCAAAATTCCAAAAGTAAAAAGTATTCCCAAAGTATAAAATAGGTTGTGCTTTAAAATCTTCACATGGGATTCATTGCGATATTTGACTAGACCAAAAAGCTTGATAGAGATAACGGGGAGTACGCAAGGCATGATGTTCAGAATTAATCCACCTATAAAGGCCATAACGAGGTAGTAGCCGAGCGAGTTTGAAGCTTGATCTTTAACAATGACAGTGCTTGAGCTTACTTTCACTTCAGGATTATTATTATTATTATTATTATTATTTGAAGACGTGGGAACTGTCACTGGTGCCATATCAAAGCGATCAAATTTCTTTTCTATAACAGAAACTTTTTTTGTGATGGGATCTGAAAAAAGAAATGTAAGTGTATAAGGTTTTTTAAACCGACCGTTTGCTGGCAGAGGTTCTGGTGGGGTTTGGTATTCACCGTCCCAACTTATTTCAGTAACGCCTTTGAGACTGTTAGTTGCGGAACTTAGATTTTCATGTTTGACATCAAAAGGAAGCTTAGGAAAAAAATAAAGAAGGTTAGTCTTATTTAAAAAGCTGATGTCAGTTGTTTTCGTTACTTCATAAGTCATGACGAGAGTATTCTCGGCTTGTCCTTTAGAAAGCTTTAAGGTGAGGTAGTCAGGAATTAAACTACTTTTTGGTAGCTGCTGCATTCTGGTGACAATTTCATTTTGACTAAGATCATTCATTAGGCCTTGTGTGAGAACATTAAGGCTTCCTGGTGCAACTTTAAACTCGCTTAAAAGTTGTCCTGGAACACAAATGTGTTTACACACAAGCCAAGTGCTTTTTAATTCAATTTTTTTGCCGTTAAGTTTATTGAAGTCTTGTTTGGAAAGTTTATAAAAGAAGGTGTACGCGCCTTCATAACCATAGGCCCACAAATTTCCAGGTTCAATAAAGCGTCTTGGAGCTGGCCATTCTTGTTCTTCGAGTTTGATTTCTTTTCCAGCCACTGAAAAAAGATTTTTTACAGCAAGGCCAGCATCACCAGGATTTTTCCAGTAAGTATGCCAACCAGGAAAATTTTCAAAATTTAAAGCCAGATAATCACTAGCTTCAATTTTAATTAATTGCATACCAACGCTTACAGGTTTTGCAGGAACGACTTCATCGGCTAAAGTTTGTTTCGATGCAAGAATTGATAAAGAAAGTAATAAAGTCAGTACAAATGCTTTCATGGTAACCTACAATATTATTCGGACAATTTTATTTAAGTATTCTGATATTCAAGACTATTTTACCCTAGATCTCAAATGGAAAACAAGTTTTCTTGCTACTTAAAATTTGTTTACAAGAATTTCGTTTAGACATAAGATTTATCTCATCATGATTAAAAGCCTATTTTCAAAGCTTGATTACCTATTACCTCCTGATCTGGCAGATCAAGTAGATCTTTCAACACTTTTTCGCGCTCGTTTTATGGTTATTTCCAGTCTTATAGGATTTTTTGCTATAAGTTTTTTTTTCGCTGGAACAGTTTATTTGGATTTGTCTTTAGCTATAAAATTGCGAAGCTTCATAGCGATGCTTATTTTTTCGTCCTTACTACTCGTTTTTAAAACGTGCCGTAAAAATTTTGAAGCTTTTCTAGATGTTGGGTCAGCTCTGCAAGTTCTTCTGCTTCTTGTTTTAATTTATTTGGATACTTTTACAGCGGGTGGCTTTGGATTTGTCTCACTCGTTTGGTTTATTCCTGTTTTTTTAATGTCAGCTTTTTATTTCAGACCTATTGTGGGAGCTTTCTACATTATTTTTAATGTGATCTTTGTAGGGATTCTGACCTATATTACAGAGGGAAGTTATTTTAAAAGCGTTTTACAAATTCCCAATTTCGAAGCAGCTTATTTGTTGACTATTGCTATGGCGTTAATTTTTTCTGCAGGACTTACTTTTTTTATTATTCAGCTCAACGAACTTTTAAAAGAAGAATTATCTAATCAAAGAAGTTTATTAGAGGAGAGTGCAAAATTTCAATCACTAGGGCAAATGGCCTCTAACTTAGCTCACGATATAAACAATCCACTTTTTTCAATTCAAGGAAAATTACACCAAATGAGAAATTTATTTTCTCAAGATAAATTGGATATGAATAAGTGTGATTTGATTATTGAGGACGTTGAAGCAACTATTTTAAAGCTCTCTCAAATTGTTAAAGGCATTACGACTTTCGCTCGCCAAGGGACGGGAGACCAAATGGTTTCGGTAAATGTGGACGATTTAATTCAAAGTATGGTTCTCTTATTAAATGACAAAATAGACCAGCTTAATATCCAATGCACAATTAGTGTTCAACCACACACTTATCTGATTTGCTATCCATCGTTCATTTCAAGGGTGCTGATTAATCTTTTAAATAATTCGTTTAGTGCACTTGAAAATGTTGAAAGGAAAAAAATTGAGATTCGTGCTTTTGAAAATGGTGAGTACATAGAAATTCATGTGAGAGACAATGGACCTGGTGTTGATCCGGGGATTGAAGGAAATATATTCAACTCAGCTCATGCGAAGATTGCGACTAAAAAACTCGGAAAAGGTGTAGGGCTTGGGTTGTCGATTTCAGCCGGACTAATAAAGTTGCATGAAGGGACGCTGACTTATAACCGCGAAGAAAGTATGACAAATTTTGTGATTAAGCTTCCAAGTTACGAGTGACAATAGCCATGCGTTGCCGTCGGTTATTCTAAGTTGTCTACCATATCTATTTGATCTTGAAGTACTTAAAGTATAAATCCGCATCTATCAAATTTATCTAACATTTTTTTCATATCTTCCGAAAATCATACAGAGAATTGTCGTTTTGACAGATTTTTGAAAGATTTTTTTAGGATAAAGACTATGAAAAAAATACTACTTAGCTCGTGCTTAATCATTCCACTTATGACTTCTTGTTCATATGAAAAAGAAGTGAAGGCCCTTGAGCATAAAGCAGCTCTTATTAATAAATATGAAAATGTGGCCCTTAAACTTGCCAAAGAAAATAGAGAACTAAGAGCAGTCATTAAAAGACAAGAATTTGAAATTCAAAAATTAAATCAAGATAACACTTTTAGAAAAGTGAGTTCGAAAGTGGCCACAAAGCACGAAGAAGTTGGACATGGTGAAAGTCATGGAACATCTCACGGAGCCTCTCGAAGTATTGCCAGTGTGGCGCCGGCACCATTAGACGTGAAATCTGACATGGTTGAGTTTAAGACTTATAAATGGTCTGCTGATGACATGTTAAAAATTGCCGATAAAGAATTCAAAGCAAAAAACTTTGAAAAAGCAGCACAGTTTTATACCTCTATATTAAATTATTATCCCGAAAATCATGACATCAATGCCGAGTTTTATTTTAAAGCAGGGATATCTGCCTATGAATCTGGTGAGCATCACGATTGGACACTTAAGCATTTTGAAACCCTCATGGCGAAATATCCGACGTCGCAATACTACCGTAGTGCCAAGCTATGGGTTGCTCTCACTAATTTAAAACTCGGTAAAAAAGATAAATTTTTTGCAACAGTTGAAGAGTTTAGAAAAAAGTATCGAAATACCAATGAATGGAAAATATTAAGTTCCCACTACGAAAAAATAGAAGAGAAAACTCATGAATAAATTAATTACACTCTGTTTATTTATACCAACTTTTGCTTTTGCAAATTTAGCGCAGTTCGGGCGTGTTGTAGAAATAAAAGGAAGTGGGTTTATTTCACATATGGGTAAAACTCATGAAATACAAAAAGGTGAGATTCTTTATGTTGAATCAGAAATTGTTGTGGAAAGCGCAGGGCAAGTCACATTCACTGATAATGCAGATCACAGATTCCATATAGGTCATTCTTCTTCAGTGGCTTTGTTTCCAACAAAAGTGGAACTTAGAAGCGGAGATGTTTGGATTCAGTCTATTAATAAACAAGACAATTATACTGTGACCACGGCCAATGCAGAAGTATCTTACAGCGGTGGAGAGTCCATCGTGTCATATGACTCACTCAAGGGTAAAACTCAAGTCATGGTCATTAATGGCATGATGAAAGTTGCTAACTTAAGGGCACCAGAATTAAATTTAAATGTGGCAGAAGGAAATTTTTCATTTGTTGATTTAAATTATGAAGAAGGAATGCCAAGAGATCCTACACCGGTTGGAGAAAAGACTTATAAGAAGTTAGTTTCATTATTTCAAGGTGTCGGTCCAATGGATAGTCACTCGGCTGAAATTTTTAAAGATAAGCCAGCAGTTGCAGAAGTGAAGCATGAAGAAGTGAGTAAGCATGAAGAGAAAGTTGAAGCGAAGGAACTAAATAAAGAAGTGAAAAGAGAAATTGCCTCAATAAGCGTTAAGCCACAGTTTAAAAAAGTGAAAAGCCCTTCGAAAGTGTTTAAAGGTAATGCCCTTGTTCAAATCTTTGGACAGAAAACATCTGCACCAATTTCAACTATGGCCATTTATGATATGCCAAAAACTGAAAGTGCAACGACTACAAGTAAACGTGCACCAGCATCTGTGCCAGAAATTGTCACTGATGAAGAAGTGCCTTCAGCCTCAAAATCAAATCCAGTTCAAGATTCACCACAATATAAAGAAAGCGAAAAATTAATTGAGAGTCTAAAAAAGTTATAGACTTTTGAAGTTTAATCAATGATGATTTGCTCGTCTTTTATACTATAAAAGAGAGAGACTAGTTATGGCTAAACTCAAAGAACAACTGACTCTAACTTACGATGACGTTTTAATTAAGCCGTCATATTCTGAAAATCTGCCCACAGAAACCACGACCGAAACAAAATTTTCTCGAAACATCACACTCAACATACCTATTGTTTCAGCGGCCATGGATACAGTCACTGAAGCACCTTCTGCAATTGTTTTAGCAGAAGAAGGAGGCATTGGTGTCATTCATAAAAATCTCACGGCCTATCGCCAAGCTGAGGAAGTTGAAAAAGTAAAAAAATTTGAAGCGGGAATGATTTTAAATCCAGTCAGTGTTGATGAAGAGACCACTCTTAGTTATGTCATGGATCTAAAAAATCAAAAAAAGATTACTGGTGTTTTAGTTGTCGATAAAAATAAAAAGCTGGTGGGAATTCTCACTAACCGCGATTTACAATTAGAAACAAATTTTGATCAGAAAGTTAAAGATGTCATGACGAAGAAAGAAAAGTTAGTGACAGCTGATCCACGTATAACAGTGGATGAAGCCAAAAAACTTCTTCATAAACACCGCATAGAAAAATTGCCCTTAGTGAGTTCCGAAGGGCTTATTAAAGGACTCATTACAGTCAAAGATATTTTAAAAACTATTACTTTTCCTAACGCTAATAAAGATAGCTTGGGAAGACTTCGAGTCGCTGCTGCTATCGGAGTGGGGGAAAAAGAATTTGAAAGAGCTAAAATATTAGTTGAGGCCAACGTCGATGCACTTGTTGTCGATACAGCTCACGGACACTCGAAAGGTGTCATTGAAATGGTTAAACTTCTAAAGAAAACTTTTCCTCACGTTGATATCGTCGCTGGAAATATCGCGACAGCAAAGGCCTGCAAAGATTTAATTGATGTGGGTGTCGATGCCGTTAAAGTTGGAATTGGGCCAGGATCAATATGTACGACTAGAGTCGTTGCAGGAATTGGTGTTCCACAGTTTTCAGCTGTTTTAGAATGTGCAGAATACTGTCGCAAGGCCAACATTCCACTCATCGCCGATGGGGGAATAAAGCTGTCTGGCGATGTCGTGAAAGCTTTAGCGGCTGGAGCAAGTTCAGTTATGATTGGATCTTTATTTGCTGGAACTGATGAAGCTCCAGGGGAAATGGTTCTTTATCAAGGTCGTGCTTATAAAGTTTATCGCGGTATGGGCTCCTTAGGAGCTATGGCATTGGGATCAAAAGATCGCTACGGTCAAGCTTCAGTAGAAGATATGGGGAAACTCGTACCGGAAGGAATTGAAGGACAAGTTCCTTATAGAGGATCGCTTTCAACTAACATTTTTCAATTAGTCGGCGGACTTCGCTCCGGTATGGGTTATGTCGGTGCTAAAAATCTTCTAGAGCTTTTTGAAAAAGCAGAATTCATTACCATATCAAATGCCTCTTT
>JAYSPR010000280.1:0-1837 GCA_043721975.1 Bacteriovoracaceae bacterium
CCTAAGATTTTAAAGGTCTTAGGGTACATAATTGTTATTGAATAGGACATAATCGCTCAGAAATTAGAGTAGGACATAATCGTTCAGAATTTAGACAAAAGCGAAAAATTTATCTTTAAAAATATTATGCCGATAAAAAGACCATGGCATATGATACAAAGAGCTTTCAAAAAATATTGGCCTTTTGCGTACAGAAATCTGTAAGTGACATCCATTTGCGTGAAGGCGAAGTTCCCTACATTCGTATGAAAGGAGAATTAAAAAAAGTCAATTCTCCTGCCCTGACAAAAGATGATATGAAAGTTTTCTGTTCTCTTATGTTTGGAAATTCTGAAGTCATGGAAAAATTTGAGTCTCTCAAAGAATATGACTGCTCTTATCAATATGGAAATGTCTGTCGAGTGAGAGTCAATTATTTAAAATTTCAAAAAAGATCGGCCCTTATATTAAGACTTATCACAATGGTGATACCAACCCTTGAAAAGCTCAAGTTGCCTACGGCCATAACGAAGATGACTAACATGAGACGAGGTCTCATTTTAATAACTGGTGTGACTGGTTCAGGGAAATCTTCAACCATGGCCGCGATGCTTGAAGAGATTAATATGAACCGTGAAGAACATATTCTCACCATCGAAGATCCGGTAGAGTTTTTATTTACTCCAAAAAAATGCCGAATCACTCAACGTGAAGTTGGTGATGATACGACTTCATTTCAAGTGGCCTTAAGAGGTGCTCTTAGACAGGACCCAGATGTTATTGTCATCGGTGAGTTGCGAGACGCTGAGACTATTCAAATTGCGATTAAAGCTGCAGAAACGGGCCATTTAGTTTTTGGAACTGTCCACACAACTAACGCTCAATCGACTATTAATCGAGTCGTTTCAATGTTTCCTCCGGAAGAGCAAAATAACGTTAAAATAAGGCTGGCCGACTGCCTCGCCGGAACAGTCTCACAAAGACTTCTTCCAACTAAAGATGGTAAAGGCCGCGTATGCGCCCAAGAAATCATGGTAAGCACAGTGGGGATCAAAGATGCTATTTCTGGAAAAGAACCTCTGAGTTCTATGTATGTTTCTATAGAGCATGGTAAAGAAGAAGAAGTCAGTCAGTCTTTTGATCAACATTTAACTGATCTCTACTTAGATAAAATTATTAGCTACGACGTCGCTCGTGATGCTGCCACTTCGCCTTCAAACTTTGAGCGAAACCTTGAATTTGGTAAGCCTGGTAAAAACAGAAGCAAACCTAAATCAGAATCTACTGATGACTCGGGAGACGCTCCGATGGAAGAAACCAGCACGAGCATCACTATCCCTCAAGGAACACTCGTCTTGGAAGAGAAGAAGCGCGCCTAGACCCTGAAAAAGTTTCACCCTTTTCACTGCTTAATCAAAATTGTGTTTAACTATTAGACATGAAAAGAAGATCAAACTTATTTTTAATGGCCATTTTTAGCTTACTTTTATCAACTGGACTCACTCAATTGGCCCAGGCTGAAGATGAGTGTTACAGCGCTCTTTCAGACCACCTCCAAGTCATCAAACAGTCAGAGGAATTTCTTTCTAGCTTCGAAGGAAAATCAGCTGATATTTCAGCCTATGAAATTACGAAAATTCAAAAGAACTTAACTAAGCGTTTCTTGAGTCTTAAAGCATTTAAAAAAGTGTATGATAATCAACTCTATTCTTGTACCCCTAAAATTCTTTCCGAGGCCATCGCACTTTATGATTTTTCATTAGCGGAAAATAGTATTTTTTCTGACAAAGAAATGAGACGTATCGTAACGAGTTTAACTAAGTACTATCGTTATGAATTAACGGACTATCTTGATTAC
>JAYSPR010000281.1:0-16596 GCA_043721975.1 Bacteriovoracaceae bacterium
TTGTTTTTAAATTTTCTGCGACTTGGTCAAAGTGATTAATTTCAAAATCGGGTGCATTTAAAATGAGCTCATTGATTATTTTTTTATCGAGGCTTGTGGCCCTTTCTTGTGCCCATTGGTTAAGAGCAGGAAGCACCACTTGGTGTCCCATAGAGTGCACGATGAGATTAACCTTAATATTTAATTTATAAAGGGCATCAATAAAATCTTTAAAAACTAAAACCGACTCTTTGGCTGTTTGGGAATTATTTTTATAAGTCTTATTGACTAGTTTATCGTCGAGAAACCCATCACCTGATCCAGCTGGCCAAGAAAATAAAACTACTGGTCCTTGGTATTTTAAGTCATAAGCAATTTGAGCTGCTCTAAAAATAGCTTCTTGAAACTTCACGTTAAAACCATGAACAAACACGAGAGGAATTCTTTGGCTTTTTTTAAGGTTTTCTAGCATGACCGTTTGATCAAGGCTCTTTATGCCCAAAACTTTAAAATATTCATGAGATGAAGCGCGGTTATCCGGGGCAATTTGAATCTCACCTGTACTGTGATTTTTTGGCACATTAATTTTACAAGCAATATTTCTGACAACTTTATCGGTGCTCACTCCAAAGTACTCATCACTGCAACCGAGAGTAGTGCCTTGCTTTAAATTTCTATTGGTCACAACGTAAACAACAATAGATCTTGAATCAGTAAAATCCTCTGTAAAATAGCTCGACCAGACCTTATTTAAATCTTCACTAAACTTAAGATCTAAATTCACTGGTTCAATTTTTAGCGGGATAATTGGTGTTGCTGCAACTTGGGAAATCGGTGCTCCTGGCTTTTCTTGAGCTGTTTCAGTCGTTGAGCAACTAGCAAGTGAAATAAAAAATAGTATTGTAACAAATTTCATCATAGTACCTTCATCCTTAAATTATTTAAAAGTAACTGGTCACTTGATTTGGCCATAATTTCACATTCAGAAAAAAATTTTATCGAAGCAACGATCTGGGCATGACTCCAGCCTTCACTTAAATTGAGCAGACCTAAATCATATTTACTCGGTTTTGATTTCAGTCTTATCTCCTGGGGCGATAAGGCCTTTGCCAGATGTCCTTGCATAAATGCGCATAAACCTCGGAGCCATTCATAGTCCAAGTCTTCTTTTTTAAGTATTTCATCAAAAAACTTTTTAGGACTTTGATGAAAAATATCAACTAGAGAAAAAAAGTCCCAACGCTCTTTTTTGATTAATGTCTTAAGTTCTTCAAGAGGTACTTTACCCGAATCAAAATTAAGCTCTATCGTATCGATGGCCCACAAAAAAGATTCAAAGCTATGCTCGAGGCTTTCTAAAATATACCGAGAGATCTCGGCCGCGTAAGAAACACTTCTGGCCTTCTGACAAAATTGCCATAATTTAGGGCCATCCCAAAATTTCACTTCTTCTAATTCAAAGGTAAGACTTTTTTTATTTTTAGCGAGATCTAAAAAACCTTTAGAACTTTTAGTAAAAACTAAAATGAGAAAACGTTCTCCCCAGTCTAATGAGTCATCAAGGAGCATTGTTAATTGCTGACTTGGAATATTTTCAGCATTAATCACTTGAATATGATCTAGTTCAGAAAAAAAAGATAAGTTGATAAAATGTTCTTCAATGAAGTCTCTGGTGATGTCGATTCCACTATAAAGAGACATTTCGATGAGATTTTTTGGAAGTCTATCTAGCAGAATTCTTTCTAAGTAGGGGTCTGTGATTAAAAAAGCATAAAGACCTGCCTTCTTTGGATCAATAGTTGTCGGATATTTAGAATAAAAATCCCATGGTGATAATTTAGAAAGCATTTAAAACAACCTGCTTAAATGACTCTGCTGCTCTAAGTGCTGTCTCGTGAAGACTTTTTTCGAAGATACCTTTATTTTTTACAAAATTTGTTTTTCCAACTGAGCTATTAGATGCTGTCTCTCCGGCCACTCTGGAAAAGGTTCCAGTGAGATTGAGTGTGTCTATAAGAACAACTTTAGGATTTGTTTTTATAAGCGCCCCCAGGTCCGAGTTCACAAGTTCTAATTCTTCTGTGCTTGGGCGTTTGATTAAAATCACTCTGAGGCTAAGAGCATAGGATGTTTCTACAGGATAATAAAAATCACTTCTATTTCCAATTGAAGACTTAATACTTTGTTCTGTTCCAGTGAAAAGATTTTGTGTTGTTCTCACGACATCGTTGTAATGATCTTGAGAATCTATAATGCCAATTAAAATAGCGTCAGCATTTTCATTATTTCCACTTAAAACTTTTAGCCCTGAATAATCACTCAAGGCCAGAGTAATTTCGCGAGTCATAGGACCTGATAAATCAGGTAGAACAGATCGGTTGATAAACATTGGCACTGCAACAGAATGGATATCATAACCGATTAATGGGTTATTATTTGTATTGAAATGATACCCCGCGCACGATGAGAGGATAAGCGCCATGACAATAAATGAAAAAAATCGTACTTTCATGGTCACAATGCTACCTTAAAAGCTGTGAGGCTTGAATCACTTTTATGCTAAAAAAACTTTCACAATTTATAGATTTTAATGCTGAAGCACCACGTTCTCCTAAAAATGAAGGGAAAAAAGCGCAGCAACTCACTCAGAGTTTTGACTTCTTAAGTCTTATCAAGGCCTGGCGAGAAATTGCTGGCGAAAAACTCTCTGAGCACACTATTCCTCTCAAAAATCAAATGGGAACATTAGTAGTTTTAAGTAATCACTCTGCGTTCGCAAACGAGCTCAGTTTTATGGAACTACCACTTAAAAAAAAGATCTTTGCTAAATTTCCCAACCTCGAACAATCCATTAGTAATATTAAATTTATTGTAGATAGTACTCATTTCGAAAAGCAGTATTCACAATTTATTGCTCCGACTGAAAAAATTAAAGCTCAAAATGCACAAAAGCTTCACCCCTACTCTCCAGAATTTAGACGATTAAAAAAAGAGGCCGAACTGGCCTTTATCGACATCGAAGATAATGGTGTAAAAGAAATTTTGATTTCACTTTATATACAAACTGGCAGTCAGAATTTTTAAAGTAATTAAACTGGAAGAGGTTTATTGAGAATTTCTTTAAAATAAAAAAAGACCGCAATAATAATCAAAATAAGAATAATTAAAATAAAAAAGAGATAATTATCATTTCGCTTTTTTAAAGATCCACTCTGATGAGGATCTATACCATCTGTGATAATTTCATTGGTATTTTTTCGCATGGCCTGAGCATCGTGGCTTTTTGGTTTTCTTTCATGAAGCAGTTTTCTATCATCTAACTGAGGGCCTTTATCATTCTTTTTTCCAATTTTTATTTTGGCCTTAGCTGCTTCTTCAATTTCATCAATTTTTTGAGCATTGACCACAGAGTCTTCATCAACTGAGCGATGCTTCTTGCCTACATCTTTTGCATCCACCGAGAACTTGAGGTCATTTTCATCTAACTTTGTGTCTGGGATAATCGATTCCATTTGGGTGTTATCTAGTGCTACAGTCCGCGTGTACTGATGAGAAAGATCGACTTTTCCTTTTTCAATCTTAGGTGAGGTATTCATAGAATCAAAATCGGGAAATTCAAGATCATCGTCTTTGGGGAAATGCACTTCTTCGTCTGAAGATTTTGCTATTGATTTTGGTGCAACTTTATTTTCAACAACTGGAGATTTTGTCTCTGTAGCGTGGACGACAGAGGGACTATTTTTTACACTCTCAGTAATGAGTGCTACATCTGGAAATTCTAGATCTGAATCATCGGGAAGTTTAGTATCTTCTTTGACTGCATCTTTGATCACTTCCTGCGCATCGAGTTTGGGCATGGCCTTTCCTACGACAGTGATGTCGGGAAAGTCTAGGTCTTCTGATTTAGGTGTCACTCCAGGGTTCAAGGTATTTTTGAAGATGACGGTTTGATTGACTGGTGAATTATTTAATGAGGTCGTTTTGTCAGGATTTTCTCTTCTTGAAAGCACACTTTTAGATTCAGAAATCGGATTATAACCTTGTGGTATATCCCCATATAAGTATTTTTCTACTAAATCTTTTTCACGCAAATGAAACCAATAGCCATTGCCACTCGTAACTTCGTCAGTTAAGCCGAGAGCGCCTTTTTGAATAAACTCTAAAATTTTTTGCTTGGTGACTGGTCCCAAGATTTGATTTTGAGTCGTGCGTATGAGCCAACTTCTTTCCATTAGAAGAAAAATCCTATTAAACCTTTTAAGTCTTCATCATTGAATCTTAAGCCTGCTTGAACAGTCGCACTTCGTCCTTTTCTGGCCACATCATTTACCGAAGCTCGCCCATAAAAGACATTCCACAATTGAAGTTCAGTCATCAAGCGAACATTCGCACCTGTATTCTTTTTGTAATCAAAAGCTTCAAGTGAAAATTTTGTTCCCATACTTTGCAAATAATAATCCAGTGCAAGTCCACCTGAAGATTCAATTAAGCCACCACGAAATCCGAAATCTTGAACTCTTCTTCCGACCTGAACGTTAAACTTGAAGGTGTCCCTTTGTCTTTCTTTTTTATTTTGAATAACCGTTGTGCCGTTAGTGGTCGTCTCAGTAATTGTTTCGGTATCAGGTCCAATTTCTGTTGTGGTTAAACCCAAGTGATAAAATCTTTCTGGAGATGGATAAATTCTCAAAGCAAGTTCATTTTCCGCACCACCGAGAGTGTTAGCACCAGTAAAAGCAGAAAGTTCTGTTCTTATAGCATCTGCCTTACTCACAATTTTTTGTACACTTGATAAGGTCTCTTTCACCTGATCAGCAATTTGATCTTCAGCTAAAAATTTTCCGACTGTTCCCTTGCCAGCTTTTACATCAGCAATAATTGAATTCAAATCAGCTGTCATTTTTTTAGCATTGGCCAATATTTCTTTTACATCTGACATTGAACTATCAGGATTTGACTTGTCGACTTGGTAGGCAAGATCACTAGTAAAGCTTTCTAGGTTATCCATTAAGTTATTAATTTTTTCTTCATTGCCAACAGACACTCGCTTTAGGCTAGCAGTTACTTCTTTAGTGTTGGCCATGACTTCAGATAAATCTGCCAAGATTTGCTTTATGGGAGATATTTGTCCATCTGGGGCCATGCTGTCTTTTAAACTTTTTACAATAACTTTTACGTCTACTAAAAGTTCTGAAGCGTCTTTCACCAAGGATTCCATACCAGCTGATTCTTCGGAGTCGATAAAATCTAAATTGACGAGTAAGTCACGAGAGTCACCTACGTAAATTTCAATGTACTTATCGCCTAAAAATCCCACTGACTTAATTCTTAATTTCGAATTTTTTGTCACCTGAATTTGTTTTAAAATTTCAAATGTAATAAGCGCAGTGTTACCTTGAAGTTCGATAGATGAAATTCTTCCTGCCGCAATACCTGCGACTTTAATAGGTGTCTTAGGAAAAATTCCCGAAGCATCTTTTACAATCGTTCGGTAAGTGACGTACTGGCCAAACCCTGATTGATTGGATGTAATTTTAAATGACATAAAAACAATTGCGGCAAGAGTGGCAATGGCCAAGAGACCGACTTTAAATTCATTCATTGAACTCAACACCTTTTAGTTTATAGTTTTAAAAATTCTTGAACTAATTCTTTGTCCGAATTCTTAAACTCATCTACTGGTAAATACTCAATAATCTTACCACGGTCCAAAAATGCAACATAGTCGGAAATTTCTAACGTGGCCCTCACATCGTGAGAAATAATAATGGAAGTCATCTCTCGGTCTTTATGATTTTTCGCCGTATCAACAATAAGATGGTTAACCATTTTAGTTGTGATCGGATCAAGTCCAGTTGTCGGTTCATCGTAAAGCATAATGTGAGGACTCAAAGCTAGTGCTCTCGCGAGACCAACACGTTTTCTCATTCCTCCTGATAACTCTGAAGGAAGACGACCAAAAGACTCTTCTTTAATCCCCACCGAAACAAGCAGTTCTGTAACCCTTTGGTGAATTTCACTCTTTGATAACTTCGTAAATTCTGACAAAGGAAAGCCAACATTTTCTTCAGCGGTAAATGAATCAAATAAAGCAGCGTACTGAAAAAGCATGCCGTAGTTTCTTCTAAACTCTCTGAGTTCAACTTTATCTAAGGTAGAAAGGTCTTGCCCTAAAACTTCCACAGTCCCGGAAGTTGGATGCATGATTCCCAAAATATGCTTAAGTAAAGTTGATTTACCAGCACCTGAAAATCCTAGAATCGTTGTAATTTTATTTCTTTCAATATCAAAACTCAGGTCATTTAAAACGGTTTGTTCACCAAATATTTTGGTTACATTTTTAATGGAAATAGCTGGATTGGGAAAATTTAACATTCATCCACCTAAAGAATTTTCACCAGAAAGGTCGTCAAAAAATAATCGAGAACTAAAACTGAAACCATTCCCCAGATAACTGCGAGATTAGTTCCACGCCCTACACCGACGGCCCCTTTTTCAACTTGAAATCCAAAATATGTTCCAATACAAGCGATGATAAATCCAAAAATAGTGGCCTTGATCACCCCTTGAGCAATATCTTCAACCACCATAAATTCACCCAGCTTTGAAAAAAATTGGGCTTCATCAATCATGAGAGTTGTTGTCCCAACAACGTAAGCTCCAAGGTTTCCAATGAATAAAAAAATAATAGAAAGCATCGGCACTGCTATCGTTGCAGCCACGATTCTTGGAACTGCGAGGTATTGAATACTGTTAATTCCCATAACTTCTAGTGCATCGATTTGTTCAGTCACTTTCATAGATCCAATTTGTGCCGCCATAGCAGAGCCGGCCCTACCCGCAACAATCAGCCCGGTTAAAACAGGGGCCAATTCTTTAGCTAATGAAATAGCGACTATCGCTCCGACAAGCGAGTCCACATTGATTAATTTAAAACCAAAATAAGTCTGAGTAGCAAAAACCATTCCGGTGAATACACCTGTTAAAAGAATGATAAAAATACTTTTGTTACCGATAAAATAAAGTTGTTCAGATAAAAGATGAAATCTAAAAGGTTTTCTCACGGCCCAATAAAAAAATCGGCCAGTGAATTGAGTGATAAGTCCTAAGCCGTTCACCATATCAAGGATTGAACGCCCTAAATCTTCAGTCGAATGAATAAGATATTTCTGAATTTTTGCTATCACAGGCTTTAGTTTAAACGATAAACCCGTGGAACGCGAGGAAGAAGAGCGCAAAAGATTTCATAAGGAATGATTTTTGTCTCACTACAAAACTTGAGTAAATCACCCTCTTGTTGTCCCCAGATCGTAAAAATTTCGTGGGCCCTTATACTACTGGCCGCTTCTTCTTTAAAAAAAACGTGAGTCATATCCATACTCACTCGTCCTATAATCGTTCCTTCAAAACCTTTGTGGTAAAGATGGGCCCCTGAATAACGATTAAAAAAACCATCTCCGTAACCAATCGCTAAAATCGCAATGAGTCCATCTTCTGGGCAAGGAGTCGAATTATAACCAACGACATCACCTTTTTTCACAGCGAAAACTCTTAAAATATAAGTTTCTAAAGTTGAAACGAGTTTACCTTGAAAAACACTTTTCACTCCATCGTTGAGGGAGCTCGGCCCATAAAGCATAAGACCTGGACGAACGTGGGTGTCATCACTGTGTTCTGGAATCCCAATTTTTTGTTCTATGGTTCCTGAATTTGATTGAGATGTTCTTTCAAGAGTGATTCCCGAATCTCTGAAAAATTTTTTAATCTCACTAAACCTAGTTCTTTGAGTTACATTCACTGGGTGAGTTTCCATTGGTGCCCCAGCATTTGCATAGTGGCTAATTAAATGGTGAACACTTGTTCTGTGGTGTTGCTGGAGTTTATTAACAATTAGTGGAGCTTCACTAGGATCGAGCCCGAGACGGTTCATTCCCGTATTAAATTTTAAACAAATAGGAAAATATTTAAACTCAGGAGTGTGCAAAATATAATCGAGTTCACTGACGTTAGAAATAACAGGAATGATTCTTCTTTTAAGATAGATATCAGCGTTTTCTAAAAGCTCCAATTGAATATCTGAAAAAACATAGACATCAAATTCTAATTCATTAAGTTCTTCACGTAGTTTTACGGCTTCGCCTAGAGTCGCACATCCAAATTCCTTAATTCCTAATTCCGTCATTGCATAACGGGCCATGGGAACCATGCCGTGCCCGTATCCATCAGCTTTGATCATGCAAAGAATTTGGGCCTTAGGTGAAATCTTTTTTATCTGATTAATGTTGCTTGCAAAATGCTCGAGATTAACAACAAGCCGACTTCTGAATCTCATGATTTATTTTCTCTTACTTTAAACATTTAAACTATTTTTAGGCTCAACAAAACTCCATGCAGCCGTCTTTTCTTTTTTAAGAGTTCTCACTTCTTTATTATCTCTCAATTCACTTTCATTAACAGTCGTTGCTCCATGAGTAACTACCCGACTAAGATATGCATGGGCCGAAAGCGGCGACATCGTCACTTTCGGTTTAATCATCAGGGTCAACATCGATTCACTGTCTTCAAAATATTTCCAGTAAGAAAAGCGATTTGAAAAATCTTTTAAATGATCAAAGAATGCATCGAGATCACTGGCCTTTATAAGAAAGGCTATATCTCCAGCTCCATATTCGAAAAAACGGAAATCGACTCTCGTTTGGATTTCTAATTTATGAATGAAATCGTGATAAAACCTGCTCCAAAAAAATCGTGTCGTTCCTTTTTTCATCACAGATGAAAGTAAACTTCCTAAATCAAGATTCACTAAACGCATATCTTCTTTCGTTTGCCCAAATAAAAATTGGTCAACATAAGTCAAAGCTTCATAAGTTGAAGCAAACTTGCGTTCGAGAGATATGGGCGCCATTAATTTATTTTTAAAGCCGGCATAGAAGCCACTTAAATAGGCCTCTAACATAGTCCAGTCAAAATTATTAAAAAAAAGTTCATTTTTAGCTTTCACGAAAATCATTTTCTCAACTTGATTATCGTTACCTCGAATGAGAAGTGAAACTAAATCTCCCCCCATCACTTCTAAACTTACTTGCGTGGCCATATTTTGAGCAAAGAGCTCTATATTATTTCCCGCACACGCCTGCCCCAACCACAAAGAAGGGATTGATCTAAATTTTGCCGAATGAGAAAGTGGTGAAAGTAATTTTTGTCCGTTGAAACTTAATTCTAAAAAAGCAAACTCTTCAATTTCATCGATACCTTGAAAAACTTTTTCTAGTGTCTTGAAAAAATCAGATTCCGTTTTATATTTTTCAAAATCGAGGCAAACACTCTTTACCATCGATTGGTAATTATCCGCTTTTTTATCTGCCAGTAAAGCCAGTTCTAATTTTTCAATCTGATCTTTTTGAGCATGAGTCGTCAAAGTCAACATATGGTAGTGCTGCTCAAGGGCCGACACTTTATTGAGCCTTTTTAAAATTGCTTTAAGGGCCCCTTCATAATGAGGGGATTTTTTTAAAACACCTAAGTGATAAAACTGGTGAGTTGAAACAAGAAGTGGTTCAGTAGCATCAGTATAATAAAATAAAAGTGGCATTTCTTCAGCGATAACGGCCGGATGGTCCCTTAGAACCAGCTCTCCTTCACTCATCATTTTAACATCGACAATACAAATAGCCGGCAAGCGCTCAAGAGTTCCGTGCCAAAATGTTTTTAGGTCTTCATAAAAATGAGGAATAACTCCAAGTTTTTTAAAAACACTTGAGATCTCCTTCACTTCGTGAAGATCACTTAGTAATAGGGCCACTGAAACTTTATTGTCATTCACTAAAGACCTCGTTTTTTCAAACTCAAAGACATTTAAATTATGCACCAAACTCAAATTCTCATCAATCTCTTTTATTCACTGCACCCTCTTTTGAAATTGTCTTTTAATTTGATCTAGGTTAAGAAACTGCCCATGAATATGATTACGAAAATAAACACGCAACTTGACTCTGTCGTTCCCCTGAATAATTACAGTCACGACATTACTGAAGATTATGACCTAAGTGACCAGAAGACTCCATGGCTCTATGAAATTCTTACAGAACTTCATGAGCAACTAGAGCCCGAAGAGGTCTATCCAGCTGGATCCCTGAAGCTAAAGCTTCACATCGCCAGAAAAAAGAATGCCTTCATAGGTGATCACCTAGTGGTGAGAGCTGAAATTGACGCTTGCTACCATTTACCTTGCGGCCTGACTCTTATTCCTTTGCCTCAGCACATGACACTTTCGGTCAAAGCTGCTTTCATCCACGACTCACAAGAAAAGCAACCTGAATACGCAGAAGCGACTACTGTTTACGCTGATAACGAAGAAATGGAGCTTTATTTTTATCGCAAAGGCATGGTTGATATAAAAGAATTTATTCATGAGCAAATCTTCTTAGAAGTTCCAGCCTTCCCTAGAAGTGCTGAGGCTCAAGAAGCACTCGAAGAATAAGTTCCACAAGTGGAAAATCACATAATCAATTCGTAACTTTCAAAATAAAAATGTATCGAAAATGCTAAATAGCCTGAAAAGGAATTATCAAGAATTTGAGAAGTTTTCTAGCAGTTGCAGAAACAAGCCTGCAAAGTTTCAATCTTCAACTGCTAGTTTTATCTTAACAAAACTCTCAGCTTTTTCAAGCATCGATTTCCACCATTGACTGTTTGCGACTTAGCAATTCAAGAAATTTATCAAGACATAAGGATCAGTTTTCTTGAATTAAGTTATTAGGATTGCTGGTCTAATACCATATAAAGCAACAAGATTTTTGAGAAACAAAATGCCTATAGTACGAACAAAAAAGCCACACCGCACCATCTCGAAATAAGAATCAATTTGCTAAGTGATTATAACTAAGAATAAACTTGCCGGAAGGCTCTTTTTATCGTATTGATTTACCCTCATATTTAAAAAATGTTGAAGTTACCAAATTTGTCGCGGAGTATAAAATGGCAGTTCCTAAGAAGAAAAATTCAGTATCAAGAAAAGGTTTAAGAAGAGCTGGTCAACACCATAAACTATATAGAAAACACCCAATGTCTTGTTCAAACTGTGGATCACATGTAATGCCACACACTGTTTGTGGGGCATGTGGCTTCTACAAAGGTAAAGTTGTTGTAACTGTTAAAGCTGCTGATACAGCTGAAGCCGCTCAATAATCATTAAAACAAAATTTTGTTCGTTTAAACAAAAATATAAGTTGCCCTTAAATTCGAAAGAAACTTAAGGGCATTTTTGTTTGGAGGTGCAATCTCAACATGGACGTAAGACATGAACACTGGCTCGATTAACCATGAAGCTAAGATTCTAGGAACGGGGATGTACGCTCCCAAAAAAGTTGTCACAAACTTCGACCTAGAAAAAATTGTAGAAACAAACGACCAATGGATTTTTGAGCGAACTGGAATTAGAGAACGACACATCTGTTCAACAGAAGGCGGAGAATTTCCAACAGATATGGCCCTCTATGCAACTCGCGATGCTCTAGCAGCAGCAGGCCTCACTCCTAACGATATCGATTTTATTATTTTTGCTTCAGTCACTCCCGATGTAAAACTTCCAAACTCTGCTTGTATTTTACAAGTGAAACTAGGAATTACTAATAACTGCACATGCCTTGATATTTCTGTCGCCTGCTCTGGTTTCGTTTACGGAGTCAACATGGCCAACTCATTTATCAAAACTGGTATGGCAAAAAATGTTCTGGTTGTCGGATCTGAAATGCTTTCTCGCGAAGTAAATTGGAAAGACAGAAACAGCTGCATTTTATTTGGAGATGGTTGCGGTGTGGCCATTGTTGGCCGTGCTGACGAAGGATCTGAATCGAAAATTCTCTCGACAATACTAAACTCAGACGGAACTGGTGGTGAATTTTTTGATCAACCAGTTGGTGGTGCGATTACACCGATTACGGCAACTCACATTGAAGAAGGCTCTCACTTCATGCAAATGAAAGGGAAAGAAATGTTCAAAGTGGCGACTCGTACGCTCGCTGAAAATGGACGCAAAGTTTTAGAAATGGCAGGACACACGAAAGAAGATGTCGACTGGGTTGTTCCTCACCAGGCCAATATTAGAATCATCGAAACCACAGCTAATCTGCTGGGAATGAGCATGGAAAAAATGATTGTGAACATTGAAAAATACGGCAACACTTCAGCGGCCACTGTTCCTATTGCTTTTCACGAAGGAATTATGGACGGAAGAATTAAGCGTGGAGACCTCGTTCTCTTTGATGCTTTTGGAGCTGGCCTTACTGCTGGAGCGACTCTGCTTAGATACTAAGTTACTAGGATATTAGTACCAAGGAAGTCATTCATGAAAAAATCAGTCACTCTTTTATTTCCCGGACAAGGCTCACAATACGTGGGAATGGGAAAAGATCTCGATCAAACACTTTTTTTAAAAGGTAATGAGATTTTAGGTTACGACCTAACAAAACTTATGCACGAAGGCCCCGAGGAAGAATTAAAACTTACTCACAACACTCAGCCTGCTATTTTAAAACACTCTGTGACACTTTATAATCACCTTCTTTTATTCTTAAATAAACACGACATAAAAATCGATCGTGTTTTAGGACACTCTGTTGGTGAATATGCAGCTCTCGTTGTAGCTGGAGTTCTTTCTCCTTACGATGCCATTCACGCCGTTCATTTGCGTGGGAAATATATGCAAGAAGCAGTACCAGTAGGAAAAGGAAAAATGTTTGCCATCCTAAAGGTGCCAGCAGACATCGTTGAAAAAGCTTGCAAAGAATCTTCAAAGCCCGGTTCAGAAGTCATGCCAGCAAACTTTAATGATCCGTCACAAATTGTTATCTCGGGCGAAAGCGAAGCCTGCGCTCGAGCAGTCACTTGGCTCTCAGAAAATTTTAAAGAAGCTCACCGTGCAATGGAACTCAATGTCTCTGCTCCCTTTCACTCAAGCCTCATGAAACCAGCAGCTGACCAATTAAAAATGGCGTTCTCAAAATTTAAGTGGAATGAAAATAAAGTTCCTTATATTGCTAACATCAATGCTACTGAATATGCTGTCGGAACAAATCCAGAAGTGATTATTGAAAATCTTTTTAAGCAAGCTTACGGGCCTGTCTTATGGACTCAATCAATTGAAAAACTCCCTTCAGATACCATTTGTATTGAAGTCGGTCCGGGAAAAGTTCTCATGGGACTTGTAAGGAAAATTAACAAAGACATTAAAGTTGTCTGCCTTGATAAAGATGAAGCACTAACCGAATTGGCCACAGTTTTAGGAGTATAAAATGATTGCGACATATAACGACTTAAAAAATAAAACGGTGCTTATTACTGGAGCGTCAAGAGGATTAGGCCGTAAAATGGCAGATGCCCTTGCCAATCAAGGAGCTCATGTTGTTTTTAATTATAGAGGTGA
The DNA here is from genome assembly GCA_043721975.1 of Bacteriovoracaceae bacterium. Taxonomy (GTDB): domain Bacteria; phylum Bdellovibrionota; class Bacteriovoracia; order Bacteriovoracales; family Bacteriovoracaceae; genus Bacteriovorax. The sequence goes on from JAYSPR010000281.1 coordinate 13,403, forward strand.
TGAAGCCTCTGCGATGAAACTTAAAGAAGAGCTTGAGGCCCTAGGTGCTTCTAAAGTTACAGCACTATTATTTGATGTGACTAATACTGCTCAAATGAAAGAAGCTGTTGAAAAATTTGTTGAAGCTAATGGACCTATTACCGGCCTTGTTAATAATGCTGGGATCTCTAAAGACCAAATTGTTCTTCGCATGAAAGAAGAAGATGTCACTCAAACCATTAATACAAATTTGACGAGTGCCATTATGCTGACTCAAATTTTATCGAGAAGCTTTTTAAAGGCTGAAAATGTTTCAGTCGTTAATATCAGCTCAATTGTGGGCCTCATGGGAAATGCTTCTCAAATTGCTTATTCTGCTTCAAAGGCCGGAATGATTGGTTTTACAAAATCTTATGCTAAAGAATTGGCTTCAAGAAATGTAAGATGCAATGCAATATGCCCTGGTTTTATCACAACAGATATGACACATGCATTGGATGAAAAAGTAAAAGATGCTTACCTCGCAACTATACCCTTAAAAAGAATGGGTGAAGCCGATGAAGTTGCGAACTTAGTTTGCTTTTTATTGAGCAAAGCATCGTCATATATCACTGGTGAAACGATTAAAATTGACGGTGGATTATATATCTAATAAAACTATTACTTATTTTTAGAATATTTCAGGAGTTATTGAATGAAAGACAAGGTTATTAAACTAATCAGCGACGCTACGAAAATTGATATCGCTAAAATCAATCTTGAAACTAGTTTCGTTGACGATCTAAACTTAGATTCATTAGACATCGTAGAACTAATGATGAAAATGGAAGATGAGTTTGGAGTAGAAATTCCTGAGGAAGACGCTGAAGGATTAAAAACGGTAAAAGATATCGTTACGTACTTAGAAAAGAAGCAAGCATAAGAATCTAATCATAAGGCCTCGAAAGAGGCCTTTCTAGTTTTTACGGGATATTTTCAGGAGGTCACAAATGAGCGAAGGTAGAAAACTCAACAGAGTCGCTATCACCGGCATGGGCATGATCAATGGACTTGGTCACAATCTAAAAGAAGTTTGGTCTAATGCACTTGAAGGAAAATCAGGTGTCTCACTTATCGAACAATGTAACACAGAATTACTTACGACAAAATTCGCGGGTGAAGTAAAAAACTTCACACTGAAGACAGATATACTAGATGAAAAAGAAGCGGCTAAATACGATCGCTTCATTCACTTTGCTATGCACTCTACTGACGAGGCCTTAAGGGATGCTGGCCTTCTTGAAAATCCTCCCTACGAAATGCATAAGATGGGATGTATCCTCGGTGTTGGTATCGGTGGATTTCCTGAAACAGAAAGAGCAGCAAAAATTATGTTTGAGAAAGGTCCAAGAAGAATTTCTCCTTTTTTCATTCCAGCAATTATTCCCAATATGCCCTCAGGCCTTGTGACGATTCGCTACAAACTTGGTGGATTAAATTACGGTATTGCTTCAGCTTGTGCATCCGCAGCTCACGCTCTCACTGCTGCTTCATATGAAATTATGTTTGGCAGACAAGACATGATGGTTTCTGGTGGAGCTGAATCAGTCATCTGTAGTCTAACGATTGCAGGATTTGGGAATATGAAAGCTCTTTCAAAAAGAAATGATGATCCGGCAACGGCTTCTCGTCCCTATGATGTCGATCGCGATGGATTTGTTCTCGGCGAAGGTGCTGGTATTTTAATTTTAGAAAATTACGATAAGGCCGTCGCTCGTGGAGCGAAAATTTATGCTGAGATCGTGGGCCACGGTGCCACTTCAGACGCTCACCATATCACCGCTCCTCATCCTGAAGGAGATGGCGCTTCGAGATCAATGAAAATGGCCATCGATGATGCTGGTGTAAACCTTTCTGAAATCGGATATGTGAACTCTCACGGAACATCGACTCCACTTGGCGATATAGGCGAGCTAAGAGCTATCAAAAAAACTTTCGGTGACCACGCTTATAAATTAAATGTTTCTTCGACTAAATCGATGACGGGACATTTATTGGGTGCTGCCGGTGGGATTGAAACAATCTTCTGTGCCATGGCACTTCATACAGGAATGATTCCTCCGACAATTAACGTGAAAAATCTTGATCCGGAATGTGATCTTGATATCACGGCCAATAAAGCGGTGAAAAAAGATTTAAAGTACGCTCTTAATAATTCATTTGGTTTTGGTGGAACAAATTCATCACTCCTACTTAAGAAGGTATAAATATGTTTAATAAAAATGCATCTTCTGTAAAAACTATGGATCCCGAAATTTTTGAGATTATCGAAAGAGAGCGTGCTCGTCAGGAAGATGGATTAGAATTAATAGCTTCTGAAAACTACACATCTCAAGCTGTCATGGAAGCTCAAGGCTCTATACTGACAAATAAATATGCTGAAGGTTTACCCAATAAACGCTACTACGGTGGATGTGAATTTGTTGACCAGGCAGAAATTCTCGCCATTGAAAGAGTGAATAAAATCTTCGGCTCAAAATTCGCCAACGTTCAACCTCACTCTGGATCTCAAGCAAACATGGGTGCTTACTTTGCCATGTTAGAACATGGAGATAAAGTTTTAGGAATGAACTTAGCAGAAGGTGGACACTTAACTCACGGGTCACCTGTAAACTTCTCTGGAAAACTTTTTAAATTTTCTGCGTACGGGCTTCACCCTGAAACGGAAAGAATTGATATGAATATTGTGAGAGAGACAGCTAAAAAAGAAATGCCGAAACTTATTGTTGCCGGTGCTTCAGCTTACTCTCGTGAAATTGATTTTAAAGCTTTCCATGATGTGGCAGCCGAAGTTGGTGCGAAGCTCATGGTAGATATGGCCCACATCGCAGGACTCGTCGCTGCTGGTCTTCACATGAACCCAATTGAATGGGCCCATGTGGTTACATCGACAACTCATAAAACTCTGCGCGGACCTCGCGGTGGAATTATTTTAACTAACCACGAAGAACTATTTAAAAAATTAAACTCAAATATTTTTCCAGGTATTCAAGGCGGACCACTTGAACATGTGATTGCCGCGAAAGCAGTTGCTTTCAAAGAAGCTCTTGAGCCGGATTATAAAGCTTACCAAACTCAAGTGGTAAAAAATGCTAAGGCCTTAGCAGAAGCTTTAATGGAAAATGGAATTCAACTTGTCAGCGGTGGAACAGATAATCATCTGGTCCTTGTTAAAA
>JAYSPR010000282.1:0-1250 GCA_043721975.1 Bacteriovoracaceae bacterium
CACCTTTTGGAGAAATCATGAATAAACTTAAAATCTTTTTATTAGTCTCGTCTTTTTTAGCAGTCTCTTGTTCAAGTCATCATGTTAAGCTGGAATTAAAAGAACAAGAAAAAGATGCAAACCTATGGCTCGAAGAAATTGAATCACCTCAATCTCTAGACTTCGCCAAGAAAGAAAATGAGAAAACCTTAAAGTCATTGCAAGCTGAAAGTAATTTCAATCTCATTAAAAAAGAATTAACTAAAATTGCCTACGATAAAAATCGCGTTCCTTGGGCCTATCCCATCAAAGGTAAATTTTATAATTTCTGGCAAGATAAAAAAAGTGTTCGAGGAGTATGGCGCAGGACGACTTTGAATGAATACAAAAAACCTCATCCAAAATGGGAAATTATTTTAGACATAGACCAGCTTGCAAAAAAAGAAAGTGAGAATTGGGTATGGTCGGGAGCTAGGTGTTTACCCCCCGAATACAATCTTTGCCTCGTTTCTTTTTCACGTGGTGGTAAAGATGCAAAGATTGTCAGAGAGTTTGATCTTATAAAAAAAGAATTTGTTAAAGATGGCTTTGTAATACCAGAAGCTAAATCAAACGTTACCTGGAAGGACGAAAACTCTCTTTACGTTGCAACCGCAGAAGGTCCAGAGACTGTCACAGATTCAGGTTACCCGAGAATTTTAAAAATATTAAATCGCAATGAAAAACTCATTGATGCGAAAAAAATCTTTGAAATTGATAAAAAATCTCAATCGATCAGTGCCTATGTTGATTACTCGGCTTCTAAAAACTATCATTTTATTTCTCATCGCTTTTCATTTTATCAAACCGAGACATGGTATATAAATAATAATGAAAAAACGTTAATACCAATGCCAAAAGACTCTGACTTTCAAGGAGTTTTTAATGAATACTTACTCTACTCGCTTAAATCAGACTTGAGGCTTTCATCTCAGACATTTAAAACGGGAAGTCTAGTTGCCCTTCCACTCACGAGCATTAAAGATCAATCACTGACCCAGTTAGAATTAATTCTTGAGCCTACTGAAAAAACTTTTTTTCAAGGTCTTTCATCAACAAAGAATTATCTCTTTATAGAAGTTATCGATAATATTTTAGGTAAAGTGTTTAGAGTCAATTTCAAAGGTAAGAATAATTGGACCTTAGAAAATATTGAACTCGGAAAAAATGGAATGACATCAATCGATTCTACCCAAAATGAAAACGATGATATCATTTTTAGCTATTCTGAC
>JAYSPR010000283.1:0-29057 GCA_043721975.1 Bacteriovoracaceae bacterium
GTGGTCTCTGCCACTTCTGGAACAACTAACGAACTTATTGAACTTGCCAGCACCGCCGAGAAAAGCTCATGCGAAAAAGCTTTAGTGATTTATTCAAAAATTAAGGCCAAGCATGAAAAGATGGCCATTGAACTTGAACTTCCAGAAAGTGCCAAGCACGATATGGATGAAATGCTAAGTGAACTTCTTTCTATGGCCCGTGGAATTCATCTTTTAAAAGACTGCTCTTTAAAGGCCTTCGATTCAATGCAAAGTTTTGGAGAAAGACTTTCTTCAATTTTATTTACTCAGGCCTTGAATTTAGTTCTCGCTAAAAATAAAAAAACAACAAAGGCCGTCTGTTTTGATGTGAGAGAAATCTTAAAAACTGACAACCAGTTCGGGAAGGCAAGACCCTTAACTACTGAGATCAAAAATCTTGCAGAAAAAAAATGGGGTGCTATTCGCCACGAAGAAATCATCTATGTCACTCAAGGCTTTATTGGTCAGACAATGGATGGCATGACTACGGGAATGACAACGACCTTAGGCCGCGGTGGAAGTGATTACTCGGCCGCTATTTTAGCCGAAGCAATCGGCGCAGACATTCTTGAAATTTGGACTGATGTCGCTGGTATCGCCACGACTGATCCAAGAATTTGTTCAGGGGCCAAATCAATTCCTGAAATTTCTTTTAAAGAAGCTTCGGAACTCGCGACTTTTGGAGCAAAGATTTTACACCCGGCGACTTTAATGCCGGCCATTCGCGCTCAAATTCCCGTTTTTGTCGGGAGTAGTTTTGATCCTAATGCCGGTGGGACTTGGATCAAAAAAGAAGTTGAGCACAATCCGCTTATTAGAGCGATGGCCCTCAGAAAAAAACAAGTCCTTGTCACTCTTTCGACACCAGAGATGCTTTATACTCACGGTTTTCTTTACCAAATTTTTAAAATTTTTAACGACCATAAAGTAAGTGTAGATGCTATTACCACCAGTGAAATTTCTGTTTCTATGACACTTGAAGAGTCAGCACTTTCTAACCGCGAGCTCTTTAATGATTTAGAAAATCTGGCCGTGGTCAATGTTGAAGAAAATCTTTCTTTAGTCTCACTGATCGGAAATAATATTAATCACACCCCGGGACTTGGCAAAAAAATCTTTAATGCCATTGAAGGAATCAATGTTCGCATGATTTGTCTGGGTGCCAGTAAGCATAACTTCTGTTTTATCGTCGATGGAGCTCACGGAGAAGAGGCCATTAATAAACTTCACCAAACCTTTATAGGATAATTAATAAATGAAAGTCGCTCTTTTAGGTAAAGGAAAAACCGGTGGACGTGTGCTCGAACTTTTAATCGAAAAAAGTATTCCTCACACTGTATTTGACTCTAAAAATAGTCCCAGCCTTTTAAAACTGAAAGGCCATGATGTCGTTATTTCATTTTTATCCGGTGAAGTCTTCTTTACTTATGCTGACCTACTTATTGAATCAAAAATTCCAGTGGTCTCGGGTAGCACTGGAGTTCCCTGGCCACTCCATTTTGAAAAAAAACTTTCTGTGCCTTGGATCTATGCGACGAACTTCAGTCTAGGAATGAACCTCGTTCAGCAAATGATTCTCATCATGAAAGATGCTCAAAAACTTTTATCTAGCTATTCATTTTCTCTCCATGAAATTCACCATACAAAAAAACTTGACTCCCCTTCAGGAACGGCCCTTAGCTGGAAAAAATGGGCGGGACATGAAATGGAAATAACATCAGAAAGAATTGGAGATGTTCCCGGAATTCATGAAATAACTCTAACGACTACAACTGAAAAAATCTCACTTAAACACGAAGCTCTTGATCGCAAAATTTTTGCCGAAGGGGCCCTCTATGCTGCCCATAAAATCACAACACTTTCACCTGGACTCCACTTATTTCAAGATGTGGTTCAAGCGGAACTTTTAAAAGGACTCTAACATTATGAAAAATTTAAACGACTTCCCTCTTTGGACCGCCATCGTGACTCCTATGAATAATGATTCAAGCATTGATTTTAATTCTTTTGAAAAAATCTTAAGAGAACAAGAAGCAGCTGGGGTTGCTGTGGTCATTTTAGGGTCAACTGGTGAAGCCTTAAATCTCGAACGTAGCGAACAAAAACGCGTTTTAGAATTTGGACTTTCCTTAAATTTAAAAGTTCCGGTCATGACGGGCATCGGTGGATTTAATCAAAAAGAAACTCTCGACTATGTAGCCTACTTAAATACCCTCACTAGTCTTGATGCTTATTTGGTGGTCACTCCACTTTATGCCAAGCCAGGTGAACACGGACAGACGGCATGGTTTAAGGCCATCTTAGATTTAAGCACAAGACCCTGCATGCTCTATAATGTTCCAGGACGCACAGGAGTGAAAATGAGTTTTGGTGCTGTAAAAACTCTCAAAGACCATAAAAACTTTTGGGCCATTAAAGAAGCCAGCGGTTCCGTAGAAGATTTTAAAAAATATGCTGAATCTAATCCTAAGGCCCGCATGTACAGTGGAGATGATGGAATGGTTCCTGATTTTTATCCGGTTGGATGTGTAGGATTAGTGTCTGTAGCGTCTAATGCTTGGCCTCGTGAAACAAAGGCCTACGTGATTAAAACTCTAAATGGAAAATTATCAAAAGAAGAGGCCAAACTTTGGAGTGCTTCTTGCGATACGCTTTTTATTGCGGCCAATCCTGTGCCAGTTAAAAATTTAATGCATGTTCAAGGAAAAATTGCCACGAATATTTTGCGTGCTCCACTTGATCATAAAGACTTAGCTGACAATAATCCAGTTCTCGCGGCCAATACAAATATCGAAACTTGGTATAAAGAAAATCACTAATTTAAGTTGATAGATCCTGAGATAAATTCTGTTTGCTTTGAATTCTTATTTTCTTCGATATAGGAATTCAAAGCAGCTGCAATAAGAGCAGTTGTATAGGCATCAGAAACCCATAGTATTTTTTTTCTGATAATTGATCCACCTGAAAAGAATGCTCCACCTTTCCAATAAATATTTCCTTCATCATCATAATTTTTTTGGGTGAGAAGGTAGCTCACTGCTTTATGAATGGCCAATTGTGTATCAACTGTTTTATTTAGTTTATGAATATTAAGCAGTGCCGAAAGAGCATAGGCCGTCGATTGAATCGATTCATTCCCGTGCCACGAACTTACAAAACGTCCGTCACTATTTTGGCCTGATAAAATTTCATTTTTAATTATTTCCAATGAATCAATCAAACAATCTGCTCCGGCATTAATGGCCTTTGTCACTGTATAATGAAGAGTAAATTCCGAAGGATAATAACTGCCACATTCCTTAGATTGTCCTCGTTTTATGGCCTGGTTGATATATCGACATGACATTTGTGCCCCTTTCGATTTCTCTAAAGAACCATTCAGTGCGAGAGTCGTCAGAACATTCCCATTAGCAACACAATCAACATCATTGACTTTAAAGGGGATGGTTGACTGCTTTTCAATCGGAAGCCAAGAAACTAAAGACCTGGCGCCAACAGCAGTCTCATTTCCAAACCAAGTCAAAAATGCCCCACTATTTTTAGGATCGCCAATCTTATTATTGTAATAATGTGACTTCTTCCTTCCATGATCTCTGTGCTCATCAAAAATATTTTGCATTTCTAATGGAACGTAAAAAGGTGAGGTAAATCTCTCATCTTCTAAACTATATTTTTTATGCTTTGTAAGCGCTCGAAAGGCCAGTGCAGTGTCATCAGAGTCATTAACAATATTTGTAAAATTTTTCTCAAAAGAATTTTGTAATGGTAAATGTATCGGCCCTTTCATTAGACTATTAGTTAATTTAGGCCAGAAATTAAAAGTGCCATTAGACTCGTACCTGCTGAGGCCCGCCACGGCCAGGTTCATGACATCTATTAAAATTGGATATTTTTGAGGGTGAGTATCGTAAATTCCTGCCAACAATTCATAGACTGAACTTGTGACAAAAGAATTTGAATCCAGAAAGTAACTGCCACTTTTTCTTTTGCCAACTGAAATGCCATTAAAATAGATAAAATTTTTCCACTCTCCTGACATACTTACATGGTGAGTGTTGGCTTTGATTTGTGAATGAGCTAAGTATTGAACTGATGAATCCACTACTCTTTCTATTTCAAATAAATCCAGGCTTGTGGCCGAAGCAGTTTGAAATAAAAAAGTAGTGGCCCAAAATACAAATAAAGATTTTATTAGGGTCGACATTACATTTTAAAACCTAACTGCATGCCTAATTCTATACCTATTAAGCACTCAACCGTTAAATCTTTCATGTCACTATTGTCAACTAAGAATTGGTTAAGAACATCATCAGTTCTTAAAACTCTCATACATTTTTCTTCAGATGTGTTATATGCCTTTAATGAAAGTTCACAAAAACTTTTACCATCACCAATTGAAACACCTTCAATATATAAAAGACTCTTAATTAACGAGAGTTTTTCTGCTTTCGTCTTATTTGAAAGAATAATTCCTTCAATGGATTTAGATGTGGCCTTTTTTGGAACGACTATATTCTTAAGAACTGTCCCATTAAGACTGCAAGATTTTATTTCTGCAGAAAAAGATTGAGATGAAAGAACAGATAAAAGGATAAGTGCAGCTATTTTCATAAAAATCTCCAAAGATATGTTGTTTTGACCCTATATTAATGGAAATTTTCTCGTGCAGGGATTCAAATGAATTTTTTATCTTATGTGTTCAAATTTTAGTCATTTATCTGAGATGACTTTTAGTTATTTATCTCCTATTTTTAATTAGTTTTAAATTTAACAAGGTAAGGAATCTATGAACTTTGAATCAGTCTTAAGTCAACTTGAAGCAGGTACGGTTCGTTCGGCCAATTTTATTGAAGGAAAATGGATCGCCAACACAGAAATAAAAACTCAAATACTCGAGGCCTTCAAAGCTGGAAAATTAGTTGAAGAAAATGGCTTCGTAGACAAACATACTCTCATGCCACAAAAATTTACAGTGGATCGCGGAGTCAGAATAGTTCCAGGTGGAACAAGTGTTCGCCGTGGCTCTTATATCGCCAAAGGTGTCATCATCATGCCGCCAAGTTATATTAACGTTGGGGCCTACATTGATGAAGGCACCATGGTTGACTCCCACGTTTTGGTAGGATCATGCGCTCAAATTGGAAAGCGTGTTCACCTTTCTACGGCCGTTCAAATTGGTGGAGTTCTTGAGCCCATTGGAGCAAGTCCTGTAGTGATCGAAGACGACTGCTTCATTGGAGCAGGGGCCGTTATTGTCGAAGGAATTGTTGTTAAGTCTCGCGCTGTCATTGCCCCAGGTGTAATTCTCTCAAAAGGAATTCCAGTCTATGATATCGTTCATAACCGCATACTAGAAAAAGGTGAACCTATTCCAAGTGGCGCTGTGGTCGTTCCAGGAAACAGACCAGTCAGGTCTGATAACCTCTATGCCACAGAATTAGGGCTAAGTCTTCAATGCGCGATTATCGTTAAATATCGTGATGAAAAAAGCGACACCTCATTGGTTTTAGAAGACTTTCTTAGATAATTTGTGACAATTGTTTTACAGTTCATGGGTGCATTTCCAGCTATTCTATTAAGACAGCAGGAGAACATTCATGAAACCAGAAAACTTCCAAATCCACACGACGGTTAACCCCACAACTGTTTTACGTGTAAAAAAAATTGATTGGGTTAACACTCTCTTTTTAACGATCACTCCTGTCGTTGCGATTATTTTAGGAACACTTTATTTCAAAAATAATGGTTTTCAGTTAAGCCAAGTTCTCATGGCCATCTTTTTTTACTTTCTCACTGGAATGTCTATAACGGCCGGCTATCACCGCTTGTTTGCCCACCGAACTTATAAGGCCAATAAATTAGTCAAATTAATTCTCCTCTTATTTGGAGCGGCTACTTTTCAAAACTCCGCTTTAAAATGGAGTGCCGACCACCGCATTCACCACAATCATGTTGACGATGAAAAAGATCCTTACAATATCAATAAAGGATTTTGGTACGCTCACATTGGTTGGATTTTTTTCCAAGAAAAAGAGGTCGATCCAAAATATCCAAAAGACTTAACAAATGACCCATTGGTTATGTGGCAACACCGAAATTACCTTTGGCTTTGCGTGACGATGGGATTTATCCTCCCAACAATTATTGGTCATTTTCTGGGCTCAGCTCTCGGTGGATTTGCTCTTTCAGGTGTGGCCCGCGTGGTCTTTGTTCACCACTGCACTTTCTTTATTAATTCTCTTTGCCACATAGTAGGGACTCGCCCTTATACCGACTCTAATACGGCCAGAGACAGTGCTATCATGGCCTTTTTTAGCTATGGTGAAGGTTACCATAATTACCACCACTATTTTCCCACAGACTACAGAAATGGTGTGAAATGGTACCAGTACGATCCAACAAAATGGCTTATTAAATCTCTCGCCTTTATTGGCTGGACTAAAGATTTAAAACTAGTGCCGAAAAGACTTATTCTTGAAGCGCAAAGAGAAATGAGTTTAAAATCAAAATCGGCCGCTTAATTTTTAAAGTTTACCTAAAAACATAAAAATTGAAGCCACTTCAAACTTGTTATCATAAAGAGAGTCTCCCGTTAAAAATAATCCATAACGGTTATCTTCACTGATGGCCGTTACCGTTTTCACTTCATATTTCTGTTCGCGTCTCATGACAACTTTTTCTCCCACACACACATTTAACTTAGCACTACATCCAACCCGTCTATAGATACCGCCAGAGTAAGCTGCAAAGATCTTTCCTGTATCTGTTTTAGCTAAAATTCTATTGCCAAAGGACTGAACCCCTATGATGGTCGCAGCTCCATTAGATGTGCTTACGATTGACTCTCCCACACAAAGACTTTTTTCAAGTAAGCAGCCTTTTTGCCTAAACATTTCAAGGGAACTAATAATCGTATTTTTTTTAACTTCTTTGACAAAAACAATGTGACTTAAACTTTCCAATGAATAAAATGGCCTGTCATAAATAACAGGGGACTCGGTCAAAAGACGCATCCCTTCATAATTTCCATCTGCTAAAATAATTTCTTCACCTTTAATAAAAGGCGATGTAATTTTAAAATCTTTGTTTTTGGCGATGGCCTCGCTCACCATACTTTCAATCTCATGAGCATCTACTGAATTGAGATAAGGGCGAATGGGCAATTGAGTAATAAACTTTTTAATTTGTCTTATGTCTTGCACGTATTCGAAGTCTGATTTGTTGTTAAGATTTTTTTGTCTCTTTAAAAAATAATAGATTTTCGTTATAACCGGGGCGTCTGTCACATGGGCCACTTCACGGTAAAGATCCCATTGTAAAAATTCAAGAGAAGCTATCATGATCTTGTATTGTGCAGAGGCATCAACTAAAGATTTTGAAAGTTCAACCAATAAAGAATAGTAATCGGCACCAAAACGAGCGTATGTTTTAAGCTCAAATTCATTGTAGCGACTAAAATCAAAATCAGAATATAAAACGGCCATTTTTAATGACTGTCTTAAAAGCCTCAATTGCACATTGTCCTTCATGTTGTCATTTGCCTCAACCTCTTCATTAATTATTTGAGTTAAAACTAAGGAGCGATTAATCGTATAGCGAACAAAAGAATTGGCCCTCTCTTGATAATTAGAAACAATTTTTTTCATCTCACTTTGTAAATAATCAGGGGCCTCAGATGGTGGTCTTTGTGAGGACTGATCTAAGAGTTCTTGCAAATCTAACTTAATGTCTTTGGCGTATAGTTTTAGTTCGGCAATTTCACTTTCTGTAAGCGTTCTCGTTTCTTCTTTAAGGCCGTAGTTTGGAATTTCTATGTTTGGCAAATTTTGAGCATAAAGAGTATTCATTCCCAATACTAGAAAAAGTGCAACGAAAAAAAAGAAAATCTTATTAAAAACCATAGAGACCTCGACCAGATGTTAATATGATTTTACTATAACAAAGTCTTCAAACTCCAATGAGTTCATTGTAAATTCTCCCTCTAAAATCATTTAGCTTGTCTATTTTTTAGACACTTAAAAAAACACTATAAAATTTTCTAAACCTTCATTTTTAAGATCATAGAGTGGTAAGTTGAGAGCATATTTAATGGGAGATTTTATGAAAGTTTTAAGTTTAATAACTCTTAGTTTTTTGATGGCGACTTCTGTTTATGCTGGCTTCGAAAGTAACGATTCCTACCTATGGCAATCTGGTGAAGCATGCTACTTATTTGCTGGAAATAATATATTTCAACCTAAAGTTACCGTTTTTGACTATTACGTGAAAAACCTAAGAAAGAACGAATGCGAAAAAAATGGTGCTCACTCTATGTATGAAGTTGTGCAACTTGACTCAACCATTACAACCAGTCCAGCAAAAGTTTATAAAATGGATGCTAATTTTCTCGTTATGGAAAAATGTATTTCCGGTGAACAACATGGAGATAAAAAAACGATTATCGTTAACAATGTCATTATTAACTTCATTCACACCTATGATTACCTTAATTCCAATAATAATTGGCCAGAAAAATCTCATTTTTTTAAAGTGATAAAAACTCTAAAATCTCTTTAAAATAGCGTTTTCAAAGGCGCCACACACTAGATATATGATACGTAAAGGCTAAATATTACTATATATTGTGGTACCTTGACCATTTTCATAAACAATAATAGTTGTTTTTTGACTCTATTTTATCGATGTAAGTTTAAATTAGATCCTATTAAATAGATTCAAATGGTGCTTTTTGCCTAGTCTATCTACATGAAATTAATGAACTTTATGTGATCTCCGAAAAGTGATAAAATATTTTAGTCGGATAATAAATGAAGGCCGTCTTTTAATAAATTATTTGTAAACTGGCCCTAACTTGTTATCTTTTAAGTACACACACAACGATTTTAGACATTCTAGGAGACACTCATGGCAACCGAAAGCAAATCGGCCATACTAACACCAAACGATAACCGTTTCGTTTTATTTCCCATCAAGTACCAACAAGTCTGGAATATGTACAAGCAACATATGGCCGTTTTTTGGACTTCAGAAGAAATCGACCTGGTTCCCGACCTAAATGATTGGGAAAAACTCAACAACGATGAAAGGCATTTTATCAGCCACATTCTTGCCTTTTTTGCGGCAAGTGACGGAATCGTCAACGAAAACTTGGCCATCCGTTTTATGAAAGAAGTACAAATTCCAGAAGCACGTTGTTTCTACGGATTTCAAATCGCCATGGAAAATATCCATAGTGAAACTTACTCTCTACTCATTGATACCTACATCAAAGACCCGAAAGAAAAAGATAAGCTTTTTAATGCCACTCAAAATATGGCCTGTGTTGCTAAGAAAGCTAAGTGGGCCATGAATTGGATTTCATCAAAAAAATCTTTTGCTCATAGACTCGTCGCCTTTGCTGCCATTGAAGGAATTTTCTTTTCGGGATCATTTTGTTCAATTTATTGGCTTAAAAAACGCGGCCTCATGGCCGGACTTTGCACATCGAATGAATTCATTTCAAGAGATGAAGGCCTTCACTGCCAGTTCGCTGTTTTAATGCATTCACTACTAGAAAAAGATGAGCAATTAAGTGTTGAGACCATTTTAGAAATTATTACTGAAGCCGTGGCCATTGAAAAAGAATTTATTCTTGAGGCCTTGCCAGTCTCTCTCATTGGAATGAACGCTGAGAGCATGTCTCAGTATATCGAGTTTGTAGCTGATCACTGGTTAACTCAATTAGGTGCAGAAGCTCACTACAAAACAAAAAATCCTTTCGAGTGGATGGAGCTTATCTCACTTGAAGGAAAAACAAACTTTTTTGAAAAACGAGTTTCTGAGTATCAAAGACCAGGAGTCCTCGGAGAAAAACAATCACACACATTCACACTAGACGCTGAGTTTTAAGGAGCAAAACCCATGTACGTTATTACAAGAAGCGGCGAAAAAGAGCCGATTAAATTTGACAAAATCACGGAAAGAATCGAACAACTATGTTTTGACCTCGATCGCAGTTTTATCGATCCTATGAAAATCGCTAAAAAAGTTATTGAAGGAATTTATGATGGAATTACGACCAAAGAACTTGATCAATTAGCAGCTGAAACGGCCGCTTATTTATCAACTCAACACCCTCAATACGCCACACTTGCAGGAAGAATTGGTGTTTCTAATTTACACAAAGAAACTCGCGGATGTTTTTCTGAAAACATCAAAGCTATGTACAATTACCACAACCCAGTGACAGGAGAGTACTCTCCCCTCGTTTCAACTGAGTTGTATGAAGTTGTTATGGAGAATGCCGAAAGATTAGATAAGGCCCTTATCGACAAACGCGATTTCAACTACGATTATTTTGGTTTTAAGACACTAGAGAAATCTTATCTCTTAAAAATGAATAATAAAATTGTTGAGCGTCCAGGGCATATGCTCATGAGAGTGAGTTTAGGGATTCACTTAAATGATATTGAATCGGCCATTAAAACTTATAACTTAATGAGTGAAAAATATTTTACTCACGCCAGCCCTACACTTTTTAATTCTGGAACAAATAAGGCCCAACTTTCTTCATGTTTTCTTTTAACAATGAAAGATGACTCTATTGAAGGAATTTATGAAACGCTTAAGCAAACGGCCCTGATTTCTCAATCGGCCGGTGGTATTGGTCTATCAGTTCACAACATCCGTGCTAAAGGATCGTTCATCAAAGGAACTAACGGGACTAGTAATGGTATTGTTCCAATGCTTAAAGTGTTTAACGACACTGCCAGATATGTTGATCAAGGTGGTGGAAAAAGAAAGGGTGCATTCGCCGTTTACTTAGAGCCTTGGCATGCTGATATTTTTGACTTCTTAGAAATGAAAAAAAATACTGGTAAAGAAGAGCAACGAGCGAGAGATCTTTTCTACGCCCTTTGGATTCCAGATCTTTTCATGAAACGTGTTGAAGAAGATGGAATGTGGTCACTTTTTTGCCCACATGAAGCTCCGGGACTTGCTGACTGTTCTGGGAAAAAATTCGAAGATCTTTATAAGTCATATGAAGAAAAAGGACTCGCTAAAAAAACAGTCCGCGCTCAAGATGTTTGGTTTGCTGTCTTAGAAAGCCAAATTGAAACGGGCTCGCCTTATATGCTCTATAAGGATGCAGCTAACGAAAAATCAAACCAAAAAAACCTTGGGACAATTAAGTCATCAAACCTTTGTACTGAAATTCTCGAGTACACGGCCCCTGATGAAGTCGCTGTTTGTAACTTGGCCTCTGTGGCCCTTAACCGCTTTGTCGATAAATCAGGAGCGAAAGCTTTCTACGATCACAAAAAATTATACGATGTCGTTTATCAAATGACGGTGAACTTAAACCGCATTATCGACATTAACCATTATCCAGTTCCAGAAGCTCGTAAATCTAATATGCGCCACCGTCCAATTGGTCTCGGTGTTCAGGGATTAGCTGATGCATTTTTTGAAATGAGAATGCCGTTTGAATCTAAAGAAGCCTTGAAGCTTAATAATGACATTTTTGAAACGATCTATTTTGCGGCCATGACAGCTTCAAAAGATTTATCAAAGAAAAATGGAACTTATGAAACTTATGCCGGATCTCCTGTATCAGAAGGGATTTTCCAATTTGATATGTGGGGAGTAACTCCTGATAGCGGTAACTGGGATTGGAAGGCCTTAAAATTGGAAGTCAAAGAACACGGAGTGAGAAATTCGCTTCTCGTTGCTCCAATGCCGACAGCTTCGACTTCGCAAATTTTAGGTAACAATGAATGCTTCGAGCCTATCACTTCAAACATCTACGTCAGACGTGTTTTATCTGGAGAGTTTGCAGTGGTGAATCGTTATCTTGTGAACGATCTTATCGCTCTAGGATTATGGAATGATCAAATGAGAAATGAAATCATTGCCAATAATGGTTCAGTTCAAAATATCAATTCAATCCCTGACGAAATCAAAGGACTCTATAAAGTCATTTGGGAAATTAAGCAAAAATCAGTTATTGATATGTCGGCCGGAAGAGGCCCTTACATTGACCAAGGGCAGTCTCTGAACGTTTTCATGGAAGACCCTAACTTTGGTAAGCTTTCAAGCATGCACTTCTACGCTTGGAAATCTGGCCTTAAAACCGGGATGTATTACCTGAGAACGAGAGCAGCAGTAAATGCTGTTCAATTCACGGTTAAAAACGATACTCAGT
This sequence comes from Bacteriovoracaceae bacterium, assembly GCA_043721975.1. Taxonomy (GTDB): domain Bacteria; phylum Bdellovibrionota; class Bacteriovoracia; order Bacteriovoracales; family Bacteriovoracaceae; genus Bacteriovorax. The sequence goes on from JAYSPR010000283.1 coordinate 12,206, forward strand.
CGGTTAAAAAGACTCAGGAAGAAGAAATGGCAGCAATGGTTTGCTCGATTGATAATCCTGAAGATTGTGTGATGTGCGGCTCTTAATATAAAAGTCTAATTTTTGACCTACTTATGTTTTATAAGTAGGTCACTATTTGATAGAAATTAAAATCCTTTGCCAAGTTTTTCAAATGACCCACTGGCCTTAATAAGTGAGATATTTTTATCAAAACTGTCATGTAGCCAAACATAATCACTTCCAGCAAAAAAGTTATCCGTCACTTTCCAGTCATAAGATGAATACACTGAAGAAACCCCATCCAAAACTTCAAGTGGGATAAAACTTGTGCCAAAATGAACGGATGAAGAAAAACAACGAGACGCAACAAATGTAGATCGACAAATGTTATCTGGTTTCCCGTCAAAAATGTCTCCACCTGAAAAACTAAAGTAGGATAATAATCTTGGTGAAAATAAAATTCTGGCCAGGGTGCCATTATTTTCTTTAACGACCTGATCGATATTTGAATTATTATATTTTTGAAAATTAAAACTACCAGTAATTTCTAAATCAACAATTTTTCCATTTGATGTATTAACTCCCACGATAGGTGCAACATTTCCAAAAGTATTACTCGGTTTGTCTTTAAGAATTAAACTACCATCAAATTTTACTTCAGATACTTTCCCATCGTTATAACCAACAATGCTCCCAATATTTTCATCTGGTGAAATCTGATAAACACTACTCCATTGTGATGATACTGGATCACAAAACAAATAATCAGTGCCATTAAAAGCATAACTATTAAGATAGCCAGCGCATGAAGAAGTTAAGAGTGCACTCAAGGCAGGCGAACCTGTTAGCTCTTCTACGCCAAGAGACCTTTCAACGTCTCCTCTAGCGCGAATTCCTTTAACAACTCCAGAATTACGGCCAACAATTGAAGCTAAACTTACAATATCGTCTTCTAGTCTTGGTGAGATTAAAGCAACCTTCGAGTTAATATCAGAATTAGTAACAACACCTGAAGTTTCGTTGCTACCAACAAGCCCACCGACTGAAAAATTATGAGATGTAGGATTACTCACAAAATTAAGTCTAGAAAAAGAGAGAGAGCTTTCATAGACTGTCACATTATCAATTTTTCCAAAATTACGTCCGGAGACTAAACCTAATGACATATTACTACCAATACTTTGACCAAAAGGAATTGAGACTTTGCCTAGGACGAGCTTTAAATTTTTAACTTCAGAGCCAGCTAAAAGTTCATTAAATAAACCTCGGTTTGCTTCCCCGAGTGCGACAGGTATAACAAAATTAATAATTGAAAAACCATTACCATCTAGAAAATATCTACCCGAAGGTTTTTGCACAACGCTCGCGCCATTAAAATAAATATCTTTTTTGAGAGCATAAAAGTAATTTGGAGCCATTTCATTGACTTGTTTTGCTGTACAAATTTTAAATGGATCAGCAGCTGTCCCACTACCTCCCAAACTATCATAATTATTTAAGCAATCATTTTTTAAATAAGGTATGTCCGCTTCTCTTCCATACTCCCATTTTAAGCGTGGAATGGTATGAAATCCTGTTCCAACATTATACATGTCACTACTTTCCCATCTCCAAGCTGATGTAGTGGCCATAGGATAGTAAACTAAATAATTTGCATAAGTAGTAGCAGAACCTATGCTGGTAAATGACATTCTCGATTGAGAATTACAAGCAAGGTTATTCACATCTCCAGAAAATTCAAGAGCGTAATTTTTATCTTGGCTTGTACCTGCTTCACAAGCAGGTGAAAAAGCATTAACTGCACCTAATAAAGCTCCGTTTGTGCTATCACCAGAATAAGCATTTATTAGATTTCTAGTAATAAATGAAATATTTCTTTTAAAATTTCCATAATCACCTATACCAACCAAACCACCAACTTTTATAAAGTTCGACGATCCATCCGAAACTCCTTTTGAGGTAATGTATCCACTAGCAATGGAATCAAAAATGTCTATTTTATAACTCTGGCCAACTAGGCCTCCGAGTCCTGCCGATCCATCTAACTTAATTATTTTTGCTGTTGATTCACGAATAGCTGCTCCGGGAACAGTCCAGGTAGCTCTACCAACAAGTCCTCCAATATACGACATACATAAACTCACGTTGCATTTAGCACTGAGTTCTCCTTTAAAAGAAGATTTTGTCATAAAAGTTGTTGCAGAGGACCCATTCATATCACCAGCGAGTCCACCTATAAACTGGTCACCGTTAACTCCACCTTCAAAATGTGAATCGCTAAATTTAGAATCTTCTGAGAGACTACCTACAATTCCACCGACATATTTATCACCTGAAACATGTCCAAAAATTTTTATATTATTAAACTCAGTCATCCCAGCGGCTGAACCCACAAGCATTCCAACGTTGTCATTTGAAAGACCATCAACATTACAATCAATAAGACCTTTGTTGATAGTTAAATTTAAAAATTTCGCCCCTTGAGAATTTTTAAACAGCCCTATGCGATTGCCGCTTCCAAGTAAGGCACAACTGATTTTTAAATTATTTATTCGATGATTCGCACCATTAAAAGTTCCAGAAAAAGGATATGAGTTGTCACCAATTGGTTCAATTGCATTAAATCCAAAATCAATATCGCTTATGAGATCAAAACTTTTATTTTTAGTCATTAGCCCCGTTGAAAAGTTAGTATTAATAAGTCCAAATTGGTCCACCGTGCAAATTGTATAAGGCAAAAAAACACTACCAGTTCCTGAAGCGAAAGATCCTGATGAAAGTCTTGGCACCTGGCAAACTGGACCCGCATCAGCTTCAAGAAAGAACTGGTCTGTACCTTGATTTCCTGGAGAGACAGTTTTAACCATTCGCTTTTGCTTAGGAGAATTAGATAAAGATATTTTTGTAAACCCATTCGATTCATCACATGGAGTGTTAGAATAATAAACTTTTACGTAAGCTTCAAAACCGTTTAATCCTGGAAGTGGAAAACTAATTTTTTGAGCATCAGCAATACTTGCTGCTGTAAAATCAGAACGGATTCCGTCATCTGCACGTAAACATTTTGAAACAAAGGCATCTCCACCAATCGCTGCAGTTGAATTATATTCTGGAATAGCAATACGGTAAGACGTGGCATAACCCTTATTGAGACTTGAGTCTGCTTGATCACACGGCGATGAGCTACCATAAGGATAGAACATATTGACGCCCGAAATATTTTTACAAGAGACAATTGATAAATTTGGAAACTTATAATCACCCGAGGTCGACATCAAATCAGCACTAGGATGAAAATCTCTCGTACAATTTAAGTTGGATAGATTTAAATTCACAACAACATCTAGACCTTTAAGAATAACACCCAGAGATTTAGCACAAGATACTTTTCCCATGAGCCCCGGTTCTGCTTCTCCGGCAATGGCCGTCTTATCCCAAGCAACAGCATAAAAATTCCAAGTTCCGTTGGGGAAACTCATGTCCACTGTATTAGAATCTATTTTTTTAGCAAAAGATTTTCCATCACTACTTTTTCCGTAAAGAAGAAGTCCATTGTTTGCTCTTGTATTTAAGCTTGATCCTGCTGAAAATAAATTGGCACCAACAATTTTAATGGTAGAACTGGTTTGACTCCCATTTTCTTTACTGCAACCAAAACTGAAGAGTAGTCCAGTTATGGAAACAATTAAAAAAAATGAATTTCTAAAAATATTCATGACATCACCAATATTTACTTTCAATCTAGTAGTAATAACTAGACTCAATAATAAACCTTATCGGTCGGTCACTGAAAAAATTAAGACAATTGAGGGTTTAGCTTCATTTTGTAAGAACCTGGCCAAGTTCATTGGCCATAAAATTTGGCAGACTCTTATTAAGCTTTGGAAATATTAGAAAGTGCTTGAAATATAGGCCCTTAAGCCTCTAAGTTTAAGGGCCTATATTTCAAAATTATTTATGAACAATAACGTCTTTTAAATCAAAACGAACTTTTTTCGCACTAGAGTACTTATCATCATCAGCTCTATAGCCGGCCGGACAAGCACAAACAGTTTTCCAACCAGTTCCAGTGAGACCTAAAATCTCATCGTATTTTTGTGGCTCAATTCCTTCAAATGGGCAAGTGTCTACACCAAGGACTGCAGCAGTCGTCATAAAGTTCCCTAAAGCGATATAAGCTTGTCTGGCGGCCCATTCTGAAATCACAGCCGACCTTGGTCCATTGACTAAATCACCTATCATCATTTTTTTGTAGCCTTCGAGAGTTGAAATATCTTGGCCTCTGACTTTAGCCGTTTGTTCGATAAATTTTGAAATGTGAGCTTCATCAAGTTTTTCTTTAATAACAAACACAACATGGTGAGAGCAATCTGTGACTTGAGATTGTCCCCAAGAAACCGCTTTTAGTTTTTCTCTCGTTGGCATGTCTTGAACAATGATAAATTTCCAAGGTTGAAGACCGTACGAAGAAGGAGTAAGAACCAGGGCCTGCTCAAGAGTGCTCCAAGTCTGCTCATCGATTTTTTTTGAAGGATCAAACTTCTTAGTTGCATAACGCCATTCAAGAGTATCGATAACTTCTTTATTAGTTAAATTTTTCACGGTTTATCTCCTTATTAATGTTGATTCAATCTTACGATTTAAATTTATAGATCTTTATTTCATACATCTGAACCTTTTCAAATTCAAGAACTTTGGTGTGTGCCGAAGTAATGTCTTCGTATCCATCTAACTTTGCGACTGGGGATCTCAGGTAATTTCTTAAAACAACGAGGGCCCCAGGTGCCAGACTAGGTTTAATTGTTTGCATAAACTGAGATTCTAACTCCCCACCAAAATAGGAAGGAACGTCACTCAAAGAAAGAAAATCATATTTAACTTCACCACGCTTTAAATGACTTACAAAGTCTTCCTTGACATAATTAACTTGGGTCTTAACAGAAGCCTCGTGAACACGTTTATGACTTTCAAGGCTTGCTTCCACTGGCACACCTTGAAGAGAAGAAATTTTTCCATAAAAGCACAAATGAAGAAAAAAACTTTTTTGAGCGAGATCTGTCGTAAAGAGTCTATCATAAGCATTAAAATAATAATCAAAATGTGAAAGAGGAGAATTTTTTTTAATAAAATCTCCTTTGTATAATAAAGCATTAAACATGGCCTTGTTGCCAAGTAAATGAATGAGCGCCTTCCAGCGTTTTATTGGAAATGAATTTTTATAATAATAAATTTGATCCTCTAAGTTATCAAATCGCAAAATCTTATCATAATCGGCTCCTAAAAAGACTTTGCAAATTTTAGCAAAGACAGCAAAGGTTGACTCCCATTTTCCAAGGTAAAGAAGTGAGTCGAAATGAATTTCGTGAAAAACTTGCGATAAAAATGCATGGGCCTTGGAGCTCAGTTTCAAGTCAGAAAAAATCTCTCTTCTACGACCTTGATGGTTATTATCACTAAAGGGATAGTAGCCCCAAAATAAAAGAAAATCTTCGTGGCTTAGTTGCCTGTAAGTATGGAACCTACATTCTGCTAAAAAAAGTTGTTCTTCTGAAAGATCAGCTAAACTTAAAATCTCACAATCATTATGCATTAAAGGAAGTGATCTTCCCCCACTTCCACAAATAGAAAAAATTTTGTTAGGTTTTAGATCCTTAATGAGAGCAATCTCAACTGAAGTGTCTTCATTGCCAAGAGTGTAATTTAAACCACTAAAATATTTTTGTGCCATCGATTTTTCTCACTTACTAATTTTTTATTTTTGCATTTTTTTACTCGGAATTTCTTTTAGTGCTTTTTTTGCATGTTCTCTACATAAATCAAATTCAGCATCAGTGATAAAACCACTATGCCCCATTATTTGTGAAAGCCTCACACCGTGCTCATGGGCCAGCCGGTCAATTTCTAGCACTTTTTCATAATTAATATTTCTAGAAAGCGTGAAAGACTCAAACTTACCTTCCATCGCCAGAAGCGCCGTTTCTGCTAAACAAGCATAGACAATATTTCCTTCAAGACCTAAGTCGATAGTGATTTGCACATTGCCAGGCAAAGTGACTTCGCCACTTGCGATAACTAAAACATCAGGTCTTTTAATGGCCTCTTCTTCTTTAATATCAAATGGCCTTGAAACGTCACAAATTACACAACCCGGCTTTACTTTCATAATATCTAAAATCGATTTGCCAGCTCCCGAAGTCGTCGTGATAATTAAATCACAGTTTCTTGAAAAATTATCCGCGTCAGTCGAAACTTCGATATGTGCTTTAGGGTTAATTTTTAAAATCTCTTCTTTGAGTTCAATTAATTTATAAGCTCTAGGTGCCACTATAATAATTTTATTCCAACTCAAGGCGAGTATTTTTGCTGAAACGGCACCAATACTTCCGGTCGCACCAACCACCATAACGGTTCCTTCCATTTGATGATCACTTTCATTTTGTCTGACAAAACCCAATTTTAAGACAGCAAGTCTCGCGGCCCACAAAGTGGAAGCCGCTGACAAAGAATTTCCGGTAGTCACTGGGATAGGGCTCAATCTATCAATGGTAACTCCAGCATCTCCTACGATTTTTGTGTAAGCGCCAAGTCCCATAATTCTTGAACCAGCATCGTAAGCTTTTTCACAAAGCTTTAAAATTTTTCCATATATTGCATCAGCGTTTGCCTCGAGGAGTTTTTTTGGTGTTTCTGTAACCGTATAAATTAATCCCTCGACTTTATTGCCATTTTTTTCACTGACAATTCCTTCAATCTTTCCGTAATAAAACCCTGGAGAAAAAGCAATAATATCTTCTGCTATTTTCTCAATAGGTTTTGAGTATTTTTTTATTGGTCTTAGTAATGGATGTTTAAACAGGTGACCTTTAGAAAGCGGATGAATGACAAATGAAAATTTTGTAATTTCTTCTGTTTCATTATAAAACTTTTTAACTTCAGGTGAAAGTTTGATTTCTTCCACTAATTTAATAACGTCATCTTGAGTGACAAATACACCTGTGCCTTTTTTTATTTGAATGATCCCTTCCAGGATTGAATAATTCAATTTTGGATAGATAGATAATTGGGGCAGGCATATTAGCACGTCTTTAACTTTAGCGAGTTTTAATTTTTCTTCAAATTGTGGGGATAAAATATCAATAACAAGGGACTTGCCTTTTAAGTGAGACAAATTCAAAAAATTAATATTCGCTTCATTCCCTACCAAGACATTGCATTCTAAAAACTCTTTAAGGGCACGATTTTTAAAAATAGAAGTGTCATCAAAATCGGGAACATGTTTTTTTTGAACTTTCATTGACCTCAACACAGGGGCCAAGGTTTTTATAAAGCGCTCTAATGTTTTAGGACTATAGAGGTTAAATGGAAGCTTCATCAGAAAAAATGGATCGGCCATAACGATCTTGTTACCGAGATCCACCAAAGGCTCAACGAAACTAATTTGGAGTGCTGCTGAATAAAAACCAATCTTTTTATTGTTAAAGAACTGAGGTGATTTTATAGAAAAAAGCCTCAGAGCATAAGGGATGTAAACGTCTTTAATAATTTGGCCATCGACAATAGGTGTATGCTTGGCCGCACACTTTAAACGGTAAGTGACCGGATGAAGAAAATGACCTTTTTTAAACTTAATTTTTTGAGGTATACCACTAAGACAGATGACGTCACAAAGTCCATCGTATTTTTTTATAAGATCTTCAGTAAGATCAACATCAAAATTTGTGGAATACTGAATGACACGATAAGTTTCGCCGAAAAATTCGATCTCTTCATCAAAATTGATATAATCTTGAGCAAAGGCCAAAGATAAAATAGTTTTCATAAAATCTCTAATAAAAAACAATATTTTTTAGAGACTGCTACCAAATAAAATATTTTTATAAGTACTGTAGGTACTTTCTTTAATTTCTGGCAAATCCTCTAAAGTATTGGTCTTATCGTAAGAAAGCTTTGAAAACATAAATGGTAAAACTTCTTTAGGGATACCTAAGTTCTTCAGTATGAGATCATGAATTTTATTTTTTTTCACTGGTATGTAAGTCGTTGTCAAATTGAAATGTTGATTAACATCATCAAGAAATTCCTTAAGGGTCGGTAGCTCATGACCAATTAAATGATAACTCTTAATCTGGGCCTTAATTTTTGTTGATTCTTGTGTCCTCGTAATGAGCAGATCAATCAAACGAGCGCAGTGATCAACGGGGATGAGAGGTATTTTTGATTTGGGGTTAAAACTCAGTGGAATAATCGGAAGCTTAGCTAAAAGTAATTTATTTTTTCTAAAAGCTTCCAGAAAATAATATGGCCCATCAATTTTAGGCATTGGCGTTCCTTGAGTGTTTCCAATGATAATTCCTGGCCTAATAATTCTTGTAATATACTTTTCAGAAATATTTTCTCTAATTAATTTTTCTGCCTGATATTTTGTGGACGAGTAAGCATCTTCGAATTTAGATCTTAATGGAAGACTGTCTTCATCAAGAAAATAAGTGCTAGGATCTCCAACGGCAATAGTTGAAATCGCATAAAAAGCCTGAAGAGACCTCATGCCCTTAAGTAAATGGAGAATGTTTTGCGTCCCCACTACATTATGTAAAAAACAATCTGAATAACTTGCTTTTAAGTCGTAAAGAGCTGCGGCATGAACGACAATCTCAATATCTGAAAGAAGATCGTTTTTTTTAAATTCTTCAGGACTTAAGACATCAAAGTGAGTGATGTCACCTTTTAATGGAAGAACATTCGTGTATTGGGAAAACTGCGCTTTGAAATCAGCTTGATTTTTTCTTGTGAGAACATAAACTGTTTCGTATTTTTTAGAAAATAGCGAAACGAGATATTCACCAAGAAAGCCTGTAGCACCAGTTAATAATATTTTCATAAAGCTCTATGTTAACGAAACGATCTGACCACAAAAATTATTCAAGTCAACTTGATCTTTTGGTGAAAAGACATTTAAAAAATTGGGATGACATCTTATCGACCAATTTTTTTCTGGCCCAAAAACTTCACCATCTCCAAAGAATGATAAACTATCTGCGCCATCTAATAAAGAAATATTTAATTGTTCTGTTTCAAAACTAATGAGATTCTTGTCATCAGTGGGATAATTTCCTTGCATAATTTTTAATACGCAAGAAATTAAATCAAGACGATTTTGATGCTTAAAAATTGTGACGTTCACCTTGCCATCTTGATGATTAGTATGGGGGGCCACTTCAAAACTACCACCTAAAACAGGTTGATTATTAATGAGAATAAGTGGAGCATAAAAAACATCATTAAACTCATCTGAGTCAATTTTAAATTTGTAGCTTGCTATTTCTCGGGCCAATAATTTTTTAGCAACAAAGAGTGAGTAAATATTTTTGCCTGAAAATTTCATCAACTTTTTAAACTGAGGATATTCTTTTCTAAGATCATTAATTTCACGAGCAATCTCAGCAGTAAATCCAAGGCCCCCGTTAGTGGCCATAAAAGTTCCATTGATATTGATTAGATCAATTTTTTTTCTGGCATCTAAACGAATCGTTTGGGCAATTTTTTTTATATTTGAACTTGATCCCATGACTTGAGCAAAGTCATTGGCCGTACCACCAGGAACAACCAAAAGACCAATATCTGTTCCCGCCAGTTTTTGAATAATTGAGTGAACTGTTCCATCTCCACCGACTGACAAGACAGCATCCACGTTATCTCTGATGTCTTTATCTAAGTTTTCATGCAGCTCTTCTAAATTATTTGATTGAGGGTAGCTGATCTGGCTTCTAAAAAGAGCATTATTGATCATCCCTTGCCAGTCTTGGCTGCCGTTAGATGCACGAGGATTAAGATAAACTGATATGTTTTGCATAATAAGAGATTTTAAATTGAAAAGGAGACCTCTTAGTTGAATATATCTTCCCCTTTGAAAATATTACAACTATTGACTAAACTATAGACAATCAACCTTAGGCAAACTAATGAAAATACTGATCGTAACCAGTGATGTCACCTTTGTTCCCGACAACTATAGGCTTTTTCTTGAGAGTCTTTTAACTAGCCTTGATCGGGATATAAATTCTGGTGAATTAAATCTCGAGGTGGCGATCTTAAAAAATAACTCTCTCGTCATTTCTATGAAGGCAATTATTCTTGCCCTCATGGGCGCTCGAAATATCGGCAGGCACTTATTAATCAATTCAATCAAGGCCCGTTTTAATGATAAAGGTGAAATTCAAAAACAATTAAAAAAACCAATCCACTATTATGACAATCCAAATTCCAAAGAATTCATTGAATTCGTAAAAACTGAAAATTTTGATCTGCTTATTAATGCTCGAACACGTTTTATCTATAAAAAAAAGATACTCGCTATCCCTCGCCTAGGCTGCCTTAATATTCATCATGGCCTTCTTCCAGAATACCGTGGAACCATGTGCGATTTGTGGGCCTTGAGTGAAGAAAGACCTACGGGATTTACAATTCATCTGATGGAAAAAAAGATTGATGATGGTGCTATTGTCCGACGAATACAAACAAGTAAAAAAAATGAAGCGAAAGACTATGCTCAGTTAATCAAGGAAAGCTCTAAAAAAGAAGGCGAAGTCATGGCCGACTTGATCAAAGAGATAAAAAGAGGGCTTAAATTAAACCACAAAATTCCGATAGAATGTGAAAATAAAACTGAAAATGCCAGCTATACAAAAAATCCTAATTTCAAAGCAATTAGAAAAATTTTAGCAAAAGGGATAAAACTATGACCACTATTGAGCTCAACCACGGGTCACCTGGATCAGTAGAAGATTTTAATTTACTAAAAATATCTCTGAATGCTTTAAACTCAAAGCTTAGTTTTGTTGCTTATAACCGCTATGAAAATAAAAGAAATGAAATATTTAATGATATACAAGTTGGTTTTTCATTTGGTTGTCATCAGACTTTAATAAGCGCTGTCAATAATGCTGACACCAAGCTCGTCGTCTTAATCGCTCCTTTTTTATTTCCAGAAAAAAAACCAAGTTCGCTTATCATCTCGCTCGCTCATAATTTTATTTTTTCAAACTTCATCCTGCCAACACTTGGTAAAAGTAAAATTGAAGAAATGATTATAGAAGGCTCTAGACCTCAAGAGGCACCAGAAGAATATAAAAAACAACTTCCAATTTATTCTTCTCCAAAAGTTCTTTCTCATTCAATTAGTGAAAAAAATGTGGATGATTTAAAAACACTCTCACTCATTGAAAAACTAAAAGTACGCAATATTCCCATTCTTGTTATTATCGGCGAGGATGACCAATTATCCTACGCTAACAACAAGAAGAAAAACCAAATTGATCCTCTCTTAACATATAAAAACATTAAAATAAAAACTCTTTCCAAAGCAGGACATGCTTTACTTTGGACCCATCCGAGTGAAGTTTCAATACTCATAAATAATGAACTAGGAAATAATATGACAAATAAATTAGGCTATTATCCCGGTAAACATGAAAATAATAATGTAGGAAGTTTCTTAAAAGATCATTTACAAAAATTCCCTACAAGAAATATTCTTTCATGGGTCAATCCCCAAGATATAAAAAATTGGAACGCAGATATTAATACGCCACTGCCCCACCAATCAGTCAAAGTTGCCGAACTCGATCACTTAGTTTCAGTTTTATCATATGAATTCAGTGCTCTTGGAATTAAATCACAAGACAGAGTCATACTTTTTTTACCAATGTCACTTTATATGTATGCCGCAATGTTTGCTCTTCAAAAGATGGGAGCTATTCCAACATTCCTAGATTCTTGGGCAAGAAGAGATCAAATGGGTGTTAGTGCAAAGGTCGCTAATCCAAGTGCCATGATAAGTGCAGACCGAGCGTTTATGTACCTGGCCGACGTTCCTGAGATTGCCCAAATTCCCATTAAAATTGTCGCTGGTGAAGTCACTTCATCAATTCCCTATCATGCCCATTTAGAAAAACTTTTACAAAGTAAATCTCAAGCACCTCTTTTGGCCGTTGAAAAAGAGCACACGGCCTTAATTACTTTTACAACTGGCTCATCAGGAACTCCAAAAGGTGCAGATAGAAGCCATCGCTTCTTAGCAGCTCAGCACTACGCTTTAAATCGACATTTGCCATATTCACCTGGTGATAAAGATCTTCCAGTCTTTCCTATTTTTTCATTAAATAATCTTGCGGCCGGTGTTGAAACGATTATTCCGGCCATCGATGTCGGCCAGCCTGCTCCAACTGATGCCCTTGTTTTATATGTGCAAATGAAGTCGGCCGGAGTCACATGCACAACATTATCACCGTCTCTATTTAACGCTCTTTCAAGTTTTTGTATTGAAAAAAAATTGACCCTCGATTTTTTAAAAAGAATCGTCACTGGTGGTGCTCCTATTTCCAATGATGATGTTAAACAAATGAAAAGCGTCGCTCCTAATGCCGAAATCTTGGTACTTTATGGATCAACAGAAGTTGAGCCTATGGCCCATATTGAAGCAACTGAAATGCTTTCTGATGTAGCCGATCCCGATCCTGAAATTGTTGAAGCGGGAGTGAATGTCGGTCACCTTGATAGTGGATTACGCTATAAATTTATTCATATCAATAAAGATGCACTGTATGTTAATAAGGCCTCTGATTGGGACAAACTCACTGTTTCACTAGGCAGTGTGGGAGAACTCATTGTGGCCGGAGAACACGTTTGTGAAAAGTATTTCAACAACGAAGAAGCTTTTTTTAGAGCGAAAATTCGCGACCACGAAGGTGTTGTTTGGCATAGAACAGGAGATCTTGGTTTATTAGATCAACAAAAAAATCTTTGGATTGTTGGCCGTGTTCATAACGCGATTAAAAGAGACAACCATTACTTTTTTCCGGTGCGAGCTGAAATTATTATTAAAAAATTTCCTTTTACGAATAGAGCTGCTTTCTTGGGAATTGAAGATCATAAACTTGGTGAAAAAACTTACGCAGTCTTTTCAAGTAATGATTCAAAGCTAGATTTAGAGATGGCAAAGAAAGAAATTAGACGAGTTTTAGAGAAAAATAAATTCATGGTTGATGAAGTTGTCCATGTTGATGACATTCCTATGGATCCGCGCCACCATAGTAAAGTTGAATATGAAGTCTTAAAAAAGACACTTAAAGGAATGGCATAATCATGAAGTCCATGAAAAACTGGTGGACATTTACAAAAGAACGATTTGATCCAATCTCTCATTTAATTATGATTGTAGTTTTTTTATTTGCTCATATATTGGTTATTAATGCCGTAAAATCCATCAGAGCGACTTCAGTTCAAGATATTTTTCTTTTTATTGGAGTCACTGCTTTTTATTTCAAGCTAAGACTTTACGATGAAGTGAAAGATTATGAGCTCGATGTTGTCATTAATAAATCGAGACCACTTCCTCGTGGACTTCTTAATCATAAAGACATGTACTTTGGAATGGTTGTTTGCATACTGATTGAACTTCTCTGTTTTGGAATTATGGGTCTTCACTCTGTGTCTGCACTCATTATAGGAATTCTCTATTCACTTCTCATGTATAAAGAATTTTTCATAAAAGAGATCATTAGACCTCACCTGACAACTTATGCTCTCATGCATACCATTGTGACATCCATTTTAAGTTTTGCTATTTTTAGTTTTCTATCTACTGAAAACGTTTTTAATCTTTTATGTGATAAAACACTCTATTGCTTTGCCATCTTAAATTGGCTTCTTTTTAATATTTTTGAATTTGGCAGGAAAACTTTTGCGAGTATAGAAGAGCGAGACCATGTCGACACTTATTCAAGCCTTTTTGGAAGATGGGGAGCCGTCTTCCTCGTTGTCTCACAAGCTTTTGTCGCCCATTACCTATCTTTTAATCTCATCGGTGCTAATAAATATGGCCTTTTTATAATGAGCTCACTTATTTTTTCGATTCTTTTATTTATCTCACTCTTTTATATTATTCAAAACTCCCCAAAGACCGCAAAACTCTACCGCAATTTTAGTTCAGCTTACATTATACTATTTTATTTAATTATTACTATTTCTCATATAATCCCATAGGACTCTCATGACGAAGAAAGAAAATTACTACACTGTAACGACAAAAAGTACTCATTATTTTGCCAAAAAAGAATCTGGTGGAAAGGGACATAACCTTTATTTACTAGGAACAAATGGAATTAATGTTCCAGCGTTTATCACTTTGCCACCACAATATTTTGAAGAATTTAAAAAACAAAGTGGCATCATGGATTATTTGCAAAACATTTTAGTTGATTCTCACCTCTCAATGTTAGAAGTTTCTGAAAAAATTAGAATCAAGATTACTGAAACGAAAATGCCTGAGAACATTGCTTCTGAAATTAAAAAAGCCTACGACCATTTAAATAAGAATCTTATTTCCGTTAGGTCAAGTGCCCATGATGAAGACAGTGCACTTCACTCATTTGCCGGTCAATTAAGCAGTTATCTTTATGTATCAAGCCTCGATAAAACAATTCAGTACATAAAAGAATGCTGGGCCTCGGCCTACTCTGAAAGATCTCTTCACTACCGAACCATTAACAAACTAGACATTTTAAATATTAAAGTCTCAGTTATCTTACAAGAGATGATCGATCCAGATATTAGCGGAGTCTTTTTTACTTGTAATCCTATCAATGGAAAAAATGACCAAATTTTTATTAACTCTGTCTACGGAGTTGGTGAAGGTTTAGTCTCGGGTCTTCTTGATGCTGATACATTTGTCTTGAATAAAAATGATGGCTCTCTCCTAGAAAAAAATGTCGTTGAAAAAAATAGAAAGCTTATCAGAGATGCTGTCAAACAAACTTGCTTAGAAGTGAATGTTGAAGAGCGTCTTATCAATCAAGATTCACTTTCAAATAAAGAGCTCTCAGAACTACACTTGATCGCCAAGCGAATCGAAACTTTTTACGGTAGACCTCAAGATGTCGAATGGGCCATAAAAGATGGTGTTCTCTATATTTTACAATCTCGCCCTGTCACGACTAGTATAGAAAATAGCACCGGTCTTCTTTATTTATGGGACAACTCAAACATTGTAGAAAGCTATGGTGGCCTTACCATGCCTTTAACTTTTGGATTTGCTCACTACGTTTACCACCAAGTCTACGTTCAATTTTGTGAGATCCTTTTAGTGCCACAGTCTCGCATTAAAGAAATGGATTACTTTTTAAGAAATATGTTAGGTCTTTTTTATGGACGAGTTTATTACAATCTTCTTAACTGGTATAAACTCACCTCGATTTTACCGGGCTATAAATATAACCGGGCCTTCATGGAAACCATGATGGGTACTAATGAATCCCTTCAAGATGAAATCGCTGAAAGGGTCAAGCCACCTGAATTTCATAAAGGGGCCGGAGCACAACTCAGATCGCTAATGACGGGACTTAAGTTTTTTTACTTTCATTTGAATATTCAAAATGTCGTAGATTCTTTTTTGAAAGAATTTCATATTGTGTACGACAAATTCAGACGAATCGATTATTCAAGACTTTCAAGCGATAAAATTTATGAACATTACCAAGCTCTCGAAAGAGAAATGCTTTGGCAATGGCACGCTCCTATCATTAATGACTTTCTTTGCATGATCCATTACGGTATGTTTAAAAATATTACTCATAAATGGCTAGGCCACTTGGGAGATTCATTTCACAATGATCTTCTCGCTGGAAATGGAAACTTAGAATCAGCTGAACCAACGAAAAGACTCATTGTCATGTCTGGTTATGTTTCAAAAATCCCTGATTTAAAAAATCTCATTTTATCAACTCCCAATGAAAATTGTCTCGAGGCCATCAATCAATCCGAACACCAGGAATTTTATAAGATGGTTTTAGACTATACTGACCGCTACGGATTTCGTTGTATGAGTGAAATGAAACTCGAACAAAAAGATATGCACCTAGAGCCGGGACTTTTTTTTGTTTTCATTAAAAACCTCATTAACTGTGGTCAAACTGATCTGCATGAATATGAAAAACGTGAAAAAGAAATCAGAGAAAATGCTGAAGCCCAGCTAGATAAGAACATCGCTGGCCTTAAAAAAATTATCTACAAATGGTCATTAAAGCATGCCAGAAAAGCGGTTATGAACCGAGAAAATACTCGTTTTTGCCGCACCCGAATTTACGGTGTTGTGAGGGCCATGTTCTACGCTATCGGTGAAGATTTCACTAAGAGCAATATCATCGATAAAAAAGATGATATTTTTTATCTTTCACTAGAAGAGCTTAAAGGCGCCCTAGAAGGAACCAACAGTATTCAAAACTTGAGACTCGTTATTCAAGTCAGAAAAGCCGAATACGAGCTTTATAAAGACCTTGAGCCGGCTCCACGTTTTGCTACTCGTGGTCCTGTGTACTACAACAACCAACACATGCCTAAAGAAGATGAAGTTGTTTTTGATGAATCCAGTTTACTTCCCAATCAAATGCGAGGAATTCCTTGCTCGCCAGGTATTGTCGAAGGAGTGGTCAAAGTCATTATTGATTCAAACGACGACATGACCTTAAACGGTGAAATTTTAGTCACGGAAAGAACTGATCCAGGTTGGATTCCATTGTATCCTTCTCTCAGTGCACTTTTAGTGGAAAGAGGCGGACTCCTGTCTCATTCGGCCATTGTTGCTCGTGAGATGGGTCTCCCAACGATTGTTGGGATTAAAGGACTCACAAAAAAATTAAAGTCGGGAATGAAAATTCGCATTAATGGTGAGACAGGAATAATTGATATTCTTGATTAAAATTATTATTTTTTAAGTGATCTTCCCCTGTTAAAACGGACACACTTTTAAGCACATAACCCAACAAAGGGTATGTAGATGAAGTTGAAAACAAAGAAAATT
>JAYSPR010000284.1:0-1964 GCA_043721975.1 Bacteriovoracaceae bacterium
ATCACTGGGCTAATAAAACAAGAATTTGTGTTACTCACAGGCTGAACTCCTTACCTCGTTTTGATAATATTCTTTTTTTAGAAAATGGATCTATAAAGGCCATGGGAACTTATCGTGATTTAGTCAATACAAATACTGACTTTAGGCATTTTATTGAAAGTGAACTTAAAACTCTACATGTGGAAGAAGAAACTCCTTCTTTAGCTTTACAACTGAATGATAAACGAGAAGAAGACATTGAAGTAACTCCAGTTGAATTTACAGCTGTTGAAGATCGAAGAATTGGTCGAGTTCGAAGCAATGTCTATAAAAATTTCTTGCACTCTTTTGGTGATGGCCCTGATTGGAAAAAAAGAGCTCTTTTTCTGGCCTTGATTCTCTCGTCGGCCAACATACTTACACTAATGCAAAATTTCTGGTTAAAAACTTGGGCAAAAACAGAAGCGACTTCACAATTTTCTCCTGCTCTTGGTTGGAGCATTTATGCAGTCATTGCTCTTTGTGCTCTTTTTATGTCTTATTGGGGAGACAGGACTTCAACTATGACAGTGATTCATGCTGCCAACAGAATTCATAAGCGAGCTTTTTCAGCACTCCTCGCTTCGCCTCTACGCTACTTTGATATAAATCCATCGGGAAGAATTTTAAATCGCTTTTCAGTTGATTTAGAAAAAATAGAATCTTCGCTTTCACGATATATTTCTCGCTACCTCGATGCCATTTTAAATATGTTTTTTAAAATTATTTTTATCTGCTGGAATGTCCCTGTTATGACATTTGCTGCGATTCCTACTTTATTTGCCTATACCAGATTTTTTCTTTTTACTCAGCCGGCAGCTCGGGACCTGGCCCGCTTGTCTTCTATAAGCCGGAGTCCGATGTTTGCTTTTTTCCGTGAATGTATTCGTGGAAGAACGGCCATTAGAAGCCATCATCGTGTAGAAGAATTTTCGAATCTCTTTATCGAAAAGGTCCGCACGGCTCAAAGAGTGTCAATCAGTGTTCGTTATATGAAATGTTATACAGAAGTTCATTTGGGAATTCTTGCTACTATTTTTGTCGGAACAACTACGGCGAGCTTAGTTTATTTATCACATAATAAAATGATCGATGCTGCCCTCGCTGGTTTAATTCTTGTTTTTTCTAACGAGTTTTTAGGGAATTTAAAATCTATTTCTCGTGGAACTTCTGAAATTGAAAATGCCATGGTCTCAGTTGAGCGATTATATGATGTCTCATTGTTAAGTTCGGAGCCTTCAGTAAATAATGAATCTATCTTAAGCGAAGAGATTTCATGGCCCACTGTGGGTAAAGTTGAATTTTCTGGAGTGTGGGCAAGATACAACCCTGATCTTCCCTGGATTTTAAAAAACGTAGAATTTAAAATTCCAGGTGGAAATCATGCGGCTCTCATGGGAAGAACCGGATCAGGAAAAAGTAGTATAATTCAGGCCATCAGCAGAAATTTTCTTTCTGAAAAAGGAACTATTTTAATTGATGGTGTGGATATAAAATCTATTCCTCTAAAAAGGCTTCGCCAGTCGATTGCTTACGTTCCTCAGGAGCCAACTTTGGTCATGGGTTCATTGCGTGAAAACCTAGATCGAAATTATGAGCATAATGACGATGTGATTTGGAGTGCTCTCGCTAAATCTCATATGATGGACACAATAAAAAATCTTCCTAAAGGGCTAGAGACCATTGTCCACGAAAATGGCTTGAACTTTAGTGTTGGCCAGAGACAGCTCTTGTGCTTAGCCCGCGCTTTAATAGCTAATACGAAAATCATTGTTTTAGATGAAGCCACTGCTAGTGTAGATGTTGAAACAGATGCTCTTATTCAAGACACAATTCAATCAGCATTTCATGGACGTACCGCAATTATTATTGCTCATAGGCCTAGTTCTGCTGCTCATTGTGATCAAGTGATTACATTAAGTGATGGTCGTGTCCTCTAAAAGGTG
>JAYSPR010000285.1:0-16945 GCA_043721975.1 Bacteriovoracaceae bacterium
GTCTCGTGGGCCGAAGTCATTGGGGCAAAAAAGATCTTCGTTGGTGCTGTGTATGAAGACTCATCTGGATATCCCGACTGCAGACCAAGCTATTACAAGGCCATTAACAATCTTATAAAAGAAGGAACTAAAAACGGCGATATAGAGGTTCTCACTCCCGTTATTTTTTTAAAGAAAGATGAGATTGTTAAAAAAGCTCTAGAGCTTAAAGCTCCTTTAGAATTCTCTTGGTCGTGTTATGAAAAAAATGACAAAGCTTGTGGCGTTTGTGATTCATGCGCTCTTAGGTTGCGTGGATTTCAAAATGCTGGCGTGGTCGATCCGATTGAATATGTGACTAGACCTCTTTACTAAAAGCCTGTTCTCGTCAAACCATTTGGTGTTGCAGTCATATTTTGATAAACATTAGTTGAGCTGCTGGTTGAACCCTGACCATTAAAATTATATCCACCGTAAGCACTGACACCTATCGCTCCGGCCGTCATTCCATTTCCATAAATTGAGTTGCTGGCATATGCATAAGGTCCATTATAGGCACTCATATAATTAGACGAGTGGCCATTCGTTAAAAAAGGATTTCCAAATCCACCAAAACCATTTGAGGTGAGCCCCCCATAACCCGCATAGCTCCCATAAGATTGACCATTGCATGAGCTGGAGTAAGCTTGCGCATCGGCGGCCGAAATTGGATTGGCCCCAATGGTTGTTTTCATATTGAGAAATTTGTTAAATTGATTTGTACAGGCTTCAAAACCAGCAGCATAATTATTGGCCGCTCTTTCTTGCATTTTTGTTTGAAAATTTGTGACAGCGTATTGAAGTGCCACTTGCAATACTGGTTGAGTTAAAACTTTTATCGCCTGGGAAAGATCACTACTACCTTCTTCTTCTTGATCATAAAAACAAGTCTCACAGTCGACACCCGACGCCCTGGCCTTGATGGCGAGTTGGGTGCGCAGGCAAGTTCTATACTCGTCTTGATAGGCCGGATGATTAACACCCTTACAAGGGTCTTCAGAGCTTTTCGACCAAGCAAAATTACAAGGTAGGCAGCTTAAAATTAAAAATAGAAATAAGACCATTTTCATAGTGGATTTATCGGAATATTTTAAAAGTACTAAAGTTAGAAACCACTGAGGCTGTCTCATTCTTGTCTTTTTAAGTCGGATAATTACTTACTGATTGAATCGTGAAAATCTAAAAAGTTTTTAACCCCTCTTTTTTTATACTCTGAAGTTAACTCCTCTAAAAAAGCATAAAGCATGGGAGGTCCACCATACACAAAAGCTGTGTAGACTTGTAGAAGCTTCCCACCAGCACGCCAAAATTCCATATAGTCATTAAAAGTCGACATTCCACCCACGCCGATAAGCTCGGACCTAGAGTTCGTGTATTTAAGTTCTTTTAATAAATGGGCCTGGACCATTTTACTTTTATTTGAAAGAAGTTTTCCACTCACCCCTCCTTCACCTCGCTCTTTCATAATGGTTGTATTGGTAGCAATAATGCCATCGAGTGAATATTCATTGACGAGACCGACCACGGAAGAAAGTTCTTCAAGGGCCATATCTGGAGAGACCTTAACTAAAAGTGGAACGCTTTTTATTTTTCTTTCACTATCAAGGCCTTCAAAAATATCACGAAGTCCCTTATCTTTTAATAAATCGCGCAGCCCCGGAGTATTGGGTGAAGAAACATTGATCACGAGATAATCAGCATCGTGACAAAAAGTTTTATACAATGAAATATAATCATGGGCGGCTTCATCATTAGAAGTATTTTTATTTTTTCCTAGATTCACTCCAATGATTTTATTTCTGCGATTAGCTTCTTTTAAATTTTTTAAGCCTGCAAGTGCACCATGATTATTAAAGCCCATGCGATTTCGGAGGGACTCTTCACTAAGATAGCGCCATAAACGAGGCTTATCATTTCCTGCTTGAGCTTTTGGAGTAAGGGTTCCAACTTCAATAAAGCCAAAAGGTAAATGAGTCAGGTAAGAAATCGCCTCTGCATTTTTATCAAGGCCAGCGGCTAATCCTAATGGGTTAGAGAAAGTTAACCCCATGGCCTTGACTTGGAAACTATCATTATAGTTTTCATCAGGCAGAAATTTTCCTGAAAGTTTCATAGAAAGAATGGTCAGTTCATGGGCCACTTCTGGATCTAATAAAAATGCTGAATTTTTAAAAAGTGGAAAGCTTGATTTATAAAGATTGTGATAAAAATTTTGAAAGTTAATACAATTGCACAAAGTCCCCTTCCAGGACTTGTCCTCCAGAGTGTAAAATGGCAATCGCTCCGTCTGTACCAAAATAATCGACGATCTCAATTGTTCCTTTCATATCTCCTTTACTCATTCCTATAAGAGCACCGGTTTCAGGATCATAAATCTCTGTCCCTTCAGTGATAATTTTAAGAATGTCTCCAATATTTATTCCACTTTCACGTCCAGCATTGAGATAAACTTTTGAGCCGATAATCTTGGCCACACGCCCTACCCAATCAAGTTTGCTGGCAAGTTCAAGAATTTTTGGAATGGCCTTTCTCACTCCAACTCTCACGGCATATCGTAAAAGTTCTCTTCGATAAGTTAAATAATCTTCTCGGTCTGCTGAAAAAAATCGATAAGTACTATCATCAGCAAATCCATTTAATGTCTCAGTATAAATTTCTTTGCCAGCATTCACATCAAAAACTCGCACTTCAATTTTTGATTCAGTATAAGATTTAGTTTGTCTCACAATCCCGATTTCGTCTGATTTTTCTCTCACTCTCGCGTCTATGACTCGCCCAAAAATGATAAAATTAATTCCTGCAATTTTTGCTTGTCTGGTGAGCTGAACTAATTTCATTCCCCCGCCGACATAAATTTCTTTAGAATTACCAAAAAGTTTGGCAGAACTAGGATCGACAATAAATTCGCCTGATTTTGTGAGCTCTAAACGCAGTTCTTCTGTAGCATTAATTTCAAGGTCTTCGCTTTCAAAGGGAGACTCATTAAAAAAAGGAAGAAGAGCTATCTTTTTTTTCACCCCAGAAAAAAATCGTCTTTCTTCGGCCCGTGGTCTCTTTCCTTGAGTGTCTCTTTGAATAACTCCAGTCGAACACGACACTAAAAAATTCAGTGACAGGGTGAATACAAGAATTTTCTTGACGATTTTACTCATCTATTGTGACCTCTGTTTAGAGTATACTAAGCCTTCTTAATTATTCGCTTATTTTGAAATAATTGCAAAAGTACGATCAACAGGAGAAAAAACTAGAATTTTTTGCTCGTTAAGTGGAAATTTACCACCTTCCGAAATTAACTGAGAGACTAAAGCTTCTGAGTTTAAAGAACTTTTAATAGTCAAGGTCGATCCTGAAGGGTCGTAGCTTTTGACCTGTGAATTCATTTGAGCGTCTTTGAATTTATCGTTTAGAAAATTATTCACTAGAGTTAGATCAAAAAGTCCATGCTTACCAACCAATTTAAATTCACTCACAACAGTAGGAAGACCTGCCGCTGTTTGATCTAGGCTTGTGACAATCTTATTTCCTTGGGAGGCCAGCAGATTATAAATGAGGCTCGCTAAACTAGAGCTCAAATTTTTGGGATTTGAGATGCCTACTTCTTTTTTTTGGGAAGGAAAATCAAAGCCCATGATGATTTGATTACTTTTTGTATTCACGAGAACATACTGGGCAAGAATTTCAAAGCGAGCACTTTGCCTATCTTGAAAAGTTTCTGCTTTTTTTAGTGAGGAATTCCATTTTAAAGTAACAGACTCAGAATTCATGGCCGATGGAATGGAAGCTAAATCTTTTTCTAAAATGACCACTTGATTAAATTTTTTAAATAAGGGAATGGCCCATTTTTTCCATGACTCTAAAATGACTCCTGTAAAATTCTCAGCATTACCGACTCCTAGATCTGCCCATGACATATCTTTAGCGATAGTTATGTCAGATAAAATATAGAGCGTTTTTAAAGATTGATCATAACCAAGCAAAGTCGCATCAATAAATTCTTGAAGCTTCACAGGATTAAGCTCATAACTAAAGCTTCTAGGAAGCACGGGACTTTTACTATCCGCTTTTACCACTAAAACAGCAGGTAAAACTTCTTTGGAAAAAAGAGGCTTCAAAAGCTGGACTTCACTTTTAAGATCTAAATTTTTATCTTTGATTTTTTGCCAAAAATTCAAAATAGCTGTTTCATCTAACGATTTTTCTCTTAGTCCAAGAGTTATGGCCTCTCTATAAAGTGTTTTTGCCAAAAGATCCTCATAGATGTTTTGGTTTTCTGCATTTTTTTCAAGTGAAATTTCAATAGATTTTAAGACTTTATTTTCAGGTATTGGTCTTAGTGTATTTTCAGCACCAAAACTCATATTTGTGAGCATCAAAAATAAAAAACACATTAACATTTTATTGAACATGAACATCCTCTAGTCTTCCGTCCACAATAAATTTAACGGCATCTCGATTAAAGACTTCATTAATTTGATGGGCCATTTGAGGTGTTGGATTAATCAGAAATTCTTCGCCTAGTGGCAATCGTGCCTTTCCACCGGGCCCTTCAAAAATGAGATGCATTGGAGTGGCCCCCCTGTAAGAAAGAAGAACTTGGCGAAGCTTATTTAATTTAACTTCTGTTAGGTCACTTAAATCCACATTGATTCTTACGCCTGTGATTTTATTTTCTGAGTGCTCTTTTAACCGTAAAATCTTTTCAGCAAATATCTTTCTCGGGTTTTCTTGAAGATTAACATAGCCTTCAATGAGTAAAGGTTCATCAGAATTTAAAATAAGCTCATACTCAGCGAAAACTTTTGGAAAAATAATACATTCGATTTTTCCACTTAAGTCTTCAAGTTGGGCAAAGCACATCTTGTCGCCTTTTTTTGTCAAAATATTTTTTCGAGTCGTAAATTGTCCGGCCAGTGACATCGAACGTTTTTGATCTGAACCTAAAAACTCCTGTACTTGAGACACTGGCATTGTGGCCAGCTCTTCCATTAAGTTTTTATAGCGATCAAGAGGATGTCCAGAAATATAAATCCCCATGAGTTCTGCTTCATGAGAGAGTTTTTCAAGATCATCAAAATCAGCGACAACCTGAATGTCCAAATTTGATTCGGCCGTTTGTGACATATCAGCTTCGCCCAGATCAAAAAGCGAGACTAAACCTAAAGAGGCTTCTTCTTGGCGCTTTTTACAATAAGCTAAGATCATTTCTAAATTTTCAAGCAAAGTCTTTCTATTCATTTTTTCACATTCGTCGAAAGCTCCAACTTTAATGAGAGATTCAAAAACACGAGTGTTAATAATTTTGAGATTGACTCTCTCACAGAAATTTAAAAATCCTATATAAGGCCCATTTTCTGTTCTTTCACGAACAATTTCCTCAACAGCATTTTCTCCAACGTTTTTTACGGCTCCCATACCAAATCTGATATTTTTTCCAACAACGTTAAATGGCCATAGAGACTCATTCACATCTGGAGGTAATACTTCAATATCAAAATGCTTAGCATCGCTAATGTATTGAGTCACTTTATCCATGCTTCCAAGTTCAGAACTTAAAAGTGCAGCAAAAAATTCTGCAGGATAATAATATTTTAACCAAGCCGTTTGATAAGAAATAACCGAGTAAGCGACGGCGTGAGATTTGTTAAATCCATACTCCGCAAATTTTTCCATCTTATCAAAAAGATCATTGGCCGTAGCCGTATCGTAAGATCTCTCCTTAGCACCTTTGAGAAAAATTTCTCGATGGTGGGCCATCTCATCCGCTTTCTTTTTCCCCATAGCTCGGCGGAGCATATCTGCTTGCCCTAGAGAGTAACCCGCAACAATTCGGGCCACGTTCATAACTTGTTCTTGGTAAATAATAACACCGTAGGTATCTTTTAATACCGGCTCAAGTGATGGAAAAGGATAATGGGTTTGTTTTCTTCCATGCTTTATTTCAATAAATTCATCAACCATTCCTGATTCAAGTGGACCTGGTCTGTAGAGTGCGTTGATAGCAGAGATATCATCAATTGATCCTGGTGCAATACGCTTACATAAGTCAATCATCCCAGAAGATTCTAGCTGAAAGACACCAACGGTCTCACCTTTAGAAATAAATTCGTAAACAGATTTGTCTTCAAGCTCGATGGATTCAATATCAAAATGCGGATCTTTATCACGCTTAATAAGTTTCGTGGCATTTTCAATAACTGTTAAAGTTTTAAGACCAAGAAAATCAAATTTAACCAGACCAATTTTTTCTGAAAAGTCTTTGTCAAACTGAATAACTTTTTCACCTTCACGACCTCTAAAAAGTGGGCAGTAGTTCACTAGCGGCAAGTTAGTAATGATGACACCTGCAGCGTGAATGGAAGCGTGACGAAGAAGTCCTTCAAGTCTTCTTGAAATGTTGATGACTTGCTTGATTCTTGGATCTTGATCCATGAGTTCTGTTAATTTTGGTTCAAGCTCTAAAGCTTTATCAATTGTCATTTTTAATTCTTCAGGAATTAACTTAGAAATGACATCAGCTTCACCGAAAGTTAAACCAAAGACTCTTGAAACATCTTTGATGACGGCTTTGGCCTGCAGTTTTCCAAAAGTAATAATTTGTCCAACACGATCTTCACCGTATTTTTTTGTCACATATTCAATAACTCTATGGCGATTATCTTGACAAAAATCCACATCAAAATCCGGCATAGAAACGCGCTCTGGATTGATGAAACGTTCAAAGAGTAAATTAAATGGAATGGGGTCTACGTTCGTTATATCTAAAGCGTAAGCGACAATTGAACCGGCACCAGACCCTCTTCCCGGTCCAACCGGACAGCCATTGGCCTTCGCCCATTTGATGAAGTCAGAAACGATAAGAAAATAACCAGGGAAACCCATCTGAACAATCATTGAAAGCTCATCTTCAAGGCGTTCAATATATTGTGGCTTGATTTCACTTTCCCAATTAGCTTTTTGTCTCAGCTTCGCAAAATGAGGTCCAGCAAAGCGCTTATCTAAACCTTCTCTCGATTCCCTTTTAAAATAATCAGCGGCCGTTTCATCAGTGGTTATAGGATAATCTGGTAAATGATAAACCTGATTACCTTTTTCATCTTTCCAATTAAATTCAACATTACACTTATCAGCTATTAAAAGTGTATTATCGCAAGCATCGGGAGCGTAATGAAACGCTTCTCTCATCTCGGTGGGAGTTTTGTAAAAGAATTCGTTAGTTGTCAGTCGCATACGCTGTTCATCTTGCAACGTTTTACCTGTTTGAACACAAAGTAAAACCTCTTGAGCAGCAGCATCTTCTCGTGTGAGGTAATGGCAGTCATTAGTCGCCACTAAATTGACATTATTAGCGCGAGCATATTCTATAACTTTTCTGTTAACTGGAATTTGTTCAGGAATTCCATTTTCTTGAATCTCTAAATAAAAATCATCACCGAAAAGATCTTTTAATTTTGTAATGGCCTTAATTGCTCTATCGTCTTGATCAGAAAAAAAGTTATATCCCACCTCGCCTTTCAAGCAAGCAGTTGTACATATAAGACCTTCTGAAAATTCACGTAAAAGTTCATAATCAGCACGAGGCTTATAATAAAAACCTTCCATATAAGCGCGCGATAAAAGCTTACATAAATTCTGATAACCTTTTTCATTTTTACAAAGTAAAATTAAGTGGTGGATTTGGTGACGTGACTCCATCTCATCTTGGGAGCCTACAACTTTTTGTTTTTTGAGTGCGCCTTTTTCAAAACGTGAGCCTGGAGTGAAATAAATTTCAGATCCTAAAATCGGTTTAATACCGGCGGCTTTACATTGAGTATAAAAATCAATTGCTCCAAACATATTACCATGGTCAGTCTGCGCGACAGCTGGAACACCAAGCTCCACGGCCCTTTTAATTAAATCCTTAAGCCTAATGGCCCCATCGAGAAGTGAGTATTGAGTGTGTAAATGTAAGTGAACAAAACTGTCGGTATGTGTTTCTAGAAAGGACATAAATCCTATCTCCTAAAAGATGTGTGTATTACTGAAATTTAAGCACTATCACCACACAATGTAAGCCAAAATTGAGGTGTTTTTTACATGGTTTTAAGCCCCTATTTGCGGGGTTTTGACTTTTGGCGTAAACTACTGGAAATCAGTGAGAATTTAAGAGAGAGGATGAGTATTCGTGAAATTTAAGCAGGATAAATCTATCATCATTTTTGCTGCTATGGCCTTAACTCTAGCGTCAGTTTCTATTTATCGTAATATGCGATCTGATCAAAATGAAAAGTCTCCTGAAAATTTATTGACGAATGTGATTTCAGCGGAAAAAAAATTAGAAGAAAAAAAGCCAGTTGCCAGTGAAAATCAAATGACTGAAAGAGTTGATTTTGATTCAAGCGTTTTAGTTCAAGAAAGATCTTACACTGAAAAAGAAATTCAAGACATGACAGAAGAACAGTTTATCCAACTCTTAAAAGAAGTTGAGTTACGTTTGCCGAAACTCTCAGATATTAAAAAAATTCCAGCAGAGGCCCTTCACCGTACTCCGGCTCCAGTACTTCAAGCTGGAAAAGAATTAGGTCTTATTAAAGAAATTTTAAAACTTCATGAATCCTATGAAGTACATGCTGGTATCTTTTATCAGAGTTGTGCCATTAATAAGCTAAGCCTTACTCCGGTGCGGGCTTTATGTTTAACTAACTTAGTGGAAGTCAAAAGAAAAAAAGGTGAAAAAATAAATAAGAGTTTATTTTCAAAAGAAATAATAGATCTTTCAAGTATGATTACTGACATTTAAAGAATAAAAATGAAAAGAAAAGAGACCTTAAATTTACCGGGACAATTAAGCTTTGATTTCAATGTCCCAAAAGAAGCCGACCGAAATTTCCATTTGGGTGGCCGCTCTTTTTATTTTTTTGATTTTGATGATAACGTCGCTTTTCTCTCTACTCCCATCATTATTTTTCATAAAAAAACTGGCGCAGAACTCGCGCTTTCCAGTGGAGAATTTGCCCACGAAAATAAAAACATCGGTATTAGTGGACCCTACACTGAATACTTTATGGATTTTAATGATGCCCATGGATCATTTCGACATTTCAGAGATAAAAATTTAGATCCAATGGAAATCAAGGCCGGAAAAAAACAAGGTTTCGTCGAAGACATTGAGCGAGCATTAAAAGAAATCGACACTCACTGGAAAGCTCCTTCTTGGGAGTATTTTTACCATGCAACTTATAACAATAGACCTGTCTCTCTTATAACGGCCAGAGGTCATCATCCTTCTACTATTATTGAAGGTGTGAACCAAATCGTGAAAGCGGGCTACCTTCCTCATACACCTAACTACCATAGTATTTATCCAGTTTCGAATCCGGATGTTAGAAGAGAATTAGGAGATGTGGATTTTAAACAATCAGTTGCTGAATTAAAAAAGCATGCTATTCGTGCGAGTGTAGAAAAAGCTATTTCTCAATATGGTCATTCGCCGTTTCATCGTTTTGGAATGAGTGATGATGATCATAAAAATGTTGAATTAATTACCGAAGAGATGCGAGACTTAAAACGCAAATATCCAGAGATGAGTTTTTTTGTCATTGAAACATTTAAGGATTCATTTTCCAAAAGAGAAGTCTTGCTCCATGAAACACGTGAGGTTATCTCATCTAGAGAGTCTAGATCAAGTCAGCTTTCATTATTTAATTCTTAACCGAGATGAAAAGCTAATTTACTCTCAACACTTGCCAAGTCCAAATAGACAAACTCAGGTGCACTTTTTAAAGCTTCATTTTTTGTGTATTTTACCAAAATAAATGTGCCCAATGCTGAAGCGGAAAGTGCTCCAGATACAACATGCGGAGCAGGACACGGGATTCCATCTTTCATTTTTTGGAATACATTATTCATTGCTATCTGAACTTCAGTATTGAGATTGGGACCTATTTTTTCAAAAAATTTAAAAAAATGTTGAGTATATGATGATTGGCTTAAATCTCCCATCGGAAGATCAAATAACTCTCTAATCCAAGATTTTTCTCGATATTTTCCAGGAACAAATATGCTCACAGCTCCGAAGCCAGCAGTAAAAAGTGATACAATTGGTTTGTTTAATTTATTGGCAGCATCATGAAGACTGACAATGGCCTCTAGATCTAAAAAATCGATTGTATCAAAAATAAAATCAGCTTTTGTGACTAATGTCTCTACATTTTTTACATCGACGAGATCATTTATGGCCTCTACTTTGGCAAGTGGATTTATTCTCAGAATTCTCTTTTTTAAACTCATTACTTTTGACTGTCCGATATCTTCATAATCAAAGGACTGGCGATTTAAATTATGCTCTTCAACGATATCTCCATCGACAAGAATAAAATTTAAAATACCCAAGCGTGCAAGCGCCTCGGCCGGTGCAGAGCCAACGCCACAACCTGCAAAGAGAACGGTCATTTCACCAAGTTTTTTTTGAGTAATTAAGTCGAGGTAACCTAAATTTCGCTGAAACATATTACTATTCATATTGACCATCCTCACGATAATCTTCTAATGTTTAATTATTAATGACCAATTAGTAATAATCAAACTTTACTGAAAAAAGGCACGTAATAAGTGTTCTCAAATTTTGGAACAGACGAATGAAAAAAGCTTTTGCTCCTAATATAAATTTATATTCTGAAATATTGCCCTTCTTGCAGGATTTTTATTCACTCAATAAAACCAAAAATACTAAATTCAGTTATAGATATTTAGCTTTAAAGCTCAATTGGTCAGCACCTTATTTAAATGATGTGATCAAAGGTAGAAAAAAACTTTCTCTAACTAAGGCCATAGAATTCATTCAATTTCTCGATTTGAAAGGTGCTAAAGCAGAGCGCTTCCTATTTCTATTTCTTTCTGATTCTAATACCGAGTTCTCTGATTCATTACTTAACAAATCTGCACTTGCATCTAGAAATACAGAAAAACTACATATCAGAGCTATGGAATTTGAAGAGTTCGAAAAATTATCTACCTTACTTGATTATTACATTCTTTATTTTCTCGAACTTAACAAAGGAGTATGGAATGTCGATGTTTTCTTAAGCAAACTAACTCTGCAGGCAAAGCCAAAGCCTCAAACTGTAGAGAATGCTTTAAATCGACTTTTAAAGAATAATTACATAAAATTTAATCCTATTAGCTCACTTTATGAATTACAAATTACTGATCAACTTGTTTTTGATCAGTCGCCTGGAGATCCAAGTGATTTGGAAAAAAGGCGCTTGGACTCACTTGTTAAGCAAGAAAGAGAATATGTGACTAATTATTATAATTATCTCTCTATGCCCATCTCTGACCGAAGAACTTTCTGCAGTGGGATTATCAATCTCGATATGGAGTTATTTGCAGAAGCTCAAGATCGCATTTTTGCACTACGAAACTATCTCTACGAACTTGATGTAAAAGGACAGGCCCGTTACTCTGACGCCAAGGGACCAGACAGTCGAATCTGGCAATTTTCAATTAATATTTTTTCCCTGTTTGAATCTCAAGAAGCTAGTTTAGATAACTTTTCTTCTTGATTAAATATAAGTGTTCTCCATTCTTCATTACTTTCTGAAATACTAAAACCATAAACTCCATTCATAGAACTCCATACTACAGAAGCATTGATTTTGAAAAATTGATCTTTTTGTATCTCGATTTCTATGGAATAATCAGTCTCTTCATTTAGCTTTGTATTCACAAAGGCCCTGAAGCCATGGAGTGAGATATCCATTAAAACTAAGGCTTCTGTTTTATCTTGATTCATTAGATGAACTTTGCCCTGAATGCGAACATCCCACCTAGATTCAACTCTTATCCTGGTTGCGTACTCCTCAGTGTCAAATCCAAAATGTGCGTACTCTTCACCTGGATAATATTTTTTTAGCACTTGTTTTTCTAAAAGAGAAAGGTCTTTAAAAATATTATTTTTTTCACAAAAAAAGTATTTTAATAACTCGGGAGTCATAACCGGATAATTAATGACCCCACACTGTGGTCCTGGAAATTTAAAAAACTTGTGATCTCTTACAAAGGTAAAAGAATGAAGATCTCGCTCCAAACTTAATCCAGAATATTTTTTATATGCAAATTCTTCAACTGTGTTCAAGTTAAGCTTAATTCCAGTAGCAGGTGCACCTAAATACTCTTGTGAGACACCTTTATAATTATTCAAATGAGATGAACCAAAAATAGCATTATAAAAATCTGCATGATGAGGATATAAGTTAAAAACTAAATAATCTGTTCCAAAACATTTCTTAGCAAAAATCGAGGCAAAAAGTGTTAATGGGAAAAAAATATCCTGACCCATTTTTCTTCTAAATTGGGGATGAACAACCAGGCTTGAGAGCTCAGCAACCCTACCTCCATTAGACTTAAGACCAGAAATATCGAAAGCTTTCTCCATGGGGAGACCCAAAGGAGAATCGCGCATGATTGAAATTGTACCAATGACTTTGTTATTAAATTTTGCTACCAATAGTCCACAATTAGGTAAAGCGTGTTGAACTATTAAGTGCATTCCTGACTCTTTTTTTTGAATAAAACCTTGATCAACATAGGCATCATGCAATAACCTAAATGCACTCTCTAAATCCTCTTTGGTCTTTGCAAGTTCAAAGACGAGGCCTTCAGAAATTTCTTTAGGAACCTTGGCAAAAAGCTGTCTATAAATAAAGTGCCTGAAAAATATTGGTAATTTTGATACCAGAAAATAAAACAACTTCTTTTTCATTCATACTCCTTTATTCCTTTCTAATTGAATATCGGCAATGATTTAAAAATAAAGAAGTGTTTTAGGCCAGTGTTCTAAAAATGGAGAACAGTTTATTTGATTTTAAAACCTATTTAACCTTACGATTATGAATTTAAGTCGATTTTTTTACCATTATTTAGTTAATCTCATTTTAGAGTTTGGATAATTATACCTTAATTGACTCATTATCTCTCGTTCAATTAAAGGATGTTTATTTTTAAGCAAAATTTTCTTTGCTGCAATCTCCATCAAGCTTTGATTAACTTTAAATGAATCGAGTATGAACAATGCTGACTCTTTCACCTTCATAAAATGACCGTATTCTTCTAGACTAAGATCTTTAACATTCGTCACTTCGCCAAGATCTTCTTCAATGTTTCTCTCTGAAATCTTCATTATACTTTGTTTGTCGAAATTTATAAACTTTGAAACTTTTATTAATTCCGCTGTCAAAAATTCCATTGATTTTATTTCTGGCTGAGATAATAAAAAAATATAGGTTTGCTTTGCCAATGTTGGATTTTTGTTCAAAGTACTAATCCAATTTCTCATTTCAATTGTAGCGACGGGATAAACTTCAAATCTTTGGTCGTTTTGTGTTTTTATAATATTTAGTACATTCTCAGTGTTTGTCTTAAACTTTTCATCAGCCTTAAATTTATCTAGCATTGTCCAGTCAAACTTTTTTACTTCATTAATTGCAGGAGGATTTGCTACTTGAGTAATAACTTGAAACATTTTTTCGGGATTAGCATCTTTAGACAGTGAAATTTTTTTAAGAGACTCTTGAAAATCATTTCTTCCAACGATATCAGTTAATACTATCTCGCGAGAGATATTTTGTTCTTTATTTTGAAAATATTTAATTCCCAAGACAATGAAACCGATGGCAACAAAAAAAATGTAGGCTTTTTTCACTAGATTACCTACTTCGACTTAAGCTTTGATAATGCTGAATTAATAATGACTGGTAAATCAGAAAAGAAATCACCCTTTCTAAATTGCACGCTGTCTTTATCTTCTCCATTATTAATTTGAGTGAAAAATAACTTTAAACGATACATTGGACCAACTGCCTTATGAGAAAGATAAATGGATAAAGCGGTTGAAAGAAAAACACTCAACCCAAGTGTCCAATTTAAATTTGATAGCATTATTTCTTCTGAATAATTTATAAACTCAAAATACGGATTATCTAATGGTAAGCTAGCTTTTTCACCAACTTGTTTTAACTTTTCAAAAAACTCCACCATCTTGTAGTGAATGAGGAGCATGCAAAGTGTACTCACAAGCAAATTAGAAATAATAAGCGAGAGTTGGAATGTTGGATAAATAAAGTAATTGGAAAATTTTCTATTTTTCATTTTTCTCTCATGTTTATCTAGGATCTTTTAATATTGCAGATGGCCCAAAAAGAGCGTCATATTTTTTTCCTAAATAACCAACTGTTTTGTCAGCAAATAAAAAATAATTTACGTCATTACCTACTCGTATTTCGTTAATCAACTTTGAGGAATTAAGTACACCTGGAGAATATTGAGTGCTGCTGCTATTGAACATCCAATTTCGACCAAGCTGCCCATAAGTATTATTTCCAAGGCATGAAGCCACAGCTTGATCATTCAACAAGCATAAATTACGACTTCTTTGCGCGCTAATATCAATTGGGTTTAAATAATTTTCATCACTAAATGAATAAAGTGCATCTGTTTCCGTAACATAGAAACACTTCGCAATATTTGTTGTTGTGATTCCACAGTAATGAGACTGACCTTCACCTGTTAAAGTTCTAAAACGAATATCTGTAAGCATCGGTAAGATATGTGGCAGAGTGACATTCCCACTATATGATGTCGCCCAACACTTCACAACTCCCTGACTATCTAGAGCACAATAGTTGTAATCACCTGAAGCTATTTTTACAATATTTGATAAATTTGGAATTTCAATTGGAATAGTTGATGTTTGAGGAGTTGCAGCCGCAAATGAACCTCCATTTGCACCCCAACATTTCACACTTCCATTACTTGTAATAGCACAAGCATTATCCCAACCGGCTGCGATTGAACTTACTCCAGTCAATCCTGAAATTTTCCATGGACTATTTTGACCAAAAACATAAGAAAAATTTTGCCCCCAACAACTTACTGAATCATCTGAATGTTGAGCACAGATAAAACCACTCCCATTTGATATGGATTTTATATTTGCTAAACCTGCTACTGTTACAGGAATCATTGAAGCTGAAAAATAGGATTGATTTATTAAACCTAGATTATTATAACCCCAACATTTTACTTGGCCTGAATTTGTTAAAATGCATGTTCCTAAATCGGAAGCATCTATAGATTTAACATCAGTTAATCCAACAACTTCACGAGGAATCATCGACATTGCAGTAGAAGAAGAACTGCTTCCAAGTGAACCATTATAATTAGCCCCCCAACATTTTACATTATCTTCTAATGTAATCGCACAAGAAAATCTGTTTCCGACAGTTATCATTTTAGCATTCTCTATCCCTGCAACTTCTGCCAGATTTGCAATTGGATCTAAAACTCCTAAGTGTCCACGGTCGTTCATTCCTCCAAGGCAAAATATTTTATTATTAACATCGATTGCACAACTGTGTTGTTGATTACTTGAAAAACTCTTAATTTTTGCAACACCTTCTATTTTTGTAAGGATTGAAGAGTTATATCCACACATCAATTCATCTTGAGAATTAATTCCACACTGATTATTTAGAGTGAAATCCAAAACTTTAAACCCTTCAAACTCTGGCTTTTCCTCAGCTAGGTAAACTCCGTTCCCCCAACATTTAACTTTACCATTTGTTAAAATGGCACATGACTTTTCATATCCTGAAAACAAAGTTTTCGCATTGGTGACTCCAGCAACTTCTACTGGATCATTTGATTCATTTATACCAGTCACCCCTAATTCACCATGGCTATTTGACCCCCAGCATTTGATAGTTCCATCAAAAAGTAATGCGCACGTAAAGTAACCTCCTGAAGAGATAGCTTTAACATTACTTATTCCAATTAGGCCCCTCATGGCACCAAAACCATTTCCCCAGCAATTGACATTGTTATTATTTAATAAGGCACATGTATGTAATTCTCCAGATGAAACTGATTTTACACCTGATAAATTTTCAACTTCAACTGGAATAGATGAAGTTAAATCTATACCACTCACGCCCCAACGATTTCCCCAACATTTTACTTTTTCATCGAACGTAACGCCACATACATGGTTTGAACCAGCATCTATCGATTTAAATTTTTGTATTACTCCAATACCATCATCAACATCCCATCCATAATTTTTTACACTCACATTACCAGCTCTATCAGTCGCTTCTACTTTTAAAACATAAGCTTCAGGAGATAGACTATAATTTACCATTCCTGATATACAATCAACCTGTGCAGAGGCTTCAACCGGAGAAGTCCAATTACATTTTACCGATAGAACCCCCTGGGGATCAGTGACTTGAAATCTGAAACTTGACTGAGCTCCGACAAAAACTTTTGCTGGTGTTTGAGTAAAACTTATTGTTGGACCAATCAAATCAATCGCCCAACTAAATGTTGAAACAGTTGAAGCATTGCCAATTTTGTCAAAGGCTTTAACTTTAAATTGATGTGAACCAGGTGCCAATGTTGTATAGTCAATTGGACTCGTGCAAACAGAGAAAGCAGAGAGATCAAGTGCGCACTCAAAATGATCAAGACCTGAGCCAATATCAGACGATGTAAAACTAAATTGTGCCGTATTTAATTTTGTTGCAGCTAACACACTCGTAGTAATAGCTGGAGCAGTTGGAGCTGTGTTATCAATGGTCCAACTAAAAGTAGCGACTTCAGAAATATTTCCAGCAGTATCTAATCCTTTGACTTTAAAAATATGTCCACCTTGTCCAACATAATCCAAAGATTTAGGACTAACACAATCTAAAAAAGTATCACTATCTAAAGCACACTGATATTTTGCAATACCACTTACTGTATCAGTTGAGGTGAAAGAAAATTGTGCTACAGTTTGATTAGTATTTGCATCAACATTTGAAGTAATTGTAGGCTTTGTAGGTGCCACATTATCAACTTGCCAAGAGTACAATACTGGAGCTGCTGCAGTTCCGGCAGTGTTTATTCC
>JAYSPR010000286.1:0-8399 GCA_043721975.1 Bacteriovoracaceae bacterium
CTTAAATAAGTCAGCTTCGGTAATTTTAATTGGTCTTTCTCCACAGTTTGTCTTTGCGAGTTTCACGACTTCACTGTTAATTTCAAAACCAAAAAAATCTTTAAAATTTAATTGGCCATCAATGTTGAGACTAAGTTGATTTTTTACCAATAAAAAATCAGGTGAATTTATAATGACAGGAAAATATTGATAGGCAAAAGATCTATCGGATATTATTTTTTCTAGGTCATGAGCTTCAATTAAAAACGTGCCAGATCCGCACATTGGGTCGATGAGAGTGAAATTATTTATTACCAAATCAAAAGTGAGGGACCTTATTAATAAGGCCGCAAAGCTTTCTCTAATAGGAGCTAGCCCAGTCAAAACTTTATCACCTCGTTTATGTAATCTCTCACCTGTCGTATCAAGGCTAATGGTGATTAGGTCATCCACTGCTCGAAAATAAATCGCAGGAAGGTCGTTTTTTATTTGTGGATTTTGGGCGATATCAAGAAATTTCTTTTTGACGGGTTGTTTTTTGTAACATTCATTAACACCATCAATAATGGCCTTGGATATTTTTCTTGAATCAAATAATTTTGAATTGGTACTAGAGGCTTCAACTTCAGGTTTCTGCCCACATAGATAGTCTTTCCAAGGAAGTTTTGAAATTTTATTAAAGAGTTTAGGAAAGTCTCTGGCCTTAAATTCAGCAATACGCAGTAGTATACGAGTGGGGCATTTCAAAAGATGATTTAAGAGAAAACCATTCGTTTGATCACATGAAATTAAAAGGCCACCTTCATCGATAGATTTAATGACAAGTTCACTTTCTTTAAAGTGAACTTGCCATTTATCTAGTAATTCATCACGGCCCAGACTGACTAGTCCCGGAGGATAAATAAGGTAAAAATCTCGAGCTTGTGCCATAGAAGAATACTTATCGTTTTAGTTAAGTCCTTTGTCGATAAGAAATAATTATTTTTTACAAACGTAATCAATAGCACCTAAAGATAATTCTGCAGTCATAGCACTTTTATCTAAAAGAACTTTAATTCCTTTAGCTTTAAATGTTGCATTGTAAGCTGTTTGCGAGGCCTGCTTTAAAGTTGTAACAACGGCCTTAGCATCAGGTGCAAGGGCCTTTTGTGATACTGAAATTTCTCTTACACTGTATTCTGGAGCGAGGGCCTGAGTTGTGACTTTTAGATTCACATCAGAACCTATAAAAGGAATGAAGTTGGCCTTACATTTGAGAGTGTGTGCAACAGGATTTCCTGCTATTTTAGATGCAGCAAAAGAAACATTAGAAAGTACAAGAAGAGAGAAGACTAAAGTTTTCATATAAGTGTCCTGGGTTTGAGTGTGGACACCTTTATAGCGCATTTTAAAATTCTTATGATGAACCCTGTAAAAAAGTTAGGCCCCCTTTCTTACATTACCAGTAAAATCCAAGCATACCACCCACGACTCCTGAAGTTCTTTTATCGTAACTGTCGAGCTTGCCTTGAACGACTCCTCCTTCAAGTTTAACTTTGGCCCCTAATTTTTCTTCGCCTGCTTGAGAAAGCTCATAGCCCAGGAGCAATCCCGTATTTTGAGATTTTCCTTTTACATTTACAGTGGCAAATTGAGTGCTGGTCAGTTGCCCTTTGTAATTGTAGCTGTCGTGAAACAAGCTAGAATAAAAAAGATGTTGAGGACTAATTCTTTTTCCAAATATCAAATTCACTTCATAGCTAGAGACTTTCATATCAGTTGAGTAAGAACGAACTGACGAAGAGCTCGTATATGTCACATTCGTTACTTCAGGGTGATCATATCCATACGAGAGCGCTATAGATCCTTTGTATCCTTCGACTTTAAGAACTTCTGGGTCACCTAAAACTTGATACTTAAATCCATACTTTCCATCAATTGTAAAAAAATCCATTCTTTCTAAGAGACCTAAGTTAATAGGCATTGAAAGAGCATTCCCGACACTTATTTGATTTACGTTAGTTGTGACGGCCGGCAAATTAAAAATCAGTGGATCAAAAGCTTCACTGATAACTACTTTATGAGTCATTTGATCACTCATTCCGATATCACCTTTAAGAAGCTTTCCCTTGGCCTCTGGTGAAAGGAATTTAAAGTTATTCATGGTGTATTCAAGTTGCGTTGAGCAACCAAAAAGTAAACTTAGATACAAGAATAAAAAAAATTGAGATATTTTCACAATGACTTCCTATATAATTTTTTAATAATAGATTTAACTACTTAGTGAGACTTGTCAAAGGACATTTTACTTGAAGAAGGTAATGTTTAAGACTAAATTGCCCTCAGGTATTTCAAAGGAGATTAATATGAGTGGAAAACAAAGTTCAACAGAAGAAAGTCTTGCGGCCAATCATGAAGTCGAGCACGAAGAAGTTCATGTTCACGGGCCAAACTGCAATCACCACCATCATCATGAAGTTCTAAAACCACTAGTCAGACAAGCACCAAAAGTTGGTCGCAATGATCATTGCCTATGTAATAGTGGAAAAAAATATAAAAAGTGTTGTGGTCAATAATTTAGTATTTTGGATTCATAAGTTTTAAGACGTTTCCATCGAGGTCTTCAAAGACCAGCATATGTCCCCAGGGAGCGTCATCTTCCCCTAGAATTTTTCCACCGTGGGCGAGAATGAGTTTTTTATCTTCAGAAACATTATTGGATTTTAAAGTCAAAGTCGCTTGGCCATGGGCCCCATGAGAGTCTCTGGAAACTTTTTCAATGGCCTCTCCTTCTTCAAGCGGATGGAGCCCAATTTTAGCTCCTCCACAATCGAGAGAAGTCCATCCGTCTTCTTCGAAGACTAATTTCATTTGGAGAGCAACGGTGTAAAAATAAATGGCTTTTTTCATGTCGGAGACGTTGTAATAGATATCTTGAACACCTGTAATCATTTTTTACTCCTGAACAAACTAGCTTTAATAGTAACTAAAAATAAGTAAAGGAACAATAAACTTGTTTTAATAAGCCGATAGCAATAGTCAACCAATCAAAAATGTCAGTTTTACGAATTAAAATTTCCCTCGAATTTAATAAATTTCTGTTATCATTTCCTAATGAAAAAGATTTTGAGCAAAGTAAAAAAAATTAGTGGATCTCCAGTTATTCCTGGGGATAAATCTATTTCACACCGTGGTTTAATTTTGGGGGCGCTCGCTAGCGGCACGAGTGAAGTTGTCGATATCCTCGAAGGTGAAGATGTTCAGTCGACAGCGAAATGCCTTGAACTCTTGGGTGTAGAAATAATGAAAAAAGGCAACAAGACATTTATTAAAGGCATTGGCGATAAATCTCATTTTAAAAATGATTTAATTCTTGATTGCGGAAATTCTGGAACAACCATGCGAGTGATGATGGGAGTATTAGCCGGGATGCCAATTACTGCGACTCTTACGGGAGACTCGTCATTAGTTAAAAGACCAATGAAAAGAGTTTCAGCACCACTACTAGAAATGGGTGCGAGCTTTAAGCTATCAAATGAAAATTTTGCACCATTAGTCGTGCATGGATCGAAACTTCACGCCATTTCGTATGATCTAAAAATTGCTAGCGCTCAAATAAAAACGGCCATCATGATGGCGGCATTGAGAGCGGAAGGAACGACAACGATAACTGGTGAAATCGGGAGTCGTGATCACACGGAAAGATTGCTTCCACATTTCGGAGTTGATGTGGGTGTAAGTGAAAATAAAATTACGATTCGTGGAAATCAAGGCCTCAAGGCCAATGTCGTTAGAG
The DNA here is from genome assembly GCA_043721975.1 of Bacteriovoracaceae bacterium. GTDB lineage: Bacteria > Bdellovibrionota > Bacteriovoracia > Bacteriovoracales > Bacteriovoracaceae > Bacteriovorax. The sequence goes on from JAYSPR010000286.1 coordinate 3,755, forward strand.
TGCCAGGTGACCCATCAACTGCGGCTTTCTGGATTGGAGCAGCTAGTATTCTTCCTGGCTCTAGTTTAGAAATGGATAATATTTCTTTAAACCCAACCAGAATTGGGTTTATCTATGCGCTTAAAAGAATGGGTGCAGATATAGAAACAGAAGTGACTAGCTCCCATCCGGAGCCAGTGGGAAAAATTCGAGTGAAATTTTCTGGACTAAAAGGTGGCAGTATTTCTAAAGAAGAAGTTCCGAGTTTAATTGATGAAATTCCTCTCATTGCTATTCTTGCATCTCAAGCAAATGGGGTGACTATCGTTCGTGGAGCCGAAGAATTAAGAGTGAAAGAAAGTGATCGTTTACTCGCGGTGGCCACTAACCTTCAAAAGATGGGCTGCGAGATTGAAATATATCCTGATGGATTTAAAATTGTTGGACCTCAAAAATTAAGAGGGGCCGAAATAGAAACTTATAATGATCATAGAATCGCCATGGCCTTTAGTATTGCTGGATTAGTTGCAGAAGAAACGACAACAATACTCGAAGCTGAATGTGTGGCAGTGTCATATCCAAATTTTTATGAAACCTTAACGGAATTAACAAAATAATGATAGCAGCAGTTATAGGTTCTCCGATTTCACACTCTTTATCACCTAAGTTATTTAGCTTTATGGCCACTAATGAAGGAGTCGACATAGACTATCAGGCCATTGATGTCTCTCTCGCTGATTCAAAAGAATTTTTAGAGACTCTTAAAAAAAATAAAAATTTCAGAGGCCTTAACGTTACTATTCCGCTTAAAGAAGTTTTTCTTGATCAGATAGACGATGCTAGTCCTGAAGTCAAAATTATTGGGGCCTTAAATGTCTTGCACATTAAGGATGATAAAATTTATGGGCACAATACTGATGTTATTGGAATTGAAAGAACTTTGAAAGAAAAGAAATTTTCAATTGATGGAAAAGCCTGCTTGCTTCTCGGAGCTGGCGGAGCCGCGAAGGCCACGGCTTATGTTTTGGGAAAACAAAATGCTAAAGTCGTTTATGTTTATAATTTGTCTGATAAAAATGTAGAACTCGTTAAAAATTTTCAAACACATTTTCCCAACACCAAGTGGGTTGTTCTCAATGAAAAAAGTCCTGAGCTTAACCCGTCTCTTGAAATCGATCTTGTGGTCAATTCAACACCACTGGGAATGACGGGAAAAGATTCTGGTGAAGAATTTTTTAAAGTGGTTGATCTTGTTAAATTTAAGGAAGGGGCTTTGGCCTTTGACTTAGTCTACACACCAGCAGAAACAGAATTCATAAAAAAACTAAAAGGTCTTCAAGTGGCAACCATCGGTGGACTTGGAATGCTGATCTATCAAGCGCTGGGAACTTGGAGTATTTGGAACGGTGAAATTTCCAACGAACCCCAAATGAGAGCAGATCTCGCTTTTTTTTTGTCCGGAATTCTTAAACTTAGACAAAAATGCCATTCACTTTATCTAACAGGCTTTATGGGAGTTGGTAAATCTCACGTGGGTCGTCACCTGGCCCGATTGCTAGATTTAGAATTTATCGATACTGATCTTCTTTTAGAAAAAAATGAAGGGGAGAAGATTTCAGTTTTGTTTAAAAATAAAGGGGAAGCCTATTTTAGGCAAAAAGAATCAGAATGTATAAAGAATGTGGTCTCACAAAGTTTAAAGAAAAATGTGATTGTCGCTCTAGGTGGAGGAGCACTTATAAAAGAAGACAATCTAGAGACAATTGTTAAAGGAAAAGGACAATTGATTTATTTAAAAGCAGATTTAACAATTTTAAACCAAAGAATTTTAAAAAATGAAAAAGAGGATCATGTTATACGTCCTATTTTATTTGATTTAAGTGAAAGTGATAGATTAAAAAAAATGAAAGAACTCTTCAGTGTCAGAGAATTTTCCTATAAAAAGGCGATGCTTCATATCGAAACAGATCTTTTAAATGCCCCAGAGACTGCTTATAAAATTATAAAAATGATTGGAGAAAATCCGAAGTTTGGGGAAGTGGCGGTATGAGTGGAAATACTTTTGGAACACTTTTTAAAGTCACAGTCTACGGTGAGTCTCACGGAAGCCAAATTGGCATGGTCATTGATGGCTGCCCAGCAGGACTAGAATTAGATTTAGATTTTATTCAATCAGAATTAAATCGCAGAAAGCCAGGGCAATCAAAAATTTCAACTCAAAGAAAAGAGGATGATAAATTTAAAATCGTCTCTGGTGTCTTTGAAGGAAAAACAACCGGAACTCCAATCGCGGGACATATTGAAAATACTGATCAAAGATCAAATGATTATTCTCACATTCAAGATAAGTATAGACCTTCTCATGCAGATTTTACTTATGACCAAAAATACGGTCATCGAGATTATCGAGGTGGTGGCAGATCTTCAGCAAGAGAAACTGCGGCAAGAGTGATGGCAGGGGCCATTGCTAAATTAATTTTAAAACAATTTGGCATTGAAATTAAGGCCTACGTCTCTAAAGTGGGATCACTTGAGATGACACAAAAATTAGATGAAGTTGATTTCAAGTTAATAGAGAGCAATATCGTGAGATGTCCTGATCAAAAGATCGCCCAAAAAATGATAAGTCTCATCGAAGAAGTGAAATCTAACGGTGATACTATTGGTGGGGTAGTGACTTGTCAGATAAAAAACACTCCGGCCGGACTTGGTGAGCCGGTTTTTGAAAAGCTTCACGCCGAGCTTGGTAAGGCCATGCTAAGTATTAATGCCGTTAAAGGTTTTGAGTATGGATCAGGTTTTAAAGGTGCTGAGTTAAAAGGATCAGAACATAATGATGAGTTTTTAAAAGTAGGAGATAAGATTCAAACCAAAACCAATCACTCAGGAGGAATCCAAGGGGGAATTAGTAATGGAATGGATATTTATTTTAATGTTGCTTTCAAACCAGTGGCCACCATTATGAAAGTACAAGAAAGCGTAACTAACGAAGGTGAGTCTACAGAAGTGACAGGTAAGGGGCGACATGATCCTTGTGTTGTTCCAAGAGCTGTTCCTATTGTTGAGGCCATGGCCGCCATAGTTTTAGTTGATTTTCTTATGAGAAATAAATCTTCAAAACTTGGAGATCTTCTGTGATTGTTCCAGTTGCGGATAGATTAAAGCATGTTGAAGAATATTATTTTTCAAAAAAATTAGAACAGATTGCCCTGATGAGATCAAAGGGCTTAAATGTTATTAATTTGGGAATAGGCAGTCCTGATTTACTTCCACCTGAAATTGCTTTGAATGAAACGATTACTGCTCTTAAAGAATCAAATGTTCACGGTTATTCTTCTTATAGGTCTTCACCTGAACTTAGAAATTCAATCTCTACTTGGCTTAAAGAAACTTATGAAGTGAACCTTAACCCCAAAGAAGAAATTCTGCCTCTATTGGGATCAAAAGAAGGAATACTTTATCTTTCAATGGCGCTCTTAAATCCTGGAGACGCTGTTTTAATTCCTAATCCTGGTTATCCTGCCTATGCCTCTGTTGCTAATTTATTAGGGGCTAAGATTATTTATTACAATCTGACGGAAGAAAATAATTGGCAGCCGAATTTAAAAGAACTTGAAGCAATAGATTTATCTTCATGTAAACTCATGTGGATCAATTATCCTCATATGCCTTCAGGAATGACTGCTGATTCTCACTTGTTTCAAAACTTAGAGGAATTTTGTAAAAAAAAGAAAATGGTTTTGTGCAATGATAATCCCTATGGTTTGGTTTTAAATGAATCAAAACCAATCAGCTTAATTAGCGTTGATCCGAAGTTGGAATTAGTCTGCGAATTAAATTCTTTTAGTAAATCTTTTAATATGGCCGGATGGCGCGTCGGTTTTTTTCTTGGTTCAAAAGAGCTCGTCAATGCCGTTATCAGTGTAAAGAGTAATGTAGATTCAGGAATGTTTCTTCCCATTCAAAAGGGGGCCATGAAAGCTCTTTCTGTGGATAGTTCTTGGCATACAGAGAGAAACGAGACTTATAAAAAAAGAAGAGACTATATTTGGCAAATTTTCGATTTACTTAAATGTACCTACAAAAAAAATCAAGTTGGGCTTTTTGTTTGGGCACGAGTTCCAGATAGTATTGTTAATGTTGAAAATTTTATCGACGATATTTTATTAAAGGCCAATGTCTTTATCACTCCAGGAACAATTTTTGGATCTAATGGAAGTCGATATGTTCGTGCTTCTTTATGTTCACCAGTTGAAACTTTAAAAATTGCAAAAAAAAGTATTGAGGACTATTTAAAATGAAATTAGCTGTCATTGGACTGGGACTTATCGGTGGCTCCATGGCACTGGACCTCAAAAAAAATCAATTTGTAACTGAAGTTTATGGTGTTGATCTCAATCTTGAATATCAAAGAGAGGCACTCTTATTAGGAATTGCTGATAAAATTGTGACAATTGAAGAAGCTGTAAGCCTAAGCGATATCATTATTCTTTCTACTCCAGTAGGAGCTGTTGTCGATTTACTTCCTAAAATTTTAGATATGATTGATGAACATCAAGTTGTCATTGATGTGGGCTCAACTAAGTTTAATATTTGTGAATTTATAAAAAATCATAAAAATAGAAAAAATTTCGTAGCTACTCATCCCATGGCCGGAACAGAATTT
>JAYSPR010000287.1:0-2623 GCA_043721975.1 Bacteriovoracaceae bacterium
GTCGTAGAAAAAAATAATGTCATGATTAAAACTCAATTTAATGTCACAGGAAATGAAGATTTTTTTAAAGGACATTTTCCGGGAAACCCCATCATGCCAGGCGTGCTCTTACAAGAAGCTCTTTTTCAGTCGGGTGCAGCTCTTATGTCAGGAATGGAAGGCGGCGGCCTTGGAGTTGTCACTAGAGTTCAAAATGCAAAATTTAAAAATATGGTAAGGCCAGGGGATCTTTTAGAAATGGAAGTAACTCTTTTGGAATCATTATCCAATGCTCACTATATGAAAGGGACAACGAAAGTTTCTGGAAAAACGGTTCTCGTTTTAGAATTTACTGTGGCAAGTGTTGAAGGATGAGACTATGAGTTTTTTAAATTTAGAAAATAAAACTTTTTTAATTACTGGTGTGGCCAATAAAAAATCGGTTGCCTACCATGTTGCTAAGTCTTTATTAGACAATGGAGCTGATTGTCTTTTTACGGTTTTAAATGAAGACATCAAAGAAAAAGTTCAAAAGCTTTTTTCTGAAAAGAAAATTTATCTTCTTGATGTAGAGAAAATTGAAGAGATTAATAATTTTGGAATTCTTTTAAAAAGAGAAAATATTAAGCTAGATGGTTTTTTACACTCTATTGCTTTTGCTAACTACTCTGAGGGAATGAAGCCTTTCCACGAGACAAATCTCGCTGACTATTTGCAGGCCACAAACATTTCTTGCTTCTCATTAGTCTCTTTATCAAAGGCACTTAAACCAATTCTTACAAATAACTCATCAGTTGTAACGATTTCAATTTCAAGTACGAGGGCCACAAACTATGGTTATATGGGACCAATTAAAGCATCCCTTGATGCGACAGTTGCGTTCTTAGCAAAGTCATTTTCTGTGGATTTAAAAGCGCGCTTTAACGCTGTTTGTGCTGGGCCACTAAAAACATCTGCTTCAGCAGGGATCCCTGGCTACATTGATAATTATCTTTTTGCCGAACAACTCACCATGAGACATGAGGCCCTTGAGACTCAAGAAGTTGCCAACTCAATCGTCTATTTGTTGAGTCCCGCTTCAAGTGGAATAAATGCGACAGGTCTCGTTGTTGATGCGGGAATGAGTGCTAATTATTTTGATGAAAAAGTCGTGGCTTCATTCGCTAGAAATAATTTTTAAATAGCGACTTAGTGCAATCAAAGGGAAAGTTTTTGCATAAGAAGGATAGACCATATAGCAGACATTCGGATGTCCTGTTCCTGTCACTGATTGATCAACAAAAGTATTATTATTTTCTTTAAAATTAGAAATGAGAAAGCCTACTGCTTGTTCGATTGAAGGATGTTTAGCCGGGAGGTATTTTAAAAGAGCAATGATGACCCAAGCTGTTTGTGAAGGTGTACTAAGGCCAACACCTTCCCATTCTTTTTTTGAATAGGAAAGAGTTGATTCACCAAATCCACCATCTTTATTTTGTTTTGATAATAGCCAATTTAAGGCCTTGACTACCATGGGATCTTTTTCATTCATTCCGACTTCTTTAAGACCAGTGATGACAGCAGAAGTTCCATAAAGATAATTAATTCCCCAACGGCCAAAGAAGGCTCCACTTTCATTTTGATTAGCACGCAAATAGGCTATGGCCTTTTTGACTGACTCAGAGTCTCTTAATGTTTGAGCGTTATGGCCATAAGCTTCGAGTACATGTCCTGTCACGTCCGGTGAAGATTCATCAAAAAGATCAGCAGAATCAGTAAATGGTTTAGCAAATAATTTTAAGAGAAAATTGCCATTATTGTTTTTAGAAAAAGCGGCAAAACCGCCATCATCATTTTGCATATTTTTTAAATAGTTTAATCCTTTTGTTATAAAAGGCTCTTTTGGTTCATAAACACGCCTTAGGGTTATTAGAATTTCAGCAGTGTCATCAACATCTGGAGTGCTTTCAAATCCATAACCAAAAGGAAATCCACCGTTTGCATTTTGAAATGTGAGTATATGAGACAGAGAGCTGTGGGTATCACTTTCTTTAGCGCCAGCTTCAATGAGTGCTCCAGCTAAGAGGGCCGTATCCCAAATATGTCCATCTTGGGTCGCACCGAGAAAGTTACTTTCACCAACATCAAAAAGATATTTGTCTAAAAAAGTTTGAGCTTTATTCTTTGAACTTACTAGTAATGTGTCAGTTGGCACTTTTAAAATATTATAAGACAAGGCCATGCGTCCAAAAATCGAAGCAATGAGATAGCCCCCCCATGACCCTTCAATCTTTTGGGCATCAATGAGTTTTTTGATCATTTGATGATCAGATTTTTTCATAGATTTTAGTGAAGCGATTTTTTCACGAGAATTAATTTTTAATTCATTGAGAGTAAGATTGGAGTCAACATACTTTTGAACTTTTATATTTCTTAAAATCGCCATGGGAAGGATATGAGGCGATAACCAAGCCGCGAGGGCCCGGTCATTAATTGGTGAGTGCTTACTAAATAGTAAGTAAGGTATTTGAGGTGTTTTATCCCAGCTGTAATTTTGAAAGAGCGACAAAAATATTTTTGTAAGCAAGTCAGATTTCTCTAAACTTCCTTTGGAGAGGATATAGGCCCTTGCTTTTTTCATTTCAACTGAGTCAATATTTTCATT
>JAYSPR010000288.1:0-1564 GCA_043721975.1 Bacteriovoracaceae bacterium
GATTATGGTGATAAGTCGAAACTGAGAAAAGTGGCCTAGATTCAATAGGACATTATCGCTCAGAAATTAACCGGACATAATCGCCCAGAAACAACAAAAATGACTTAACCTGTGTAATAATTAGACATGGGCAAAGAATCGATGAATCAAAGAAAACAAAAACTTATAAGCACTCTAGGGCAAATTCTAAGGCCATTCTTTCGTTTTTTCTTTTGTTTGAAAGTAGATATTTCAGAAGAAATTGAAAGTAAACCTACTCTCTATATCTCAAATCACAATATTGGGGCCCTCATTGAGAGTCACTCTGTACTTTTTTTAGCCGAAGAAAAGTTCAAAAATGAGCATCATATTTACGGCTTCACTCATCCTTCTATTTTTCGAGTCCCTATTGTTAAAAACTATTTTGAGTGGCTTGGCGCTGTGCCAGCAACTTATGAAGTGGCAAAAGATGTTTTTAAAAGTGGCCATTCACTTTTAATATTTCCCGGTGGAAATAAACAGGCTTTAAGAAGTATTTGGGATTATAAAAAGAATTCGTTTCGTGACGTTCATGGTTGGGCAAAAATAGCACTAGAAAACCAGGTGGATGTTGTACCTATTACTTTTAGTGGCAGTCATTTTGTTAATCCTGTTCTTTTTCAAAGCAGTCTTTTGTCAAAACTGCTTATTATACCTTGGTTTTTAGGACTTAAATGGTTATCAGTCTCTCTCGCCCAGTTAATGATCAGTGCTCTTCTTTTGATGTTTCTCTTTAGCTTAAAGATATCAATAATCATTATCATTCCAATTGTGATTATGGCATTTTGTCTTTCCTCTTTGACTGCGATCTTTCCTTATCCAATTAAAATGATTGTTCACAAGCGTATTTCAATAAGTGAAATGTCACAATCAGAACTAGAATCGAGAGTCGGGGATATTATGGATAGGATATATGAGAATTAATTTCTAGCTCTAAAAGCTTTTTAAAATTTAAAATCGTCGACTCATCAAATGTATCTTGTAAATATTCAATTGAAATAAAATCGTGGTGGTGATTGCTCGTAATTAAAAGAGCAATACCGGGAGATCGGTGCATTGTTCCCCGTCCAAAGAATTTAGCTTCTTTTAATTCTTCTGGGATCAAAATCTCTTTTGGGGTTCTGCCAGAGCTAATGAGAAGTGAACAGTCATGGACTTTCTTTTCTTTATGAAGAAGGATTTTGTGTAATTTTTGAAAGCTTGAAAGTTTCGTTAGTATCGCGGCCATGAATAAAACTTTTCTAATTTCTTCTGGGCTTGACCTAAATTTATAAAAAATTCTAAAGTATGTAGGAAAAGAAGGATCTTTAATTTTATCTCTAGAGAGTTTCATCCAGATAAAACCAATGAGATTTTGAAATGCATTTTCTGCTTTAAGTTCATTACGTAAGGTTTTTGGAATAAAGACGACAATAGGATTTTCACTTTCACCACGTTCGCTTTGGAGTCTGTCAAAAGAACGGATAGCACAGAGTGAATAAAAAGCGGTATAAGAAAGTTTCAATTTTCGTAAGACAGAATCAATGTCTTTTTTTTCATATTCTAA
>JAYSPR010000289.1:0-6987 GCA_043721975.1 Bacteriovoracaceae bacterium
CTTTAATTTTTTCCCAGGCTCCATGAGAAAAATCACATTTTCAATTTGGGCCGGATATCCCAGTGAATCAAATTCATACTGTAATCCACCCAATAAAACTGCCGTGGGAGAGTTACTTTTAAATTGTCGCTCCGACCAATTTGATAAGTCCTCTAGAAAACTTCGATAATCGTCAATAAAAGTCTTTTTTAAAGCTAAATCTTGCAGTGGATAACCAGTCAAAAAAAGTTCTGGAAAAAGATGTAAACCTGCACTATTTCCCTGTTGAAAAGTGGTAGTGAGATATTTAAATAGACCCTCAAAATCAGCAATTTCGTGGTGAGTTTGATGAAGATTTAATTGCATGAACGCGTCCATTGAACTAGATTTACACACTAGATTGTAACATAGGTTTTAAAGTTTCGTAAAACCTATAATGTAATGGATTGGAGCTCTTATGTTGGGCGTGATTTTTGTTATTCTCGCAGGTGTCTTGTGGGCCCTAGATACACTTATACGCTACCCACTTCTTTACTCGGGAGTGAGTGCAGAGATCATTGTTTTTAGTGAGCACCTTTTACTTTCGTTAGTTTTTTTTCCACTTTTATTTAAGGACTATAAAAAAATTGGCAAGCTCAATTTATCGAGTTTTTTTTATTTTTTTGTTATCGGTGTTTGCGGGTCTGCTATTGGAACTTTGACTTTTACGAAAGCTTTCATGCTCATTAACCCTTCCTTAGTTATTTTGTTGCAAAAGCTTCAACCCATCGTGGCCATCAGTTTAGCGAGCCTGTTTTTAGGTGAAAAAGTAAAAAAATCATTTCTTCTTTGGGCGGCTTTGGCCCTTTTTGGGGGATTCCTTATATCTTCTCCCGATATACTTCCTGGACTTTCAAAATTAGATTTCTCCGTGGCCTTAATTGGCGAGAAAGCTCTTTACGGTTACTTTCTCACACTCATTGCTGTGGTGAGCTGGGGAGCTTCGACTGTTTTTGGAAAAAAATTGTCACTAGCAGGCTTTAGTGAAATTCAAATTATGGGCGGGCGATTTATTTTTGGTTTTATTTTCATGGTGCTTTACCTTTTATCAAAATACGAGACAGTAAGCCTCAATATGAGTGGGGCACTTTATGGAAAAATTATTTTAATGGTTCTCTTATCTGGTCTTTTGGGAATGTATTTTTATTACCGAGGACTCAAGCTTATTTCGGCCAGGGCCTGCGCTCTCGCAGAGATGTTTTTTCCTTTTAGTGCTGTCGTTATTAATTGGGTCTTTTTAGGTGCCAAGCTCACGATGGTCCAGATGGTGGGAGCAGTAATCCTTCTTCTTTCATCACTTGTGATTCAACTTAAGAAATATTAATTCAGGAGATTTCTTTTAATGGAAAAAATAATTTTACCAGAGACACTTGAAGACAAAGTTATTTTAGTCGCTGGTGCCGCAGGCTTTGTCCCTTCAACTCTTTGCGAATATTATCTCAATTTTGGTGCAAAAGTTATTGGCCTTGATAATTTCATTACAGGCTCACAATCTAATATAGATATTCTTTCGAAATATAAAAAATTTGAATTTATTCGCAATAATATTTATGAAAAATTGCCAGATTTTAAGTCGACGAAAATTGATTATATTTTTTCTATGGCCAGTCCTGCTTCACCAATAGATTTTGGATTAATTCCTCTAGAGATTATGAGAGTGAACTCAGAGGGGACTCTTCGTCTTTTAGAGCTTGCTCGTGAAAAAGGATCAAGATTTTTAGAAGCTTCAACATCTGAAGTCTATGGAGATCCGGAAGTTCATCCTCAAACAGAAGATTATGTCGGTCACGTTAATCCTATCGGCCCTCGGTCATGTTATGACGAATCAAAGCGTTTTGCTGAGGCCATGACCATGACTTTTCATAACCGTTACAATGTTGACACACGAATCGTGAGAATTTTTAATACCTATGGACCTCGCATGCGCCCAAATGATGGTCGCGTGATTCCTAATTTTATTACTCAGGCCATGGCCGGTTTAGATTTAACCGTCTATGGTGACGGAACACAAACCCGTTCTTATTGCTATTCAACCGATCTTGTTTTTGCCATTCATAATGTTATGTTTAGTCATGACATTACACCATTTAATTGTGGAAACCCAGACGAATACACAATCAAAGAAACGGCCGAACTCATTATTAAGATTTTAGGAAGCGAATCAAAAATTAAGTATCTCACGCTTCCTAAAGATGATCCTAAACGTAGACGTCCTAATATTGATAAACTTCAAAATATTTCACACTATAAACCACTCGTTAAATTTGAAGATGGAATTAAGCAAACGGCAGAGTATTTTAAAAGTCTTATATGAAAGTAGCGATCAGTTGTGATTATTTATTAGAGCGGTCTCATTATGCGGAAGTCATAGAGAATATCTGTGAAATTTTTCCTGAAGCGATTCTCTACACTTTTGCTCATAAAAAAGGGTCCATCTTAGGTCATGTCGAGCAACGCCAGATTCGTTCAACTTATTTAAGTAATGTTGTGAAGACTCCAGAAGACTTTTATAAGCATTCAAATAAACTTCCTTCACTGGCCCGTAATTTATTTATTTCATGTGATTATGATTTGGTTATAAATATTTCTAAGGGATTTTCTCAAGGAATTAATAAGTGTGAGAAAACTAAAATCATTACTTATCTTTATGATTTAGACTTAGATCAAAAAATTAATAAGACTTTATTACAAAAAGCTTTTTTTCCTTTTGTCCGTTCATGGATTAAAAAAACTCTCAAAGGATCAGATCTTATTTTAACTTCAAGACAAGACTTACTTGAGTCTTTAAAAACCTTAGGACTTGCAAATAAATTAGAAGTCATGCCTCCGCCCTTTCGTGTCTCTGACTATGCACTTTTTCCAAAAGAAATGTTTAAACATCATTTTTTTGCAATCGAAGCAAAAGGATTAACAGCTAAAGAGGCCAGCTTACTTATTGAATGGATGAATGAATGGAATTCACCTTTTCAATTTATTGGGAGTGATGAGCATTTATTAGAATTAAAATCACAACATAAAGAAAATACTTTTTTTGGAAATCGTTGCAGCGGTGAACACGCTCCAGTGATTGCTGCTTCCAAGGCCTTTATTAGTTTTAATGAAGAAGATTTTCCCGCACTTTCCCTTGGGGCCATGGCCACAGGAAGACCAGTCATTTTATCTAGTGGACTTAAAAAATGGGTTTCTGGAGTAGGTGTTCATTTCGTGGAGGGTTTTAATAAAGATTCACTCAAGGCTGCGATAATGGAGCTTGATTCTGAAGATTTACTAGATTCTAAAAAAGTTCGCGCTCATGTCATGGATTATCACGACATTAAGTTCAAGGCTCAAATAAAGAGAGTGCTTGATAATGTTTTAAGTGAAGTAGAAAGCAATCCAAAAGCCAAAGAATGTTGCGAATAATTTTTTCTTCATTGCAGCGGTGAGTCTCTAGATCATCTTATGGTTCAATTAGCAATCAATACTCAGTTGGCATTTCTGTAGATTTCAAAACTAGGTTATAATAAACTTAATTTATTAGAAATATATATGAACTATACGAAGGATTATATGAAACTTATTTTCATTCTTTTTTGCTTAACATTTTCAATGAAAATCTTTGCCTTAAGTGAAGACCAGGTTTGTCGTGCTGTTTTAATAAAAGGTGAAGTGAAGGTTAAATTTCCCAGTGGGAAAGTTGAAGATGTGACAAAAGAGACAGAGATTACTGAAGGTGCCTCTATAAAAACAGGTGAAAAAAGCTTTGTTAAGCTAGTTTTTATTGATCAATCTGTGATGAATTTAGGTATTAACTCCTTAGTTAAAATTACAGCTTTTAGAAAAGAAAGTCCTGGAATCATAAGTCTCATCCGTGGACAAATTAGGTCTCAAGTCACAAAAAATTATATGGAAATGGAAGATAAGAATAAGAGTAAACTCTTTATTCGCACAAAAACGGCAGCAATGGGTATCAGAGGGACAGATTTTCAAGTTAATTTTGAAGATGACAATGAAGAGACCACACTGGTCACATACGACGGTAAAATTGCCATGAATAAGTTGGAGACCGATGTCAGAGACCGCGATTTAAATCCAAGAGAGTTGGATAAGATTCTTGAAAGAAAAAAGCGAGTTCTTGTGGTAAAGGGTGAAGTTTCGAATATCAATCGTGAAACGAGAAAGATTGACCTCCCACAAAAGTTAGAGAAAAAATTATTTGAGAATTTGATGAAAAAAGAAAGTCCAGAAGGAAAAATTCTCGAACGTAAAGAGAAGGGGCCATCAAAAGGGAATGAATTAGATTTAGAAAAAAAACCTGGAAAAGGGCCACTTCCAAAGATGGGAGAAGGTCGAAATGACGGGCGAAATAATGAAAGGCGACCTTTAAAAAATGAGAAACCAGGCAAAGAGCAAGGTAGGGAACAAGGCAGAGAGCAAAGATCAGGTGAAATAGAAGATGAAAGCATGCTTCAAAGACAAGATCAGCAAGATGACAATCAAGGGCGACCAACAGATGAGCGTCAAGTTGGGCGCAAAGATGATTCAAGAAAAAATGATAGTAAAGGTGACAGTAAAAATGACAGTAAAAATGACAGTAAAGATGAGCGTAAAATAGATCGCAAAATAGATCTAAAAGATGAAAAAAAGGACGAACGCAAAACAAACGTCAAAGAAGAGCGCCGCGAAGACAGAAAGAATGATCGCAAAGAAGAAAGGAGAGACGAGCGCAAAGAAGAAAGAAAAGACGAGCACAAAGAAGAAAGGAAAGACGAGCACAAGGACGAACGCAAAGACGAACCACCACCCAAGCCAAATAAATAATAAAAAATTTAATCCCTCATAATTTCAAAGAAAACCCTATTAATTATAGAGCCATGATTTTCATCATTGAAAGTTGTGGTATTTTCAATACCACATGGAGGATTTTTAATTTCCTGAAAGCTCGGTCCCAATTCAGGATTCATTCCTTTATAGTCACAAGCGTGTTGATCTAATTCACAATTTGTATTGATCCAATTGTGGCACTCTTTAAGTTTTGGATGAATAAATTTTTTGTAAGCACCTTTTCCAATAGCAATGGTTGTACTTCCCACAAAAGGAACTCCCATAAAGGCCATATTTGGAGCATTGTAACCAAAAAATGGTGAAGCCATTGTATGAAGATAGATTCTTTTACTTATTTCTTCATCATAAATCTTATAAAGGGCCAAAGTTGCAATAATTCCACCAGCGCAGTAGGCGATAATCGTAAGCTTTTGATCTGGATGTTTATTTAAAATAGTCTTGATGGCCTCAATAAATTGATCTCGATGCTTTTCAATACTGAATCGTTTATCCCATTTGTAAAAATAACTATTTCTTTTTTTTCCGATCAAGCTATGAATCGGTCTCAAAAATTCACTAGCAAAGTCTTCATAATAAAGACCGTGAATTAAAAGGACTGGCGATCCTTCACCACTCACCATCTGAGTTAATGGTTCTTTTGAGTCTTTAATTTTATTCAAGGTATTATTGAGGGCAGTGTATTCAGTGGTTGAAAGAGTTGAGAGAAAACTGTTAAATTGATTGGCCCTCATGGTTTCCAGTACTTTCTTTTTAGATTTTTTGTTGAGTTCTTTAGATAAAAGGACCTCGTTAAAGTTAGCAAGATCTATCGCATATTGCGTATCACGTTCTAGACTGTAGTTTGAGTTCTGCTCCTGGTTTATTGAAGAGACCTCTCGCATTGATTCTGTATGAGAACATGAGGCCAAGAGCAAACAAAAAAAGAGCGAGTTAAAAAATTTCATAAGGACCTATTTTATTTAATGTGAATTCTCTACGCAACTAAAAAGTTTTTCAAGGTTGCTTCCTGTTGAATTTTGGAAAGGTCCAAAATGGTTGTATGCCCTTCCTGCTTGGAAATGTGGAGTCACACATCGCTCTTCATAATTTTTTAATTTTCCATTCACAAGATTTTGTGGAGATGTCGCACTCGACTTAGAGGTGTTAACCTGTATAGCAAAAGTTTGAATTAATTTATGAACTCCACAAAAAGCATTAAAGCTCTGAAGTGAACTACCAAGAATGGGGATGAGCTCATTTTGAGAGGCTTTTTGATTTAATTGGCAAGAAGGAATTTCACTATGAATTTTATTCCAGGCCCGCAAGCAAGGTTGAATATTACCACTGGCCGTTGGTGTAAATTGAAACATTCCAATATTAAGTCTTGATTCTGCACTTTGAGCTGGATCATCATAAAACTTAACCCCAGCAGGTTTTCTATAAGTACTCGGTGCAACTCTTGATGCAACATTTTTTGATGTTGTTGAATCAGCAGTTCCCAAAGATTCTGTGTAAGCTAAGCAGGAAAATAGCCTGGTCCATGTTGAGAGCAATTCTTTTTTAGCTGATTGATCTCCATTTAAAACATCTTGTCTGAGAGTGTTTACCGTAGCAGCAAAACGATTGAGTTTATCAATGGTTGATTGAGAAGGCACTTTGTTAATGGTTTTAGAAAGAGTGGAGTTATTCACCACGCAAAGTGGATGCCTAATGAGCGAAGTCGGAAAATAATTATTGTCGTTACTATTTGTGCCGTAAGAGCTTCCAATAAATCCCACCATGGCAGGAATATCTTCAAGCATGAGTGAAGCGTAGTAACTAATTTGATCAGCAAAATAATCATGGGCCGCCTCATCCTTAAAGCATTGGTCAACAGCATCTTTATTAATTTTTTCTCTAATGATTCCTACGAGTTCATTATCATTTTGATTGTCATCAACCGTTGGACCGACTTGAGAAGAGCTATCAAGATAATCTTTTAAGGTCAGGCTTTCTCCAAAATCTAAAGTGGGAATGGTGGAGGGAAGAGGAGTGACAGGGGGATTAGGAGTATTAGGAGTGCTGGGCGTTTCAGGTGTTTTAGGTCTTTTGGCCCCCATAGCATAAGCCTGATTGATCATTAAATTAGCAAAGAAGAGAATTGTTAGGACAAATGTTATTTTCATA
>JAYSPR010000290.1:0-3388 GCA_043721975.1 Bacteriovoracaceae bacterium
TTGCATTCTTCACTTGGTTATATGAGTCCGAAAGAGTATGCTGAACAAAACCGTTATGCTGCTTAAAAGGGACTCCGTTAAAGTAGGTAAAGATCATAATGATTTTCATAATATTAAACGCGGGTTTATCTTTTTCATTTTTTTAAATATTACTCATAAAAGTCATAAATGTAAAAACTCAAAAGAGAACATTTGCTATTGGTCATTTTACAAATTAAAGTAAACATCTATGAAATACATTATTTTTAGTTCTTTTATTTTCTTTATTTTTTTGTCACTTGTACAAAGCCAGGAGAAAAAAATGGTGAAGGCATGGTTCCCTAAAGAAAAATTCTCTTCATTAGAAATAACGCGAATTAAGACAGGGCAAAAATCTCCAACTCATCAACTCAAAATAACTGACACTGAGCTAATAGGTAAATTTATTGGAAAAATTGAACAAATCTCACCTAACGGCGACATGATGAAGTCTATGCTTATGGATGAAGAAATAACTTTGATTTTTAAGGCCGAAAAAGTAGTCGAGGCCATCATTAATATTTATGATGGCCGCATTCAAACTCCGAGTACTGGTTATAATTCTGATAATAAAAATCGTGAATTAGAAAAAAAGCTTTATACGGAAATTAAAGCACTCTTACATTAGTTATCATTAGTTTTCATCTGCTCCATCTACCGCTGGAAAGAATTGTTGCTTTTGTCCAATTTGATGACCGGCAGGAATTGGTTTATCGAGCTCATCAATTGAAAAAACACTTGATGGAAGATTTAATGACACTCTCAATTTCTCCATAGTTGCCGGAACAAAGGGGTGGAGCATGATCATGAGATTTTTTAATACGTAAAAACATGTGTAGAGGGCATCAGAGCGCTCTTCAAGTGGATGCCTGTCATCGTGTGGCTTATATTGCACAAAGAAGCTGTTGATTAAACGAGCATAGTTTTCAATGGCAAAAAGAAGTGTAGAGTATTCTGCTTTCTCCATATTCTTTACATACTTTTGAACGATCTGCATGGTTTCTTTTTGAGCTTTCTCTAAAAGTTTTCCACTTGGAACTTTACCGTCATATTTAGAATGAACAGCAGCGATAGGCTTTTCAAGAGCAGCATTCAGTGGGCCCGCAAGAAATTTATTTCGCTCATGAAAAGTATTAAAGTCAAAATTAGACGATTTTTCTGGCAAGCTTAAAAGTGCCAGGAAATAACGAATTTGATCAGCGTGATAGCCTTTAGTCGTTATGAGTTCATCGCCAGTATATTGATTACCTCGGGACTTACTCATTTTCTCACCATCAATCATCAAGTGAAAACATCCGAAAATATCTGTTAGTTGGTAGTCTCCGGCTTTTGGTTGATGATGAATGTCGGCTTGAGACCCAAACCACATCGCACCTTGCATGAGAACGTAGAAGTAAACGTTATCTTGTCCCAAAAATTGAAAGATGCGAGCTTCAGGATCTTTCCAGAATTTTTCATAGAGTGATTCATCAAGACCTTTAGATTTAAGGGCCACTTTTGAAAATGAAATCGGAGCAATCAGTGAATCAGGCCAGACGTATAAAGTTTTTCCTTTCATGTCTGGATCAAGATCTGCTGGCAAGGGAATTCCCCAAGTCACATCGCGAGTGATTGAACGGTGGGCCCAACCATCAAGAAGCGTGCACTCAATGCCTTTATCGGTGAGCATTTTCATGCCAGTATTGAAGTCCAACATTTTTTCAAATTGCACGACCACTTTTTTTCCAGGAGCATATCTGCTTTTATGCTTTGGAAGTGTTGGACGCAATTCTTTAAAGATTGGTTCATGAACATTATCAAATTGAAAAGCTGGTTGAACTGTTCCATGAACTTCATTGAAAACAGCAGTACGCCATTTACCTTGTTTACTTTGTATCCACTCACCTAATTCGTCAGAAACTTTCCACAAATCAAGCCACCAATGAACAGTGTCTTTTAATATAGGAGGTGCATCACTGAGTGATGACTTTGGATTAATGAGTTCACTTGGATTGTATTGAGTTCCACAAACTTCACAGTCGTCACTGTAAGCACTTTCATTAGAGCAATTAGGATTTGGACATTTTCCGGTTACGTTTCGATCTTGAAGAAAACGATTTAATTTTGTGTCATACCACTGCTTGCTCGTTTTTTTCTCCAGCATGCCGTTGTTATAAAGTTTTCTCACAAAATCTTGTGAGAGAGCACTGTGAGTTGGAAATGTATCTGGGCGTGATGTTCCAGAATAAGTATCAAGAGAGATTGAATAATTATCAAGTGTCTCTTTTTGTTTTGCGTGAAGTTCATCAATAAACTCGCGAACATTTTTCCCGTTTTTTATGGCCGCTACTTCAGAAGTTGAACCGTGGTCATCTGTTCCACAAACATAAAGAACATTATCACCACCAATAAGCATTCTCATATAACGAGCAAGCACATCAGCCGGCACATGGGCACCTGCTAAGTGACCAACGTGAAGAGGACCGTTTGCATAAGGCATTCCAGCGGTGATGACTGCAGTTTTTGGTCTTTTAACGTTTTGAAGGATACCTTTTACGTCTGTCGGGGGAGTGTATTGTTTATTCATAGGGGCTATTATAATGCATCTGAATGAGAGCTAACAAGCCAATAATGCCAGAATAATATAAGAAGAGAGAATTTTAAATTTTTTCAACAAAATCAAAGTGAATATTTTGACCAATTTTTACGAAACCGATTTTTTGATAAATGGAATTTGAGGTTGGATTAGTGAGATCGGTGTATAAATTAACAAATTTCTTTCCCGATTCTAAAATTTTTTGCGATAAGCTGGCCACAGTTAGACTGGCATATCCACGGCCTCTTTGTTCCGGGGGAGTATAAACGAGGGAAATTGTTCCTCCGTTTAAAGTTGAGCGAGTATTCGCGGCCATAGACACAACTTCACGGGTCTCATTTAAAAGTAAAAAGAGACTTTGACCATCAATATGGCGATTCATTAGTTTTTCTATCTCAATTTCGCTAGGCTTATTTAAGGGAAAGCAATCGAGAAGAAATCCATTTAAGTATTTTCTTATAATATCGGAATGTTCAATTTTTGCTGTTATGAATTGTGAGTTTTGCTTATTTGAAGGTGAAATGAGATCTCTACATTCATAAACACCTAAGTGAAGATTAATTTTTGAATTTTTTCCATTTAAGCGGGTCCATTCTTTGTTGAAATAAGTAGCCGCTTTTTCTTCGCCAACAACCGCTTTAATTTCAATCTTCGATAATAACAGTTCGCTAATTAGTAAATCAATTTTTATATGTGTGTTCGTAACCCCCAATTGAACTAGACACCTCCAACCGGAGGAACTTATGCAAGCGACTGGAACTACAACAAGACAATACAGAACAAAATCTCAAAAAC
>JAYSPR010000291.1:0-5681 GCA_043721975.1 Bacteriovoracaceae bacterium
TTAAAAAACTCCAAACCTCATCAAAGATAAAAACTCTTTTACCTTCAAGATGCTTAAAACATTCAATCAAATAAATAATCAGTGGTGCTTTGATCTTATCTGGATAAAGAGAAGTATCGACATAAGTAAGTTTTGAAAGGGTGCGGACTTCATCATCAAAGAATTCCCAAATCTCGCTAAAGTACAAATCAAGATCAGGTACCTCGATTGAGATAATTTTAATAAGCTCTTTAAAAGAATTAGTCTTCTCAAGATTTTCTTGAATCAGATTAAAAATCTTCCCTTCCACTTTTGAACTTAATTCATTCTCAGGAATAACACTTGTAATAAGCTCCTTTAAATAATGAACAGATTTGAATTGCATTGGATTAAATGAAAGGCTAAGGGATTCTCCCCCTAAAAACTTAACTGTCTTTTTGAATGAGTTACCAAGATCCAGCACAATGGCCGAAGTTTCTTTTTCAATTTCATCTTTTAGAATTTTTTGTGCAATCATGGACTTTCCCGATCCTGATTGCCCAGAAATTAAAACATTGAAGTTTAACGACGAATCATCAAAAAGATTGAAATAAACAAGATTGCCTCTAAGTGAGTTTATCGCCATACCTGACTTATGAAGCTCATCGCGCTTTAGTGGCAGTAAATTGGCCACATATGAAGTTGGTGGTTCATGAGTACGCTTAAAAGTGGGACTTACTCCAAACATGATAGATAAAAACAATTTCTTAAGTCCCACCGTTTCAATCAAAGGTTCAATCTCAAGCCTCTTAAGATTCTTAATGACTTCTTTTGTCTGCTCAAGGAGTTCAAGCTCTGATTCGGCCCGTACAATAATCCACGCCTCAACAACAAATAGAGCTTCATTCCCCTCTATCATTGATTCTGTAATTTTCTCGGCCTCTGCATAGCTCGATTCCGATTCAATATTTCTCATGTGAGAATACAAATTGGAATGGTGAAGTTTTCTTTGCATCCCTACTTTTCTTTTAGCAATGACAGGGTCAACTTTTTTGAGAAAAAGGCAATAATCTCCAATATCCATTAACTGACTTGGATTTATTCCTTTAGCAAATTCATAAAGATTAATAAGGCGATAATAGACTCCATTTATTTTTAGAAAGTCTGATTCCAGGACTGTTTCACCAAACGACTTTCCTAGGTCTATCAATAACTCATGTGGTGGATCGCTTTTAACAAGCCTTGTCTCTGGAAAATTAAGTTCACCTTCAAAGTTAGTTTCCAGAAATAACTGCTCTTGCAAGGAATAAAATTTATAGTAAAACTCATTAGTCACTTTGGTATCTGTCATTAATCCCATTAGGCCGCCTTTATTAAAGCGGTCTGAATTCGGACTAATCGGCAATTGGTTTAAAAAGACTTTAATCTCGTTATACCAATTTAAATTTTGTTCACTTGAGGCGTGTTCAAAATCTTTCGGAATTAATTTATAAACGAAGCTTTTCATTGAGATCCTTTCTAGTAATTGTTGTTTTAGTCATAAGTACAAACTCAAAATGACGTCGCGGATAAAGCTTTCTAGTGAGAATCATCCCAAAATAAAAAATGACAATTAAAAAGAGAGTTGGGACTTGCCCAACTCCTATATTTAAAAGAACAAATAAAATGGCACTCAGAATTAATAGATCATGGAGACTTATTCCCCAGATCAACGGCTTCTGTTTTAAAAAACTTGGATAATACGCTCGTAAATTTTCCATTTCCCTACCCCACAATTCCTTTAAGCCAATTAAAGATTGAACCACCACCAAGAACCACAACGGCCGCTAAAAGCGTTGAAGACATATACTGAGCACCTCTTGGACTTCCAAAGGCCATAAAGGCAGCGGCTATAGCAAAACCTATTGGAACTAACATTCCAGCAATCTTGCTTGTCTTCGTTGTTAAGTTATTAGCAATAGACTCTAGGTCGCGGGCCACAACAGGGTGACTCATTACCATGTAGAGAATAATTGTCGGCCAATACTTCATAGGGAGCATCATCCGATCTTTGAAATTCTTTTTATCCATATTGCCTTCCTTCTAGTTGTAATAATTTTCAATGGTCGAACTCACACCAAGAGAAATTTCTTGGTAGTACAGCCCTGAATCGAGTAATTGAAATCTGTAAGGATAACCACGATTGGCCAGATCATTCACAAGCCATGAGATTTCTCCTAACTCCAACGTATCTTTTGAAATGTGAGTTCCTCTTGTTTCAGCAACGGCAGGTGTATTAAATGGACAGCCACCAATTCCACGCCAGTCACCTGCAACACCGACCAACTTCACTCCAAAAAAGTCATTTCCTGCAAACGCCTTGAGCTTCAAAGAAAGATTGGCCTCTTCAAATGGCTTGATCTCTTTAATTTTCTTTAGGTCTTTAATCACCAAATGAACATTCCCATCGACTTTATAAAGAATGGCTTTTTTTTCTTTTAAGAGATTTGATAACTGAAACTCATCTCCATCAATAACTAGACTGAGTTTCTCACCTTCTCCAAGAAGATCAGTCGAAAGTGAAAATGGATCATTGTATGTAGAAAATTTATTAACATCCCAATCACAAGTCATAGGCTTTGGAATACAGTTTTTCCCACACGAGCTTGGCGTTTCCCAATGAATTTTTTCGTTTTCAATTCTGGTTCCGAAACGATTAATAGGTCTTAATTGAATATCGACCTTGGCCGTCACAGAAGCGATTCCCAAAGGTAGAATCATCTCGCTTTTATTACTCGTTAGAGAATTTTCGTATGAATAGAAGTTTTCCGTCTTCTGCGTTGCTAGTTCTGATCCAACATTATAAGCAAGCACCATCCTGTCACTTGGCGTATATAAATGATCCAAGTAGTGATCCTTAAATTCATTAGTCATAACAAACCATCTGCCGAGCTTATCTTTATCTGCAATCTCTGATAAATAAGTAAACTCAGGTAAATTATTTTGGAACTGACCAATCTTTAGAAGTGAATCTTCTTGCACTTCATAGTTCTTATCAAAAGCAGCTTTTAAAATGTCCTGAAATCTGACACCGCCCTTATTTCCTGTAGCTACATAAAGAGTTTTCTCTTCCAATGGAGTCTCATAGAGTACTGGGATTGTTTTCGCCTTAACAGATGCTAAGAGCGTTTTATAATTAGTCGAAAGGGCCGGAATTTCATAGTCATCAACTTCTGAAATAATGAACTCACCTCTTTTGAAGAAACTTTCTTTCAAAAGAGCTACTGGCGCGTGTTCAATGACAACTTCAAAGGTTTCGTAAATTCCGCTTTGGAAATGCCTATCAACTACGACAGAAGATAAGATCTCGTAATTTTCTGTTTCCCTGTTTAAGAAATAAAAATTGAGTTTAAGTTTTTTAAATTCTTTAAAAAATGGCGATTCATTCAGCTTCACTTGATTTGAAAGAGTGATCTTAATATCATCAATAATATTCTGATCATTAAAAACCTCTCTAAAACGAATTGCTTGCTCGTGGAAAAACTTAGGATCAAGTTCTGGATAACTTACCCATGAAAGATCGTGTTCTTCGAATATACCTTTTGAGTGCGCTGGAAACCTTGCAAAGCTCGCCGCAGTTTTTAAAGCATGATTCCTGGCAAAGATGTCGCCGACACGAAACTTAAAGTCTGGATTTGTATCTTTGACATCAGTATTAATAATGAAAGTTTTTTGATTCTGAATCGGATCAGAGTCTTTTTGATGGTAAAAGACTTCAATCTTATAGTTTTGCAAAAACTTAACCTTTAGCTCTGGAAGATCAGCGACAAATGGATTAGAACCACGACTTAATTCTTCGCCGTCTTTGGCCCCATCATTGTCGCTATCACCATTAGGGTCAATCTTTAGCTCTGACGTAGTAGAGGCGGTCGCACCACCTCCCGTATCTCCACCTGATTGATCACCTTTAAAAGAACAAGAAACTGAGGCCAAACAAATGGCCATAAAAATAAACTTTTTCACTCTTTCCTCCCGGAATATTAAGTTAATTGAATGCTCGTTAGCGAGCTGATTGGAAAAATAATAAGAATCCCCAGTGCTTCCACCGTATGCAGATATCCCTCTTTGATATCGTAAAGAATTCCTCTAAATGTTCGGCCTGACTTAGTTACAATCTTTAACTCGTCTCCTTTTTTAATTTTTGGTCTTTTACCTTCTCTTAGTTGTTTCAATAGACAAAAAGTTTCCATTATCCCCTCCTTTGGGTATAGAAATCCCTTCCGCACTTTGCACGGTCGGTTGTTACTAGCTGTGTGAAGAGCTAATTGTTAGCTTAAATATTTTTGGTTAATATAGTTCCAAATTGTCGGATCATGTTCTTCAAAGTATCTTTTATTCAGCTCTCCGATATCTTCCATAGCTTCAATGTGAGTTTTTCCAATCATTACCTGTGTCGCTTCAACAAGATATTTGGTGAGCTTAGTAGACAACATTTCAACGTCCTGTTTATCCAACTCCTTTTCTTCTTGGATCAGTAGATGCAAAACATGTTCTGAACAAACACCCGAAATGTGATATTCAAGTGATTCAGCTGAGAAGTTAACGTCTTTACCTGTTTGAAGTGAAACTATATATTCAAATGAGTTCAACTCTAAACTGAAGTCTGAAAATACTTGAAACGCTCCAAACAATTTCACTGCTCGATTACTCCAAAGGAAGATCTCAAGATCTTTCTTAATCATATTTTCAAAGAAATTGAATCTAATTTCCGATGTATCGATAAGCTGAAACTCAATGTTTTCTTTTGTATTTCTAATTAATTCTAAAGTCATTTTCACTCCTCTTTTTTTTCGTGAAAATAAAACTAAAAAAAATAGTCAACAAAAACAATCAAAAATTATTTTGGCTTGATAAAAGTTCACCATGGTGACGATGACAGAAAAATTGAGATTTATAAATTAACGAATTTAAATAAAAGGCTGTCACCACCGTGACTATGGATGACCATCATGGCGACACTTATTAGTTAATTTGCATAAAAGTTGTATTGTTTATTACATTTTACCAGAAAGCTAAATGCGAGTAGATCAATACGATTGTATCTTTGAATTGTTTAATAACGAAAATTATTATTAATCGAAGCCAATTATTCCAATTTCGCTTCGAAATTTTTTAATAATAAATATGCCAACATTGCACCTATAAATTGAGCAACAATGAAAGACAGAATTCCTGATGGGCCAATTCCACAAAACGTATTTGTCAAGGCCCTTGCAATGGTCACAGCAGGGTTTGCAAATGATGTCGAAGAAGTAAACCAATAGGCCGAAACAATATAGAGAGCGATAGAAAGAGGTGCAAATTCAACGTGCCTCTTACCAGAAAGTGCAATTGTGCAAATTAGTCCAAATGTCGCAACAATTTCAGAAATCCATAGGTGAGGTTCATTTCTATTTTTAAGTGAAATCTGAACAATGTTTTGATTAAACATTACATGAGTAAGAAGAACACCAATAATTGCTCCAGAAACTTGGGCAACCCAATAAGAAAATAAATTTTTGAGAGCAAGTCTTCCCCAAAAAAATTCTACTAGACTTACTATGGGATTAAAATGAGCACCAGAAATTGATCCTAAGGTTTTTATTAATGAAAATAGTCCTGCCCCAGTAGCTATAGAGTTTGCAAGTAATGCGATTGCTTCATTTCCCCCTGAAAGATTTTGGCCCATTATTCCTGAACCAACT
>JAYSPR010000292.1:0-13051 GCA_043721975.1 Bacteriovoracaceae bacterium
GATTATGGTGATAAGTCGAAACTGAGAAAAGTGGCCTAGATTCAATAGGACATTATCGCTCAGAAATTAACCGGACATAATCGCCCAGAAACAACAAAATTTTTCGCTTTTGTCTAAAGTTTAGACAATTACTTTATAGAAGTATTAGCACCTGACTATTTTGCTTAACTGGCTAAATCCTTTTTAATTAATTTTGCATTTTTTCCGATAGATCAATAAGTATTTTAAAAATCCCTGTTTAGGAGTTTTCTATGAAATTAAAATCTAGAAAGAAAATAGAAAAAACTGCAAGTTTAAAAAAGTTTATATTTTTTTCTTTTTTTGTGACTTCAATTTCATGTTACGCCATTTTACCAAGGGACAGAGAGAAAAAAGCAGATGCAGTAGATGTCAGTTCTCAAATGCCTTTAGAATGTACTAGGACTGGTGAATTCACAATGGAATTTGAACTTAAGTGTCACAAACTGAGAGTAGCACTTCTTGCATTTTACAAAGAAGCTCCAGAGGCAATCGCGCCACAAAAAGGGGAGATTAGCAAAAAATCTCAACTCAGATGTGATGAAGTCACAGATACTTTTGTACTTTGCAAAGGGAAGCGATATGTTTTAGAAATAAATGCTGTTAATGATACATATTCTAAGGTCAAAGCAGTAAATGATACAATTTTGAGAAAACCTGCCAAAGATACAAAGGATATTAAAGATAAGTAAGCAGGTAGTAAATTCAGATAGAATTTTTTAATGATATTTCTAACATTTTTATATAAGTCTCTCTGGAAATAGCTATCCCCCCCAGGCTTTCAACCACAGGTGTGACCATTTGTGTGTCTAACCATTCGATGCCTAGTTTATGTAATTTATAGAGTAAACTGACCAAAGCCACTTTAGAAGCATTCGGGGCAATGTGAAACATGGATTCACCAGAATAGAATCGATTGATACAAACGCCATATACACCGCCGACTAATTTTCCATCTAAGTAGGTTTCTGAACTGTAGGCCAGACCTTCGTGATGCAGTCTTATATAAGCATCAATAATATCTTGAGTGATCCAGGTTCCTTGATCTTGAGCTCTTTTAACCTCTGCACAGTTTGAGATAACGGCTTTAAAATTAGTATTAAATCTAACTTCATAAGGATTTTTTTTTAAGAATTTTTTTAAGCTTGTTGAAAGATGCAAATTTCCAAAAGGGAGTATTCCTCTGGGGTCGGGAGAAAACCAAGCAAGTGGGTATTCTTTAGATATTGGCCAAGGAAAAATACCTCGAGAGTATGCCAAGACGAGAGAGTCAAGGTCTAAGTCGCCCCCTAAGGCCAAGAGGCCGTGCTCATCAGCTGTATGAAGTGGGGGGAAGTCGACGATGGCCATTTACTTATTTGATCCCATGGCCTGTATGAGAAAAGTTGAAAGGCTGGCGGCCACCATTAACGTTGTCTCTGGCTCTATTTGTTTTATGTGAGAGGCCTTTACGAGTGGAGCGATTTCTACCATGTCGGAACCAGTGATTTTAAAATTTTCAAACAAGGTCTGCATGATCATCATGGGTTCATGAGGACTCAGTCCGCCTGGCTCTGGTGTTCCGGTAGCTCCGGCATATTCCTGGTCGAGGCAATCAATATCAAAACTAATATAAATTTCCTCAACTTCAAGATTTTTTAGATGAGCCACAACTTCATCACCTATAACACCAGCGCCTTTTTCAAAAATTTCAGAGGCCCAAATTTGTTTGTGGCCAAATTTATTTTCCCAATGTGTTCGCTCCTTACCACTGGCCCTGATTCCAAGTTGCACAAGATGCTGAGGCGATTCTAAAAATGACATAATTTGAGAAGTCCAAGTCCCAAAACAAATATCAATTCCTAAGCGCTCTTCGAGTAAATCAGTGTGAGCATCAAAGTGAATGAGTGCTACTTTTTTTCCTACTTTTTCTTTGGCCTCAAGATAGGCCCTGACCATTGGGTAACTTACTGAATGGTCCCCTCCAATCATAAAAATATTTTTAGTTGGATAGAGTTCATGAAAATTAGTCGCAAAATCATAGGCAATGGAAAGAGGTGAGACGGGCAAGTTTAATTTAGGGTTACCGTAAAGGGCCTTCCTACAATTAGTGATTGTTTCAGTATTGAGGTATTTGTCGTGTAATAGATGGGGAACTGTTCTCACATCACCCACATCATAGGCACGCAAGTCATCTCGAGACTGGCATAGTGTCTCTCTTAAAAAGAGTGGCCCCCAGTTAGCTCCTCTTTGAATCCCCCCACCACAATCGGAAGGTATGCCGAGAATTACACATTGAGAAATGGGAAGAGTTGACTCTAAACTGAGCTCCCATATTTCTTTAACTTTATTTTCTAAGACAGCTTCAGGGCCAAAGAGTTTTTTTTGTAGATTCTCTCTTTTGTCTCGACCGGTATGAACGGTATACACACCTTCTCCGGGGGGAGTTAAGTAGTGTTTTATTTTTGAGAGAAATTCATTGCGAGATATTGTTGTCATAAGATTCCTAAACTGGGATGGATTTTATTTTGCAAAATCATTTTCTGATATTTATTTTGAAAATCAAAATCTGTCATGGAAAGAAAGTCATTTAAAACCTGAGCTTCAAAAGTGATTGTCGCTTCATCAATGTTGGAGAAGACTCCGGCAATATGAGAAGTGAGACTGATATTTTTTAAGTCTCTAAAGATTGAAAAGTCACATGGCTCTTTTTCAAACACATCTAAGACAGCGTAGGCTTCGGAGTTACTTTTTAAATAAGTAACAAGATCGCTGGTTTTAATACATTCTCCACGAGCAGCATTGATAATCAGGGCATTTTCACTAATCTGGTTGAGAAAAACCTTATCTATGAGGTGACGACTTTTACTATTCAGTCCACATGCCAAAATGACTGTATCAGCATTTTTAATGTCGAGTTCCGTTTTTTGTTGAAAAGGATCATAGATAGAAAGATTTTTAACTAGTGGGGCTAAGATCTGACTTAATAATTTTCCAATATGTCCATATCCAATGAGAACGACTTTTGTTTCATTTAAAAGTTTTCTCTTCCATTTTCTTTCACTATCCCAATAAGTTGTTTTTGGAACTTGCGAGTAGTGTGAAAAAAGTGCAGCTAAAATATAATGAGTGACAGCGTGAGAGCGTATAGTATTTCCGATGATGATAGGAGCATTAATTCTTCTGACAAAATCGAGAGTGACATTGTCATAGCCAGAGTTGGGATGAATGACGAGTTTTAATTGATCACAGATTTCATCACTGATTAAATCAAAATTGGTGTGAGTATTGGTAATGAGAACATTGGGAGAAGTGTTCTCATCACTGCTTGAAAGAACATCGCCAAATTCACTTAAGGCCAAATGTTCATTTTTAATAAATTGAGGCTTATAATAAGGAGAAGAGCTAATTCTTTTTATCTTTAGATTGTCTTTTAAATTATTCTTTAATTTAGCTTCCGGACTCTTCATAATAAAATTCTTTATAAGTTGTATTACACTTACGTGTAATTTCATTTATTGGAGTGGTTAGAGTATAGCACTTTGTCTCTTTTTTCCAGTAGCTATTCGTTAGATCATTTTGATCATCAAGGTTTGTGATTTCTAATCCATCTTGAGTGCGCTTTTCATAATCTAATTTCACTGCCAAGTGCTCAATGCTTGGAGCCTGAAGCTTATGACGCTTCGTGGAGAGGAGATATTGGGCAATGTGAAAGCGAGTATTTTTCATAAAAAGAATTTCACTTAAATCATCAGGAGTCACTGTCGGCCTGTCAAAACGGTATCTCGTCGGCCAGTTGACATGGCCAAAGACAATATACAGAAGCTCAGAACAAACAATTTTATCAAGAGTTGAAATATCAAAGTTAAAATCATAGCTTTTGCCAATTTGCTCGAAGCCTCTGGCGATTTGTTCACTGACTTTCTTTGGTGAATCGAGAGCGTCACTTTTTCTTACCACTGTGAGCTCGTCTATATTAAGAAATTCACTGAGAGATGTTAGGCGAACTCCAGGTCTCACGGCTTCAAGGATGGTGTGGCCTTTTTCAATTTGGTCTTGAAAGGGTACTATTGAAGGATGGCCCCACATGCCTAGATCTTCCAATTGTTTTTTAGTTCCGATATAAAGTGCAACGTGGCCGAAGTGGCCTGGAATAAATTTATCTGTGACCACGAATGGACTTTTTTCAAAGAGAATATCCATAGGCTTTAAGCCTTCATTGACCTTTTTTTCTAATTCTTCGTTGTGATAAAAATAACCATCGCGCCATTTGATGGTACCAGCGACGTTACCAAAAAATCCACTTAAGAGATTCGTCAACTTTTCTGCTAAGCTGGTGAGAGCATCTTCAACTCCAAACCCTGAGATAAGAAAGGAGTGGCGGCCGTTAAGTATTTGCTTAGTGGTTTCATTGCTCATTATTTCTTTGATTAATGACAGTGATTCAGAATCATCTTTAAATTCTCTTTTTAATTCCCCTTCGAGTTTTTGTATTAAAAAAATATGGTTTTGAAAATCTTCGCTTTCACCAACATGAGCGACATCATTAATTTGTTCACTGAGCTCTTTTATGCGCTTTCTTGTCACAGCTTCCAATTGATTATCTTTTAATATATTTTTTAAAATTCGTCTGAGACTTGAATCGACTTCATAAAGAGTATGGTGGATTCTCTCAATATGATCGAGAGTTAAGAGGTGGGCCGTAATCCAAATAAGGTTACTCTTTACTTGCCTTTTATTTAAGTTTCTTCGCCCAAATCCTCTGGACATAAGATTCAACTTTGGCTCGACCATTTCACCAAATCTGAGCATCTGAGAATTCATTTTATAAAAAACTTCAAAGCCCCTTTTGAGTAGATAAAGCTCATCACCCGTAAGGGTATTGTGATTTTGGACTTTTTCTAGGAGTCTTTCCGCTAACTGGGTTTGCTGGGTTTGAAAATACTTAAAGATTTTAACTAACTTATTGAAGTTCACTAAATTCACATCCATATCTTTATTGGGAACTTCTGAATTAATGCTAATAATATCAGCTTGATTTTCTAGTATATCGAAAGTTGAAAGGGCTTCTGTATAAGAGGAAGTAAGCCCCAGAGCATGCACTTTGGGATTGTAAAAAATGAGTAAGGTGAGTATAAATAGACTTAAAGTCTTCATTGCATTTCCTCTAGAGATGACAATAAAGCTTAGCATGCCTGGACCTGACTTTAACGCAGGACTCTGGTAGAATGTAATATGTTCAAAGGTGTCTAAAAAAAAGACGTACAAGAAGACGCAAATTAGCTGGAAAAAAATATGATCACCATTAAATCCGCGAGAGAAATAGAACTTATGAGGCAAACTTGCCGTCTTGCCGCCTCGACTTTGGAGTATATCGCTCCTTTTGTTGTGCCTGGTGTGACGACAGAGCATCTCGATCAACTTTGCCATGACTATATCGTTCAAAATGGAGCTTACCCTTCATGTTTAAATTATAACGGTTTTCCAAAATCAGTCTGTACCTCAATTAATGAGGTGATCTGTCATGGAATACCCAGAAAAGATGAATACATAAAAGATGGAGATATTTTAAATATCGATGTAACCACTTATTTAAATAAATTTCACGGTGACACCAATAAAACTTTCTTTGTTGGAGAGTCGGTGTCTGCAGAAGTGAAAAAACTCGTAGAAGTAACTTACCTTTGTACGAGAGAGGCCATAAAAACAGTTCGTCCTGGTGGGCGAATTGGAGATATCGGAGCCGTGATTCAAGAGATTGCTCATTCTCACGGGTATTCAGTGGTAGAGGATTATTGTGGCCACGGCATCGGTCGCGAATTTCATGAAGCTCCTCAAGTTGTTCATGTGGGAAAAAAGGGCACTGGGCCTGAAATGAAGCCCGGTATGACTTTCACGATTGAACCCATGATCAATCTTGGAAAAAAAGAAGGCCGAGTTCTCAAGGATGGCTGGACTGTCGTGACTCGCGATAAAAAATGGTCGGCCCAGTTCGAGCATACGATTTTAGTCACACCAGATGGGCATGATATTTTAACTCTTCGCTTAGATGAAGCTCGCTAAAGAATGGCTTTATAATGACATCTTCTCAACTTTTTTTTAACACCCACAGCACTTTAAATGGTGTGACCTTAACTCTTGATATTGATCTCAAGTTAGAGGTGATTAAAAGTCTTTATTTTGACAGCGCTAATCAAACCTTTTTTGAAACCTCTTTTAATGAACTCACTCAAAAATTAAGTGGGCAAAAATTAGACCTGGCAGAGTCAATACTGCGAAGTGAATGTGCTAATGAACGAAAACTCGCGAATGGTCAAAAGGCCATTGCTCCCTTAGGTCTTTCACTTTTAAAATTAGCGTTAGAGAAATTTAAGGGCGAGTCCACCAGTCTGTCTGAAGAAAAAGATTATCTCTGTCTTTGCTATGGTGTTTCAAAAAAAGATGTAGAAGAATTTGTCTTAAAAGATAAAAATTTTGAATTAAAAGAACTTATCACGAGCACCAAGGCCAGCAGCGCTTGCGGCACTTGTAAAATACCTTTGTTGTCACATATCGAACAAGTAAGGCTTAAGCACGGACTCATTAAAGGACTAGATCATTCTCGTTCACAGTTTGATGAGCACGGACATTGGATTAAAATTGCAGGACTCTATCCAGGGCCATTACTCATAAAACTAGATGAATTAAAAGAAGAGTGGATGAAAAGAGAAGAAATTATCGGAAAGTATGAAATATTTTTAAAAAATATTGAAGGCTTTCATTTAGAAATAGAAGTGCATGGGGCGAACCAAGCGGTACGCACATCACTGATTAGTGCCCTTAATGATTTTTACCAATCGAAGTTAGGGATCTTGTTTTTTCTGCACTAATTGTCTTTTTAGTTTTGTTCTAGATTTTTTTAGCTTGTCTTCAAGGCATTTGGCTTTTATGGCCTTAATTCCTGTGAGTTTTTCAAATATAGCTGCAATTTTATTTTTTTGAGCAATAAGTTGCTGGGTGGGCATTTCCATTTCTAAATACTGAACTTTTTCATTGAAGTCTTTAAGCTCAGGAATATATTTTGAGAGACAATTGGCCGTAGGCATTTCCCCTTGAACGCTAGAAATATATTGAATAAAGAGCCTGGGGACTTGTTTTTGAAACTCGTTGATATAGCCCATTTTAAAAGGCCTCATACTCGCTTCAACACCACTTAAACTCAAATCATAAATTTGATTTTCTTTAAGGAGCAAAAGTCTTAAAAGTCCAACAGAAGGGGAGTGTTTTTTTGAAAGACAAATTTCATTAACGAATTCTCTTTTAAGAGCAATATCATTTGAGCCGGCGAACTCATTAACAAATTCTTGATTGAGTCTATAAAGAGAATTTTGAGCACCTTTATGAAGTCTTTCTTCTTCTTTTGCTAGGCATTGAAGAAGTAAATTTGGAGCGGCCGAAGAAGTTTTTACATACCCGATCAAGATGGTCAAAATGATCAGCTGAAATGAGTTGAATGGGCTTTTTAACATAATATTTGAACCATTTTTTTACAATTATCTCCTCTAAGTATATAGTTCTAACTATATATTGCAAGATTCACCAAAGATAAAAGATTTTTATAAAGCGAGTTAAACTTGAAAGAAATGACTTTTTGGGAACACATAGAAGAACTTCGTAAAGTAATTATGAGGATCCTAGTCATCTTCGGGGTGGCGTTTGCCCTCACAACTTATTATGTCGACAACATCACGGAGTGGTTACTAACTCCCATGAGAAACAGCCTCGCTCTTTCTCACTCGGGTGTAATGGTTTATCACAGTATTTTTGAGAAGGCCTGGGTCCAAGTTGACGTGGCCATTTGGTGGTCGATTATGTTTTCTTCACCTCTATGGTTTTATGAAATTTGGAAATTTATTCGTCCGGCTTTGCACGAACATGAAGCCAAAGCTGTTAAACCATTTATGATTTTTGGCTGGTTTCTCTTTTTGGGAGGAATGGCCTTTGGTTATTACGTTGCTTTTCCCGCTGTTTTTAATTTTCTCGCAAAAGTAGGTGTCGGTGATATTCAGGCCAATATTAATTTGCGCGACTACGTTTCAACTTCAAGCCAGATCCTTTTATTTTTAGGGGTTATTTTTCAAGTTCCTAATATACTTTTAATTTTAGGCTTCATGGGAATAGTGACGAAGCAGTCTCTTAGAAGTTTGCGCCGCTACATCTATGTTGGCCTAGCTGTCTTTGCGGCCATCTTTTCTCCACCGGATGTTATTTCTATGATGGGGATTTGGATTCCTTGTATTATTTTATTTGAATTAGGGGTCTTGTTAGTTGCTTGGATTGTTCATCCTTATTTGAATTCAGTTCATATGAAAGAAAATAAATCCAATTAAATCTAAATATATCTAAGGAAAGTTTCATGAAGTTGTTAAAAAAAATTTCCCTTGAAATGCTTCTTCCCGTGCTCTTTGCCTGGTTTATGATGACGGTCTTGGTTGATATCGTCACTATTCCCACAGTGTTTAGAAACACCAGCAACTTAACTGATGCTGGAAAAATTGGCATGATTGTCTTTGGGCGTTTTAATATAATTGAAAATATTTTTGCAGTTATTGTTTTTTGGGGGGCTGTGACTTTATGGGAGCAAAAAAAGAATAAGTTTCAAATCATACCGGCCATTTATCTTTTTATCATGTCTTGGGTTTACACTTTTTATATGACTCCTAAAATTACGGAGACCACTCATCTCATTTATCAAACGGCCGTGAGTGATCCAATGTATGCCACTTTGCAATCTCAGCATGCTTTTTATCACAATACTTATAGAACCCTTGATTCAATTAAACTTTTAGTTTTACTAGTCTTTGTGATTTGGACTTTAGTCATAGGCCTAAAAACTAAAAAGGAGTTAGCATGATCCTTATCACTGGTGGAGCCGGATTTATTGGAAGTGTGCTCGCCAAAACACTCAATCAACTGGGGCATTTTGATTTGGTTATCGTTGATAAACTAGAAGATAGTGCTAAATGGAAAAATCTTCGTGGCATAAAATTTCAAGAATACATTCACGCTGATGAATTATTTAATGGTGACTACGACGATACTATTGCTGATGCTGACGTGGTCTTTCATATGGGAGCATGTTCATCTACAACGGAAATCAATATGGATTTTCTAATGAAAAATAATGTGGCCTACTCTCAGGCCCTTTTTCGTTTTGCCGCCACTAAAAATATTCCTTTTATCTACGCTAGTTCTGCGGCCACTTACGGCGATGGGGAGTTAGGCTATAGTGATGATCACGCGCTTATGAATCAATACCTTCCACTGAACCCTTATGGTTATTCAAAACAGTTAGTGGATGAATGGATTTTAAAAGAAGAAAAAAAACCTGACCACTGGTATGGTTTTAAATTTTTTAATGTTTATGGGCCTAACGAATACCATAAAGAAGAGATGAGGTCCTTGGTTCATAAGTCCTATGAGCAGATACTTACAAGTGGGCATGTGAAACTTTTTAAATCCTATAAAAAAGAATTTGGTGACGGTGAACAGCTAAGAGACTTTGTTTATGTGAAAGATGTTGTGCGAGTCATGATTGAATGTGCGAACCCCGAAAAAAGTGATTTTTCTGGAATTTATAATTTAGGTACGGGGAAGGCCCGAAGCTTTTGTGACTTAGTGAAGGCGACTTTTAAAGCGATGAATAAACCTTCCCAAATTGAATTTATCGAAATGCCAGAAGCTCTTAAAGGCCAATACCAGTATTATACTCAGGCAGAAATGAATAAACTGAAATCGGTTTTACCGGAATTTAAATTCACGACACTTGAAGAAGGAGTCCATGATTATGTGACTCAATACCTAATGGATCCTAATCCACATTGCTAGAGGAGAGTCTCTAATGAAATTTCAAGGTGGAGTCAAAGAAGCCGCAAAAATGCTAACTGGTCTCTCAAAAGCGGCCAGAGAAAAAGTTTTAGAATTAATTTCAAAAAAAGACCCTGTCATGGCCCAAACACTTCATCAAAGTATGTATAGCTTTGATGACCTTAGATTTTTAACTCCTTTGATGATTATCGAACTCATGCGAGCTATAAAAGTGCGGGACATGGGACTTGCCTTAAGAATTGCTTCTGTCGAATTAAAAGATCATATCTTAAAAAATACGCCAAAAGTCATGAGGCAAGAAATTGAAGAAGTTCTTTTGGGGCCACCTCAACTCGCAAGTAAAGTTGAAGAGGCCCAAGAGAGAATTATGGCCGTCGTAAGATTAAAAATTGACAGGGGTGAACTGATTATCAATAAAAGTTCAAGCGAAACTTATGTCTAGCTTAGATTTCTTAAATTCCCACTGGTGCAATTAATTCCCGCAGCCGCTGTAAAGTGTCGTGTAGGCACCAACTCTGGGGCCAATTCCCATCCTTCAAAGCGGCAATTAGTAATAGCTAATATTAGAAGTTCTTATAACTACAGAGAAATCACAAGAGCTATTTAGGAATTGAATCTTGGCACGAAGTTCGCTTTATTAATTTATTAAGAGGACAATAAATCTAGGATGGGTTTAGAGTGCACTTACTTCTACCATGGATGGCAGAAGTGATTAGAGAGTCAGGAAGGCCAAGAAAGTGTTGTACTAAACGCACCAGAGGAGACATTGCCATGGGTAAAGAAGGATTTTTTTCTCTCTCTCAACTTAAGATTTGGCTCAATAAACTGCTCATTCACTTTAACCCGCCAAATAATACAAATAGGCTTCTGGCCCCTGTAAGGGTGAGAACAAGGCGCAGCTAAAAAAAGGTGAAGCTATCTAATTATTAGTTAGCTTACATAAAAAAACATTATTTAACTTTAGACAGGTCAGGGCGTATAAGAATAATAACTTCCGGAGTTATTATGAAATACGCCCTGACTTTTTTATTTTCCTTCATCACAATATTTATAACATTATTATATTCTGAAAATTCATACGCTCGCACCATTACACATTTTCGTGATTCAGATGCACTCACCACGATGGCGCAATTTATGTATGATGCTGCCGAAGATCTTCCGCAATCTATAAAGATGTCTGATAAAAAAATGAATATTAAAGATACTAAAAACTGTGTCACTGTCAGTGCCGATGACGTTTTTCAGGATGTCTCTCGTGCAATTAAGAAAATTATTCGCTTTTATCCAGATGAAGAGCTGCCATTTGAGCAAGCGCTCATAGATCTTGAAGATTATCTAGATCACCAAAGTTTCAAAAAATGCACTATGGAAAAAGTGACTCCACAGTCTCGCATTCTAATTAGCTATTTTTTAGATAAGCATGATCTAATTCATGTGCGTTTAGACACTAGCTTAAATTAATTTTAATTAAATTAGAGTCAATTTAGTCCCAATCTTTTTATTTTGTTAAGCTAAATTTTGGCACACACTATGCAATAGTCATATTCGAATCACTCAGGAAGAGGGATTCATACGAGAAAGGATTTTTCGTAGCTCTTAACATCAAGGAATGAATTACAAGACTAATAAGGAGTATCTATGACTACTGAGATGATGAAACAATTTGAGAACCTTTTTATTGAACTTAAGAAGAACATTCTTAATGAGATGACAAGAGCTGAACCCGCCTTCGAAAAAGGTGATGAAGTGGATCTCTCTTTGGAAGATCGTCAAAGAACGCTAGAATTGAAACTTCTTGGTCGACAAAACTTTATGCTTAAGAAAATTGATAATGCCCTTTTTAAAATTAAAAATGGCAGCTTTGGGATATGTGATGAGTGTGATGGAGAAATTGAAATTAACCGCCTGAGAGCTCGTCCAGTTGCAACTTCATGTATCGCTTGTAAGGAAGAAGCCGAGAAAAATGAAGGACAAGTTCTTTATGAAAAAAGATCGCATACTCACGGTAAGGGATTAGGTGGAAACATTATTCCACTCAGAGCACATATCATTGATTTAGAAACGGTATTAGCTAGCAATTCTGATTATTAAATTTTCTAATATTTATTTATAACGAGGGCCAGGAAGCCAAGCCCTCGTTATAAAGTTATTAATAAGAGTTACATGTAGCATTTTGAGAACTTGCTTGAATGACAATTTCATTTGCAAGGTTTGATTTTATAAGCAGCAAGCATTTATGAACTGAACTTAAGAAATCTTTCTCTGCTTGGGATGGAAGATTATTGAAAACACCTGCTCCCACTTGAGTACCCGTGTACATTATTTGAAATCCAGAACCTATGCCATTGAGTCCTACACTTACTGATTTATTATCAAATCCAAAATAAATACCAAGTTGAGTTCCAATATTTTTAACATACCCGCTAGAGACAGCTGGATTGGCCGCGCATGGGTTTGAGACTCCTTGTCTCGTTAGTTCGTTAAAATCGTTTCCGACAGCAATGGTTCCGTTTGAACATCTTTCAACTCTAATATAATCAGCAGTTCTACCACCAGTCTTATTTAATGCGTTGATAGTAATTTCAGAGGCATTGGAAATATCGCTAAGTGAAAGTAATAAAAAAGTAAAAATAAATAAATGCTTCATCATAATAAATCCTCCATCACAATTTTTGTTTTCCTGATAAAAAAATCAAATTAAAAACTCACAAAATACTTTCATTGTAAAATTAGTAAAATATTTGCTTTAGTATTCTTTTCTATTGGTGTCACAGATTTAGAAACTGCCGAAGCATTACCCGCCCCCTTACTATTAGAGGCTTTCACTGTAAATGTATAACTCGTTCCATTTAATAAATTCGTCATGATTATTGGACTTGACGTTCCCGTCATTGTTCTTCCAGAGCTTGAAGTTACGGTATAAATTGTAATTGGACTTCCACCATTTGAAGTTGGGGGTGAAAAATTAACAGTTACTTGAGCATCTCCAGCAACAACATCACCAATCAAAGGTGCTCCAGGAACATTTATTGCGGCAACTGGCGTAACCGCCTGTGAAGCAGCGGAAGGAGAACTCACTCCTTTGATGTTGGCAGCTTTAACTGTAAAAGTGTAACTAGTTCCATTCGTTAGGTTGGGAACTGTTATAGGACTAGTTGTTCCGTCTACATTGATTCCAGAATTT
>JAYSPR010000293.1:0-1320 GCA_043721975.1 Bacteriovoracaceae bacterium
TATGGTGCCAGTCTCATCGTTCATAGGATTTTACCGTGAACTATTTTATCTATTCAATTATCGGATCCTTTGGAACGTTTTTACTTGCTCCCCACCCTAGACTTGGAAAAATTAGAGCGGCCACTATTTTAAACCTACTTTTATTTCTCTCAATTTATTTTCTGAAATTACCTTCGGACCGTGCTATCCCTTCGCTCTTTTTAGGCTCAACTTTTGTAGGAATGAATGATCCTAAGATCATGAATAAAAAAATGATTTTTATGAGTTTAATGATTTATTTAGGACTATTTTTCACGGCCTATAAAGACTTAAGCTTCCTAGGTGGTGCCCTAGGAAGCCTAGCATTCTTATCGTCAATCATCACTTGGAGCTTGACTCGCTCCTGGTCTCAATTCATCGTGACGAATCATTCCACCAAGGTGAGCAGCATTAGCGATAAAAATAAGTGAGACAAAAGAAAAAACAAGAACGGACTTGTCGAGTTTAGAACACCACGCTTTCTTGAATTTATCTGCGACCATCCATCCAACGGCCAAAAGACTTGTAAGGACAACTAGAATTAAAGCTTTTTCTGCTGCTTCTTCATGCTCGTGAATTAAAGATTTAGTCACTCCGGCTTTGTTCTCCACCATTTCTTCAGCTCCATCTCCAGTAAAATCTAAGGCAAAAATAAAAACTCCAGATAAAATCGCAATTATCATTCCAGAAAAAATCATTTCTTTTTTCTTCAAAATAAATGCAACAGACAAAAGAAGAAAAACAAAGAACATACCAGCAATTGGAAAGTGATTAAGAGCTAAATGCAATTGAGCCGAATTTAACATATTGACCTCATTAATTTTTAGTTAGTACTCAAAAATTGTAACTGATTTGTCTTTGAAATCAATACTTCACAAATGTAATATGAATTTGAAATGATTGAGGTCTTATGACTTTTATAGGATCACTTTTTTAAGAAAACACGTGAGTAATACGATTTGAGTTCCATTAACTCTTCCTTCTATGTGCTCTGGATTAGAGCTGAGTGAAATATTTTTAACAAGAGTGCCTCTTTTCGCTGTAAAATTTGCTCCTTTAACCTCTAGGTCTTTTATGAGAGTCACCGAATCCCCTTCAAATAAGATATTTCCATTGCTGTCTTTAGTCGGTTTTATATAAACAGTTTCATGATCATCTATTGATAGGCCTTCTTTGGCCCAGCGAAGTGTGTCCTCATCTAAGAATAATTGGTCTAATAATTCTCTGGCCCAAGGCTGGCTTTCTAATTTGGTGAGCATACGAAAGGCCATGACTTGAATGGCAGAGTATTCACTCCACATA
>JAYSPR010000294.1:0-1637 GCA_043721975.1 Bacteriovoracaceae bacterium
GTTCTTTGACTGGAGTTTGAGACCAAGATTGTTGAGCAATATGAGCAAGCTCTATGGCCTAATTGACTTCATCTGATGTAGTTGAACGAAATGATCCAATTTTAACTCCATTATAGGGAGATGTGATTGTCACAAGCTCTCCTTTAGGAGTAAGCCATTCCCCATTCACGAAATTTTGGCAATTAATCACTTCTGTCGGTAGTTTTACACTCATATTTTTAATCCTTTCACCTAGAGCTATTTTCTTTTTTTAAAGAGAGGAAATTTTAAACTTATTTCATACACAATTACCAATGAAAAACTAACTCCAAGCTAGTAGAAAACAAGTATCTATGACTCATAAAGGAAGAAATTGCCAAGCCTTCCTTTTTTTTCACAGTGAGTTAAAATCTAAGAATGAGAATTGCCCATGAAACTCACATTCAATCCAGCGAATCAGAGCAAACAGAACTCCAGGCAGTGATAAAATCCCTTGAGTTGGCTCAGTCACAAATAGCTCACTATGAGCTACTTCTTTCAGAGCAAAATCAAGAGCACCAAGCTCAAATTCGCATTCTTTGCCACGATCTTGTTAACCCACTTCAGATAGTTTCTATGAGTTTAGAATCGATGATTGAAAATAATAACAGCCCCACCATTGAAAGAATGAAAAGAGCGACTGATAAGATGGAAAAGATTATTTTAGAATCAAGACGAATTGCTCTTCAATTATCTAAATCAACACCGGTCGTTTAAGTACCCGATCAAAAAAGTTCTTCACTTTTAATTCATTGATATTTTTCCAACTTCCCTTAGGATTAGAGTCTATGGATATAAGACTCATTACGGTCAAAGATGATTTTGAATTAGCCTTTAATCTCTTAAATCAAGAAGAATACGCTCTCTCATTTTATGAGTATTTTTTAAAACATGATCAATACTCAGCTTTTGCCAGTTTAAAACTTATTGGTGCTTTTGAAGAAAACAAATGTGTTGGAACTATAAGTTATAAAATTGTCATTTGCCCATACCTTGGACGAATTCTAGAAGTGCATGAGATGCACCATAAAAATGTCAAAGCTTATAAAGTTCTTCTCGATTTTCTCGACAGTATTGCCTCTGATGAGAGCTGTGATTCAATTAAAATTAGAAAAAATAAAGTTGAACGTTTAAATTTTACTATCTTCGATAAAGTTGAAACTTACTTTAAAAATTTAAATTTTTAAATATCTTGGAAATCTAGCGAGAGGTTTAAATACTTATCTTTTCCAATGCCAGGTATAGAAAATTGAGCGGCTTTAGTGTAGAAAGTTGTCACTGTCTGAGGCTTCCCAATCGGCTTTTCTCCAGCACCAATAAGTCTCATGTCAATTTGAACTGGGCTGATAACATTGCCATTAACTAATACATTCTTAACTCGTTTAAAATTGAGAACAATGTTTTCTTTAACGTTCTCGTGAGTGATGACAATATCTTTATCGTATTCAGATTTAATAGTCTTCGTCGTTTGAATTTTTTTATCACCAATAATTTGCAGAATCGTAACTTTTAAATTGATTTGTGCTTTGGCCCCCAAATCACTAGACACCTAGTTTAATTTGCTTTTTTATACTCTATCGGGCTCATCATTCCAAGTCCCGAGTGTGGTGCTTCTTCAT
>JAYSPR010000295.1:0-5508 GCA_043721975.1 Bacteriovoracaceae bacterium
TTAAAAAAAGAAAAGTCACAGTCGGTGTTGGAAATTATGAACGATCAGAAATCATTGAAGGACTTGCCCTCACTGATTTAGTTGCTGAGCCTCTTGAAGGTGTCGAACTTAAAGAAGATATGAAAGTGACACCTAAAGAAACGGCCTGGGATTAAATGTCACTTATAGAACTTAATAATATTCAAAAGAATTTTACGATGGGGGAAGAAAATATTCTGGCCCTGGATAATGTTTCACTAAAAATTAATGAAGGTGAATTCACTTCTATCGTTGGTGCCTCTGGGTCAGGTAAATCAACCATGATGAACATCATTGGACTTTTAGATCTCCCAACGGCCGGACACTATATGCTCGACGGAGTCGATACAACGAGTATGAGTGACGATGCTCTCTCACATTATCGCAATCAGAAAATTGGTTTTGTTTTTCAAAGTTTTCACTTGCTGCCTAAAGCATCGGCCTTAAAAAATGTTGAAATGCCTATGCAATATGCCTCCGCCTATAATAAAGAACTCACGGATGAAATCATCCGCGAAAGGGCCTTATTAACTCTGGACAAAGTCGGTCTCGGCTCAAGAGTTCACCACTTACCCAACGAACTTTCTGGTGGACAACGCCAACGAGTGGCCATTGCCAGGGCGTTAGTGAATAATCCTAAAATTCTCTTAGCAGACGAGCCGACGGGGGCCTTAGATTCTAAAACCTCTGAAGAAATTCTCAATCTTTTTAAAGAACTTAATTCTCAAGGTGTAACTGTTATCATCGTCACTCACGATAACAATGTGGCCAGCAGGTGTAAGCGAATTCTTCGAATGTATGATGGAAAGATTACTGAGGACAGACTGACATGATCATGAAAAAAATTGTCGTTAATTCCTTTGAAGCCTTAGTCGAAAACAAACTTCGTTCTATGCTTACAATGCTCGGAATGATTATCGGTGTTCTTGCCGTCATCTTACTCGTCTCAGTTGGTACAGGAGCTAAAAGATACATCACCAATGAATTTGAAAGTCTCGGCACTAACATGATTTTGATTCAACCAGGTCGGACGGATAAAGAATCGACCATGGGACCTCCCGTCTCATCGAGTAAAGGTAAATTACTTTTAAGTGATGTTGAGGCCTTAAAAAGATATGCCACTTCTCTCTCCGCTGTTTCTGGAGTCATGTTCGGTGCTGGTGTAGTCAAGACTGATCTCTCTACAAATAACATCAATATTCTCGGTGCGAATGATGAGTTCATTAGAATTTTTAATATGACTATCATTCAAGGAAATTTTATTTCCAAAGAAGATGATGAATCCGGCAAGCGTGTTGTCGTTTTAGGTCACAATGTGAAAAAAAATCTCTTTGGAGATCTTTCAGCACTAGGCCAGTTGGTCAAAGTTAATGACAGTGAACACAGAGTCATTGGAATCATCAAACCCACTGGTGATAAAATGGGCTTCAATGTGGATGACATGGTTT
This sequence comes from Bacteriovoracaceae bacterium, assembly GCA_043721975.1. GTDB lineage: Bacteria > Bdellovibrionota > Bacteriovoracia > Bacteriovoracales > Bacteriovoracaceae > Bacteriovorax. The sequence continues at coordinate 1,467 of JAYSPR010000295.1, forward strand.
TCATTCCCACCAAGTCCGCTCTCAGACTATTTAATACCGACAGACTTTTTGGGATTAGGGCCGCTTCAAAAAGTAGAAACGGTCTTGATGATGCTGTTAAAGATATTACTCTTATTTTAAAAGAACGACATAATGGTGAAGAAGATTTTACCACCATCACCCAAGTCACTATGCTTGATAGTATGAACACTATTTTAAATATGCTCACTTATGCATTGGGGGCCATTGCTCTTATTTCAATGCTCGTTGGTGGAATAGGTATCATGAATATCATGCTCGTTTCTGTTACTGAAAGAACTCGTGAAATTGGTATCAGAAGAGCTGTTGGTGCCAGACAAAGTGACATCTTAAAACAATTTATTATTGAAGCAGTAGTCATTTCTGTTTCTGGTGGTCTGGTAGGAATACTCATTTCACTTGTTATTACCTATACTCTTCATTTTTTCCTTCCTGGCTTTGATATGCGACCTCCATTTTGGATTATACCTCCAGCATTTTTTCTTTCTTTTTTTACGGGGCTTGGATTTGGAGTGTGGCCTGCTAGAAAAGCTGCTCGTATTCAAACCATAGATGCATTGAGATATGAGTGAGGAATGAAGTATGAAGCTTTTAGTTTTTGCCCATCGTGCGGAAGCTCAAGCTTTCTTGCAAAAAGATCAATATGTCCCTATAGCTTTCCACTTTTCTGGACTTTTTTTCTCTGAAGAAGCTCACACTTTTCTTCTTATAACAGGTGAAGGAAACAAAGAAGCTAGTGAAAAAACCGTGGCGGTCTTAGCAGTCTATAAAGAAAAAATTAATCAAGTTATCAATATTGGTATCGCTGGAAGCCTATCACCAAAGTTAAAACGCAATGATCTTATATGGGTAAGATCGAGCTACGCTCATAGCTCTAAAAAAATAGAATTTAAATCTTTTACGACAACTCATCACACTAAGATAGACTGCTTAACGAGCTTTCATCGAGTGACTGACCCAAAAGAAAAAGAAGAATTAGCTGCATTTGCCGATATCGTCGACCGCGAACTGTGGTCAGTACTAAGCGCCTGCCATCTTTTTAAAATTGAAGGGCTGGGCTTAAAAGTTATTTCAGATGAAGTAGAAGAAACTGATTTCTGTGAAATTGTGAAATCGGAAGCCCAACTCTATTCCAATTTATTATTAGAAGAATGGTTACGTTTTTTAAATCTGACGAAACCTTTAGCCCCCACATTTCCAGCACAAAATGCCTTTAATCAAATAAAAGAACATCGTGCCTTTCATTTTACTCTCACACAACAGCGCCAACTTGAAGCTCTTTTTCGTTCTTTAAAACTTAAAGATATTTTCATTGATGACAATGATCTTATTTCATACTGTGAAGATTTTAATTTAAAAAATGAAAATCAAGGTACTCCTAAAGATCTCTCCAGAAAACTTCTCATCTCACTTGATGAATTAAATAATCCACTCAAATTTAAAATAAAAAATAAAATCAAGGAGGCCCTCATGCCTCTCACTGAAGCGGGAATAAGTGTTCACACTGACCCCGATTTAGAGTCTAGTCATGTCCAACTTTCGATGACCCTGCATACTCTTCGCGATCAAAAAAAACTACAGCTTGCTCTTGAGCAATTTCAAATGCAAAAAATAAAAGATATTTTTAATGGTCAGATAGAAAATGATGTAAAAGATGATGTTTGAAAAAATCTTTGTTGAATCTCACCTTAGTCTCCATCCAAAAGTTTTAGAATTAAAAACTCGCTTTCCTGATAGTGAATTTAAGCTCATTTTAAAAGTTGAAGATGTTTTTGGCAGAGTCAAAAAACCTTACTTGCAAAAAAGAACCAATCTCAATTTATTTGTAGGTGAAAAAAAAGGACAACTTGTTAAGATCGCCCCTCCTGCCTACGGACTTTCTGGAGAACCTCACTATTATTTCGTTCATGCTTATAACTGCATTTACGAATGCAACTATTGTTATCTTCAAGGCTATTTTCAATCCCCCGATATTGTCATTTTTTTAAATCATGACGAGATAGGCGATGAAATTAAGCGCATCACAACAGAACATGCCCAAAAAAATCCAGGTCAAAAAGTTTGGTTTCATGCAGGGGAATACAGTGACTCGCTCGCCCTTACTCATCTTACAGGGGAATTGCCTTTTTATTTTGATCTTTTTAAATCCATGCCCAACGCATACTTAGAACTCAGAACAAAATCAGTTAACATAAAAGAACTCATAAAGCTTAGTCCTTCAGAAAATATTGTTATTAGTTTTTCGCTCGCACCAGAAAATCGCACAAAAAAAAATGACTTAAAAACACCTGGACTCAAAGCGAGACTCAAGGCCATCAGTGAGCTTCATGAATTAGGTCATCCAATAGGTATTCACCTCGATCCCATTATTTTTGACAATACTGTTATTGAATCTTACCGTGAACTTCTCTCTCAATTAAGTTTATCGATGCCTACTGAATTCATTCGTTATGTCTCCATTGGAGTCGTAAGATTTACTAAAAACGTTTATCACCAGGTTATAAAAAATTATCCTGAGTCGGATTTTCTTCATGAAGATTTTGTGACCAGTTTTGACAACAAAATTCGCTACAATAGACCGACAAGGCTATGGCTTCTTGGCAAAGTAAAAGATCTCTTAATTCAATCAGGAGTTCATGAAAATAAAATTTATGAATGTATGGAAGAAGACAAAGAAGATGATTCATAGCTCAGAATTGAATAACCAGCATTTAATCATAAATGATTTTCCTCTTAACGAAGAAGTCTTCGTGTATTTAGACAATCGCAACTGGAATGATCTCGACCAATATTTCTTAGAAGCAGAAAAACCAGGTGGTGAACTCTTTGTCTTTTTATCTCAATATCTCAACTTCCAAAAAATCGAACACATCATTGCAATTCGTTCTTCTTTAGGGGAACATGCCGACGAAGACGGTATTTGGCATGACGATGGGTCAAGAATTTTAGGATTTTCCTTATCTCTGACTCGAAACTCAGACTCCCTAAGCGGAGGTCACCTAAGATTTAAGTCAAAAAGTGATAGTGATTTTAAGACAATCCCTACCCAAAAATTAGGAAAAATCATTCTTTTTAAAACTGGAATTTATGGATTTGAACACATGGTTACGGCCGTTACAGAGGGAGAACGGATTGTTATTGCAGGCTGGTGTTCATAAAAAGCTTAAAGAGAGCAATGCGCAATATGGCTTTAGTGTCAAAAGTTACTTGTCAAACTGCCCCTATTGAGTTAATTTATCCACTCTTTTTAAGAATTTAACAAATAACTCTTATCTTTATAAAGGATTTTTTATGGCACGCACATGTGATTTAACTGGTAAAAGAAGATTAGTGGCCAACAAAGTTTCTCACGCTAACAATAGAACTAAGACTAAAAAACAAGTCAATCTTCACACTAAAAAAGTTTTCGATCCAGAAACTAATTCTGTTGTTCGTTTAAGACTTTCAGCTAGTGCAATTAGAACACTTGATAAAGTTGGTTCAATCACTAAGTACGTAAGAAAAAATGCACACCTTTTTGAATAATTAAAATTTCAATTTGATTTAAATAAAAAAACCACTCTTACGAGTGGTTTTTTTTTGCTTTTTATTTTATTGATATTCAATTTCTTGGATGAGGTATCCCCACTTCGTCATTGATCTATCAGTCACAAAATTAATTGTCACTGTATCCCCCTCAACGTAGTCGGTTGTATAATTAGCTCCTACACCAGAAACTTTCTCTACAGTGGCCCCGGCTGAATCAGCAATTCTTAAATAATCATAGCCACTTTCTAAATCAAAACGAACCACTTTCACTCTGATGTATTTAGCACCAGGGACAGTCAAAGTTTTTGTTACACTCATATTATCTGCATAAGGATGATCAGACTCTAAAGCAGTACTTAAGGCTTTTACGATCCAAGCATCTCCTCTAGGTCCTGTTCTCACAGGTCTTGTATCAGTCAATAAATTGTAGGCATCAATTCTCGAAGCAGTTTGAGTTTTTCCTCTTAGGGCAACAACAGGCACTCCAGTCATCGTT
>JAYSPR010000296.1:0-4404 GCA_043721975.1 Bacteriovoracaceae bacterium
CCAATCATCCAACGACTCTTGTTTTTGATGAACCTGTTGAATATATCAGTGCAGGGCGAGAAGGAGACTTCGATCTTCACAGAGCAAGAAGTCAAAAAATTATTGTGATGAGGCCTCTAAAGCAATTTATTGAAACTGATATGATCGTGATCACAAAAGATCATCATTATCAGTTTAAGATAAAGGAAGACCCTGATTCGAAAAGCTCACATTCATTCGTCAATATTTATGAAGGAGTCGTTAATCGAAGCTTTGAAAAAAAGCTAGAGACTGATTCTTATAAAGTTTTTGAAGGTGAAACTTCTTCCTGGGTGGTGAATAAATCCCAAATTCCTATAAATGTGAATGGAATGGAAGTCGTGCGTGATGGGTATTTTTCAAAAGGTAGTCCTATTTTAATTAATAACCAAAGGGTTTGGAACTGATGAGGTTAAAAAGAACAGAGAAGAGTTTTATTCTATTGATTTTTTTATTTTTGACGATGAAATCATTTGCAGATGAGTCAGAGCTTAAAATAATTCAACCCAAAAGAAAAAAGGAGACAGTCGTGATGAGTAAGTCGGTTTTAAAAAGGAAATCTCAGACTGGAGTAAATGGCCTAGATATCGCCATGAGTAAACTAAATCTTCAAGGACAGAAAATCGAAGGTCTCTTAGGAAAGTATCAGGAAAGTTCAGGTGTTTGGGATTTTACCAATCAATATGACTTTAAAACAGGAACAGTCATGAAGGGTATTTTATTAAACTCCGTACTTTCGACCAATTTAGAGTCTCCTTTAATTGTGGAAGTTGCTGACGGTGAATATTTACCCTATGGATCAAGATTCACCTGTCGTGGAGTCACAAAATTTAAAAGAGTCATGTCGGCCTGTCATAAGTTAATTACGCCAAATGATCATGAGGAATTTGATGTCCAAGTGTCTCTTTTAAATTTGGATGGTTCAAGTGGTCTTCGTGCTGATGAGGTTTATTCAGGAAAAGAAGAGTTTATGGCCGCTAGTATTGCTACCGCCTTTTCAAGGGGGCTAATTGAAATAGGAACAGAAAGACTTAGTTCACCCTATGGTGATTTGGTAGTCAATAACCGAAAAAATCGGCTTACTAATGGTGTTTTAAATTCACTGGATGAAACAAATGATCTTATGAATAGTGAAATGAAAACCAAGGAGCCCAAAGCGGTCATTTATGCAGGGAGACCTGTTTTAATTTATTTCCAAGAGAGGTTTAAAAAATGAATAGACAGTTATTTATAAAAGTTGCTGTGACAATCTCTATTTGCATGGTGCTTTTCACCACAACTTCGTGTTCAACGATGAAAAGATCAGTCTTTTATGGCGGATTATCTGGAATGTCTTTAGGGGTTGCAGGAAGTGTTACTCTTAGTCCCAATAAAGAATCAATTGCTCCTAATATGGCCATATGGGGAAGTCTTGGTGCTTTGCTTGGTGCAGGCCTTGGATATTTATTTTTTGTTGATGACCCAGAAAATAGAGATCTGCCTACTATGATTCAAAATGGCAGATCAAGAGTTAGTAAGTCACCTTATGAATTAGCACCAGTTAATAAGATGGGAGTAAATTTTGGAGCTATAAAAGACTCTAAAAAGTACAAACTAGAATCAGGGCCATTGCCAGAGTATCTAAAGGGAAAAGTGCAATCGCCATTTATTATAGAGCATGAAATTCCAGAGCGTGTAGAACGCTTAGAAAATGGGAAGGCCATCACTATAGAAAAACACAAAGCATGGGAAGTAGATTATGAGTAAATCAAAAGATACAGTCGTAGCAGGAGATTTTTTTACTCCATTGGTTGAGGCGACTACAGAGCTTTTTCAAGTTCTTATTACTAAAGGCACGACAGAGCTTCCAAAATTACTTAAAGGAGGAAAATTTAATCTATTAACAAAAACGAATTATATGAGAATTGACACTTCAATGCTTGATTGTGAAAGACAGACGCTTGATGAGGCCCATTTAGGGTGGGCCATAAATCTCAATCGTCCTTATCCCTTAGAATATTTTAATCCAAGCATGAATACTTTTATCGTTGGGGCATCTGGTTGGGGGAAAAGCAATTTAATTAATATCCTTCAAGAAAACTGCTTGCAAAAAAAGCAGGCGATCATATTTATTGATCCAAAAGGCAGTAGAGAGGCGATTAAATATTTCAAAAGGCTTTGTCTCTATTACGGAAGAAAGTACTACATCTTTTCTGAATTTGATAAAGAAGCCGTGTCATTTAATCCCATTCTAGACATGACCAATACTCAGCGAATAGCCATGATTATGCGTGGGTTTGATTGGGGGGACAAACCTAATCAGTATTATTTGAATGAATCAAAGCGGGCCTTAGATGAAGTCTTAACTGAATTATCAGCAAAAGAAGTTGAATTTGATCTTCACGACATCTATGCAAAATTAAAACTAGAACATGACAATGAAAAGACTTCGGGATTAATTACTCAGTTCCAGCTTCTTTTAAATTCTGACTTTGGAAAACTATTTAAAAAGTGCACTGTCGCTGGAAAATCTTCAATGACATTAAAAAGAGCATGGAGGGAAAAGGCATGCATTTATATTGGATGCTCAACCCAAGGCTATTCTGACATTGCAAAAACCATTGGAAAACTTTTTGTCAGTGAGGCCATGATTTTATCCGACTGGATTGGAAAAGAATTTGAAGATTCACTTGAGGCGAGAAAGCGTCCCATTGGACTTTTTATTGATGAAGCTGGATCGGTGCTTTTTTCTGACTTTCTAGATTTAGTAAATAAATGCCGCTCAAGTGGAATTAACGTCTATACTGCGGTTCAATCCTATTCTGACGTTGAAATGATCGGGCATAGTGAAGTTTTAATGAAGCAGCTTTTTGAATCTTATTCAAATTGGTTTATTCAAAGACAAACTCATACTGATAATGCCGAAAAGCTAGCGTCGGCCTGCGGAACTTACTTAGCTGAAAAAACGACACTTGCTACAGAAGATGGATCAGAGTCAGGGCGGGGAACAATTCGCACAGGACATGAATATCTTTGTCATCCTGATATTTTTAAAAATATCAACATCGGACAAAGTGTTTTACTAGAGCACGGGAAAAAAAGCTTGGTTGTCTTAAATATTAGAGATGCCAGAAACTCTAATGCCTTTAAAGATGTCACCGAAGTTGATAAGAGCTTGCCGGTGGCCGAGCTAAATAAAAAATCGTGCCATCAAAGACCAAAAAAAGGAGGCCTATGATTAATGAAATTATGTTGCAAAAAAATTCAGATATCATTGAAGCAATTTATAGTTGGCGGGCTATGAAAACGGATACTTTAAAAAGTCTAGTTGCAGAATTGGAAACAGAGAGTGCTTTTAGGCAAAGGATATTAAGGCTCGTTAAGGCCGGAGTTCTGAGATCAAGACTTCAAAAAGGATTTAATAAAATTGTTTATCCTTCTAGTTCACTTATAGAAAAATTGGGAATTGAAAAGTTTAACGAAGAAAATGTTCGTCATGATGCCGTGGTATCAACTGTTGTTTCAAGTCTGAATTCTTTTAAAAGTGTGAAATCAGCTAAACTTCCTCATGATTTTAAAACCAAAGCAAGTTGGAATCATCATGCGATTGAGCCTGATGCCCTTTTGTTAATTTCAAAAAATGGCAACGATTTTAATGTGGCCATCGAGATTGAGCTATGGAGAAAAGATCGAAAAAGAGTTTTTGATAAACTTGTTGATTATGCTAAGGCCACTGAATACGATTATGTTTTTTATTTTTTTGCTGATCGTCCGGCCTTTGAGTCTTATCAAAAAAGATTAAACGAACTTATTGTTGACTCTGATTTTGATCATCTGAAGGTGGAATTAAAAGAAAAAGTCGTCTTAATTTTTAATCAAAGAATAATGAAAAAGATGACTGACATTAAAGATTCTGAAGTTGCACATAAAGGACAAAAGAAAAATTTGGGTGATCTACTGTGAGAACTTGCAAAGAAGTTCACGATTATTTGGTGTTTAAGTGTGACGGAGGCATTTTTAGAGAGATCGTATCCCCGTGCTTTCATTAAATATTTTGAAGACCCTTAATTGACCACCCTCTCACAACATGAGTATGAGAAGGTGGTCAATTAAGGAAAAATATTAAGAAAGCACGGGGATACGAAAGAAAATTAAGAGAATAAGAATTAGAGAAAGTAGGAGTAAGTATTATGGAAATTAATGAAGTAGAAGAAAATAAAAGTACTGAAGGCCAGGAAGAAAAAAGGCGAGGAAGAAAAAGAAAAGATGCAAAGGAAAATAAAAATGAAGACAAGGAAGAATATAAAGATGGCCAGGACAAGTTTTTTATTGATGTTACAAAAGATCAGGAGGCAAAAGAGATGGTCGGAAAGCTTTTAGTGGAAGCAAACAATAAACAATTTGGGA
>JAYSPR010000297.1:0-5967 GCA_043721975.1 Bacteriovoracaceae bacterium
TGATGAATGGCATGATATCGCTATTTCAAAAAGTTCTACACCAAGATTATATGCGAGCACAAAACGTGGACGTGTTTTCTTAAGTACAGACCGTGGGGCCACTTGGGAATTCCAATGTCAGGTCACTTATGATGCGACTTCTAGAATTGTCACATCTAATTCAAGCACTCCACTTGCTTTCATTACGAGTGGTGGTGAAATCTATCGCATTGATCGCGCACCAATGCCAGGCGCTTGTCCATCTGTTACAAGTAGTATTGGAACATTAGTAACGAGCTTCAAACGTGTACCACTCGTCATTACTAGTAAAAATGAACTCTATCTAATGGAAGAATTGAACGCTTCAACATCTTATCTTCGTTACTCAAATGACCGTGGTGAATCATGGTCACTTAAGCAAACATTCTCCGGTTACGGCGCTTCAATGAACGTTTTCTTAGATCCAATTTATAACAAAAACTTAGAATTTACAGCTTCGACCTATGACTCAATTATTCTTTCGCAAAATGCGGGTTTAAGTTTAGAAACTATTTCTTTCCCTACTCTTTCTACTCCGACAGCACCAGCTGACTCTGTAGGTTTCTTAAAAATTTCAGATGTTGAATTGAAATTTGATCCTGCTACTCCTGGACGAATTTATTCGAGCAACAATTATTATACAATCAACTATGGAGAGACTTGGTCTAACTCAAATAATTTTAATGATAATTTGAGACGCTGGGATATTCAAAACAGTGGCGTAGCTTGGCGCTTACAACAAAATGCTGGAAACGTTGAAGTTCAGACGGCCAGCTCTGGATTTGGTACAGCTGCCGTCTTTAAAACTTTAAGTTCACTTACACTCGATGGTAAAGAGGCCATATCTGTTTCTGGAAATGGTCAAACTGTTGGTGTGATTATATCCAACAAAGCTTTCATCTCACTTGATGGAGCAAACTTTCAACCAGTTTATTCTCCAGATACAACTCATACTCTTTCAAGTTTAGCTTCTGCTGACAGTGCCACTTTCTATGGTGTTGATGCTAACCAAAATTATTATAAGAGTACAGATGGTGGAGTCACATCAAGTTATATGCTGAACTATGTAACGGCATGTGCTCTACCTCCGCGTATTCAAGTCAGTAAGAATAATCCATTGTACGTCTACTCGTATGCTTTTGACGGAACATCAGGTACTGGATGTACACAAAACTTTTTCTCAATTGATGGACTTGGAACTAAGACAAACTTAAATTCAAGCTTAGCGGCACCTGCACCAATCGTCGCTGTTAACCAAAATAATAGTACAAAAATGGTTTTCCATGGCAACACTGCAACTTACAGGTCTTCTAACTCTGGATCATCATTTGCGAGTATTCCTTCGACTGTGATCGCTATGAGTTTACAAAACCCTGATGGAGTTGTGAGCAGTACAAATGCCGACCTCTCATGGATCATCCCAACTAGTAACACTGTTCTTGAAACTGACCTGAGCACTGGAACGAGATCAAATATTACAGCGAAGTTAACATTCGCCACACCGTCAGGTCTAGAAGGATTTAGTGATGGATCGATTCTCGTTATCTCTCGCACTGGTGAATTAAATTACTCTAACGACGATGCATTCACTTTTTCAAGTTTGAGTGCGACAGCTCCACTGCAAAGCTGTCAACGTCGCCTTCTAAGAACTCTAGGCTCGGACGTGAATGTCAAAGCATCTGCATGTTTTAGAAGTTCATACGTTTCTTATACGAAAGATGCAGGGGCCAACTGGACAGAAATAAACTTAGCAAGCTACGGGCTCTCTAGTGCCTGTGTGATTAATGATATTGCCATTGTGACTCAAGGGGCGAAAAAGAAAATTGCGATTGCATGCTCTGGTAGAGAGTCTTTACTTTTCACAATCGATTAATTTTACAATTTACATTTTAGGCCGAATCAAGACTAAAGAAGTCAAGATACGGCTTAAATATTTACTATTTTATGGCCTGATCCATTTCAAAAATTCGCTTATAATACTTTTATATGCTTAATTTAAAATTACTTACACTTGTCACCTTGATTTATACAAGCTCGGCCTTTGGCACTCCTCAAATTGGCTCGTGTATCCGGGACCCTAATGCCTCAGCACTTCAAGATGAATGGAAACATTATTTTGAACTCAAAAGAAAGAAGGCCCAGATCAATACTAGCGTTCTTGCAAAAAAAATTCGCATGGACTCAGAAAGCATGAGATTACTCCAGGCTATCTCAGAAGTAGAAAATCTGATGATTGTCTTGGACGAGCTTGAGGATAAATTCTTAAAAAAATCATTTGTTGATACACGATTTAACGATATGATATCAAGCCCTGACTTCATATCGAAATTAGAGTCAAAGCAAATGGATATGGAAATCAAAAACTCTGAACTCCCTTTTAAAGCTGACCAGCATTTTTATGAGTTATTAGATAAGAGTCGTGAAGAAATTAAAAAACCAGCAATTAAAGATGCACTCAGTTTATTTCGAACTTATGATTTAGGAATACTTGAAAAAGCTTATCGAACAAGTGCCCGAGAGGCTTTAAAACTTGTTCGAAAAAAAGGAGCAACTTCTGAAATTGTACGTTCTTGGATAAAAGATCCTCCTTTTTTAAAAAATATCGCGTTACCTAATCCCAAACTAGGTCCCTTTGCCTTACGATACAGAGAACTGCTTTCAAGCTCTATCATAAATTTTGTACTAAAAAGAAATATCGAATTGGCAGAGGCCAAGGTTAAATATCCTAAAATAAAACAGTCTGAATTAGATGAAATTAATTCAGTACAGCCCCCCATTGAAAATAATTCTTTTGATGCTTATGTTTCACCTATCAATGATATTGAAACTGCGGCCATTGACGGAGTTGCCAGAACTTTATGGGGTGAAGCGACCAGTTGCCAAATTAAAGGTCTAGCTCAATTTGAGGCCATTAGTAGAATCATTGCAGACCGAAGTCTTGCTGTCTGTAGAGCAATCAAAGAGCAAAATGAATTGGCCTCTAAAAATACCGAAGTTAGAGAACAAAATTGGCTTACCTTTTTAGGTAATTGGACGGGTATAAAAAGTCCCGCTCCCGGAATGAAAAATAAGGCCTACGTGAAACTCAAAGGACTTAGTGATTTTGGAAGAAAAGAAAACATAAAAATTCATTGTGCTGCTCAAGTCATTTCAAAAAAGAATCAATTTTCAGTTTGGAATTCATATACTTTAAAAAAATTTAAAACTGGAAAACTTCATAAAAATATTCCCGAAGTTCAATATGAAATTCAAGGGCCACAGGCTGTCAATGATGACCAGGCCTTGATTCGAATCTTGTGTCCTGAATTTCAAAATAATGAGCAAAAAAATATTTGGGCGCAAGCTGTGAGCTTTGCTACTGAAATAGTAAGAACACCAGAGTCACTAGTCAACAAAATCACATGGCCCAAAAGTGAAGAGGTTTATTTTTATACTCACGAAGCTCCCCTGCCATTTGCCAAAGAAGTTATGATTGATCACGTCCTTCAAAATGGAAAAAAATTGTTCGTTAAAAAGAAGGAAAAAGGAGTTTGTAACCAATTCAGGTTATTTGTTCCTAAGACCAAAAATAGTTACTAAATAGAAAATCAAGACATCTCATAATTTTTAGTTTAGACTTAAGATTCAATATTTTTATGGAGCGAACGTGATTTTTAAATTTAGTAAATTTAGCATTCTAATCATAACCCAACTTTTTATTCTCACTTCTTGTGCTAAAAAGCACGTAGATGAAATAAAAACTCTCCATTTGATGAGCTATGCTGAGATTAAAGGCTTTGATCCCATTCAATGTGATGACCTCCCTTCTGCAGATGAAATTTCTAAAATTTATGAAGGGCTCTATGAATATCATTGGCTTAAATCACCACAAGAAGTGGTTCCAAACTTGGCAGAAAGCCTTCCAATCTATTCTGCGGATCAATTAACTCTGACTATTAAGCTCAAAAAAAATATCTATTTTCAAGATGACGTCGCCTTTCCAAATAAGAAAGGCAGAGAACTGACTGTCCATGATTTCATCTATTCAGTCAAAAGACTTGCCGATAGTAAATCGGCCTCAACAGTGTGGTCCATGGTCGATGGAAAAATTAAAGGACTCAATGAATGGAGAGACAAAAACTCTAAACTGCCTGTGACCAATTACGAGGAAAATATCTCTGGTCTTGAGGCCGTAGATAATAATACCTTAAAAATTCACCTCACTGCCCCCTTTCCTCAAATCACTTATATTCTTTCAGGACCAGCTTTTTATATTGTGGCCAAAGAAGTTGTTAATCACTACGGCAAAGAGTTTCTGAATCATCCAGTTGGGACTGGACCTTATTCTCTTCCCGTTTATGATCATTCACTAAAATTCACTTACACAAAAAATCCAACATTCAGAGAAAAATACTACCCTGCTGATGCCTCACCTGGTCTTGAAGAGTTTACAAACGACAAAGGAAGAAAACTTCCATTAGTTGATAAAGTGGTTGTGGAAGTCATTAAAGAAGCGACAACTCAATTCCTTAAATTTAATAACGGGGAAATTGAATTCATCAATGTTCCAAAAGATAATTTCACTAGTGTCGTTGTCAACCAAGAGCTCAGTTCAGAATTCAAAAAAAAGGGCTACAAACTTAACGTTGTTTCTGAAAGCTCACTTTCACTTGTCGGGATTAATTTTACTAATCCAATCATGAAAAATAAAAAATTGCGCCAGGCCATGTACGCTTCTATTGACTATGAAAAATTAAATCAACTTTTTAATAATGGCTCCGGAAGCCCCGCCCACTCCATGATCACTTCACAGCAAAAAGGTTATGAGCCAAATTTTATCAATCCATACCGTGGTCTTAATCTTGAGCTCGCAAAAAAATTACTCAAAGAAGCAGGATATCCTGAAGGGCAAGGACTAGCACCAATCGTTATGGATTTATTTGATTCTCCGACAGCTCGCCAGCTCGGTGAATTTTATCAAAAACAATTTGCTCAAATTGGAATTAATCTCAAACTTGAAGCAAGTCCCTGGCCTCGCTTTCTAGAGCGCTTGAGAGCGAATAAAACCGTACTCTATTTAGTGAATCTCTCGGCCCTCTATCCAGATGCCCAATCTATGCTGCAATTTTTTTACAGTCCAAATATTGGTGGAATGAATGAAAGTCGTTATGTGAATCCAGAATTCGATAAGCTTTACGCTAAGGCCACGATTATGCCTGACTCGGAAGAGCGCACTTCAATGTATATAAAAATGAATCGAATGCTGGCCGAAGATGTCACTGCATTTTTTGGTTTTAATCGAAAGTCGCATATTTTATATCAAGGGCGTTTAAAAAATCTAAGGCCTCTGCCTCTACCTTTAAACTACGCTCAGTATTTAGATATTAAATAATAATTAGAGCTCATAAATGAGATACATTACTAATTACATTTAATTGCTTTTCAATGAGACTAGTATAGTCACTTCTCATGACATAAAAAAACAAGAAAAAGACTAATAAGGGTAATGAATAGTACTGAACAGCATCAGCGATATAATGCCCTACTAAGTCTGTTGTCGCTAAAGAGCAAAAACAAATCAGAAGATACATTAAAAGCTTCCCATCATATTTCAATTTATTATTCAAATAAAGCAAACATAAAAAAGTCGTTGGAATCATCAAGTTAAAAATTTGATAAGGAAGTGATTCAGGCATAATCACAACAAAAACAATAATACCAAGGTATAAACCTAAGCATTTTGATTTTAAATCTAAACTCTTAATTTTTGACCAGAGATAAAAAAGATAAATAAGAATAAAAGAAATACTGATTTTCCAAAGGCCTTCAGTGACTTCTCCTCCACCAAATAATCTTAGCAAAAATGCCCTTAAAGATTGACTCTTTATAGTGCTCCCATCGAAATATTGCTGGCCTGCTAAACAAATTTCAAACCAACTTCTTAACATTAAATAAAACTGTTTGTGGTTA
>JAYSPR010000298.1:0-1234 GCA_043721975.1 Bacteriovoracaceae bacterium
GGCAATGGTGACAGCTGGATTGCTGAATTGAATCGAGCCAACATGAATTAAATCACCAATGAGAAGTAATTTTTGTCCCTTACTTTCGACCATGTAAGCCGCGTGGCCAGGAGTATGTCCGTAGGTTTTAACACTCTTTATTCCTTCTACTAAAGTCACACTTCCATCAAATGGTTTAATTTTTCCGGCAGCTTTAGTAGACTCGAGAGAAGCCATGGCACCTTGAAAAAAACCTTTTGAGTCAGCCGGTGCTTTTTCCAGGTTTTCTTTACTTAGCCAGTAGTCGAAGTCGCGTTGGTCAGCTCTTACGATTGCATTGGGAAAAGTTGTTTTATTATCTGTAAATAAACCACCAACATGATCTGGGTGTAAATGAGTAATATAAACTTCATCAATTTGAGAAGTTTCATATCCAGAAGCTTTCAAGTTTGAAACTAATTTTCCTAAAGTTGGTCCAAATAAAGCAGCTGCACCTGTATCAATGAGAACCAGCTTTGTGCCAGTGTTAATCAAGTAAGCATTAACTGGAGTTGAAGTGGGAGTTTTTTGGAAAGCAGATTGGAGCATTTTTTCTGCTTTAAACTTTTCGATATTTTTAAGCAGTGTGTTCATTGGCAGATCAACTGAGCCATCACTTAAAGCTGTCACTTCAAAATCACCGAGCATAAATCGGTAAAAACCAGGTGCCATTGTTTTTGCCATTGGTGCATAAGCAAAAGCATTTGCGCTTAAAGCTAATGCTAAAAAAATTGATCGTAATTTAAACATATTCATCTCCTGAAATAATTAAGTAGAAGGTGATACGTTACTCGATAAAATATAAATTTAAAGCTGAAATTAAAAAATTATTTTAAGACATTGCTTATACATTTAATCTGGCTTGGCTAAAATATAGGCCATAGGACTGTCATTGAGCTGAATAATAATAGAACGGCCTTCATCGGCATTACTGAATTTATAAAAATCACCTTGGACTTCTTCTTTTGAAGCGAATCGAACGGGAACTTCATTGACGACACCAGACAATTCAAAAGCTGCAAGCCTTCTGTGATCCAAAGACCAGATTCGACCTTTATCATCTTTCCATACGGTGAGTGGTGGTAAATCAGAAACTTTTAAGCTGCCATCTTTGAGAGACTTTGCATTTCCTACGACGGTATAGACTCCACTATTATTATCCGCAGAATCTTGCATATAAAGAATTTTTTTAACACTCACTTTTCCATCACCGACG